>NZ_JBEOSV010000050.1:0-65185 GCF_040303245.1 Kitasatospora sp. NPDC096077 | reverse complement strand
CCTCCCGGGGCGGTGGCACCGGTGTCACGTACAGCCCCTCGGCGTCGACGCAGCGCCCGAGGAGCGTGACGCGCTCGGTGTCCTCCAGATCGGAGACGTCCTCGACGAGGAGGTAGCGCAGCGGAAGGTCCCGCTCCCATCCGACGAAATCCTCGACCCGCACCCGACCTCCGCACCCGAACCGTTCCCGAACGGGCAAGCGTACGACCCACCGGTCGAGCGGGGTCCCACCGGGATCCCCCTGCGGTCCTTGACGGCCGGTCCGACCCGCATGGATGCGAGGCCATCGCCCACGGTTGGGACACGGGTATCAGAAGCTGCCTCAGGACCCCGCCGCAGTGCACGCCTGCCGACAGGCGACCGGGCGACCCTGAACGCACCGCCCGTGGGCCGCGACCGACTGCTCCAGGCGCCGGCGGCAAGCAACTGACTGGCCCCAGAGATTAGTTGGCGCCGGCCTCGGCGGACCGGGCCTCGGCTTCGGGCGCCCAGCCGGTCAGGGTGGTCTTGCCGATGGCGGTGCCGGACTCCAGGACGTGGTGGGCTTCGCGGAGGTTGGCGGCGTTGATCGGGCCGAGGTCCCGGGTGGCGGTGGTGGTGATCAGCCCGGCGTCGACCAGGCGGGCGACCTGGGCGAGGATGCGGTGCTGGGTGGCCTGGTCGGGGGTCTGGAACATCGAGCGGGTGTACATGAACTCCCAGTGGAAGGAGATGCTCTTGGCCTTGAGCGCGCCGATGTCGAGGGTGTCGAAGTCGTCGATCGCGACGATCTGTCCGAAGGGGTTGAGCACTTCGGCGTAGGCGGCCAGGTTGCGGTCGGTGCCGGCGGTGCCGAAGACGTGGTCGACGCCACCGGGTGCGACGGCGGCCAGCTGCGGCGTCAGCGGCCGGCGGTGGTCGATCACGTGGTGGGCGCCCATCCGGCGGGCGAACTCCACGGTCTCGGGTCGGGAGGCGGTGCCGATCACGGTCAGGCCGGTGAGGGTGCGGGCGAGCTGGGTGGTGATGGCGCCGACGCCGCCCGCGGCGGCGGTGACGAGCAGGGTGCCGGTCTGCTCCAGGGTGCCGTGGCGCAGGCCCAGACGCTCGAACAGGCCCTCCCAGGCGGTGAGCGCGGTGAGCGGCAGGGCGGCCGCCTCGGTGAAGGAGAGGGTGGCCGGCTTGGGACCCACCAGTCGCTCGTCGACCGTGTGGAAGCGGGAGTCGGCGCCGGGGCGGTCGAGTGCGCCGGCGTAGTAGACGTGGTCGCCGGCCTGGAACAGGGTCACCTGGTCGCCGACGGCGACCACGGTGCCGGCGGCGTCCCAGCCGAGCACACGGGGTGCGCCGCCCGGATCGGCGCCCTGGCGGACCTTGTAGTCCACGGGGTTGACGGCCACGGCTTCGACCCGGACGAGCAGGTCACGGGGACCGGGTTCGGGGACGGGCAGTTCGAGGTCCTCCAGGCTGGCCGGGTCGTCGATCGGCAGGCTGGTGCGGTAGGCGACGGCCGGCATGGTGGCGGGGTGTCGGGTCATGGGGAAGCTCCGTGAGTGTGGGCGGTTCAGGTACGGGTCGGGTACGGGCGGGTACGGGCGGGCTATCGGAGCAGCTGGGGGTGGGCGGCGAGGTAACGGTCGGCGGCCCGCAGGGGGGCGAGGCCGTCGGCGTTGATCCAGGTGTCGAGCTCCTCGACGTCGTCGTTGCCCAGGTGCAGGCCGTCAAGGCGGGCCAGTGCCGAGGGGTGGATGAGATCGAGGCTCGCCCGGCGGATGACGGGGCCGGCGGCGTCGACGGTGCCCAGCAGGCCCTTCGGCTCGGTCAGCGCGCGCAGACCGTGGCGGCGGTTGAGGTACTGCGGGCGCCACAGCGGGATGACGAACCACTCCCGGTCGGCGATCCCCTGTTCGACGCGGGCGATGAACCCGGCCTCGGTACCGGGGGTGAAGGTGTAGCCGGCCCGGTCGAGCCCGTAGGCGGTGACCATCCGGGCGGAGAAGCGGCTGATTCCGGCGCCGGGGTTGATGCCGTCGATGGCGCGGGTCATGCGGGCGGACACGTCGGGCCGGGCGAGGTCGGCGACCTCGCGCACCGCGTCGGCGGGCACGTACGGCGGCACCGCCCACACGCAGTACGGGTGGTAGTGCGGGGCGAGCAGGTGTGCCTGGTCCCGGTAGGCCGACAGGTAGGTGTCGTGGCTGGCGGGCAGCCACGCCGAGACCAGGACGTCGACCCTGCCGTCGGCCTGGAGCTGGAAGAGCTGCTCGTGCGGGGCCTCGATGCTCTCGACCCGGTGGCCGTGGGCTTCCAGCACGCGGCGGGTCACAGCGGCGGTGGCGCGGTGGAAGGACAGGGCGATGTTGCCGACGGTGATCGTGGGCCCGGGAGGCGCGGCGGCGGGCCCGGAGGGCGGGGTGTTCATGGAGTCTCCCGTGGTGGGTGGAGGGCCTCGCGCAGGGTTGCGACGGTCTGCGCGAGTGCGGCGCGGGCGGCGCCGGTCCCGCGGAGGGCGTCGAGGACGACGAAGGCGTGGACGGTGCCCTGGTAGCGCACGCAGGTGACGGGCACGCCGGCCGTGCGGAGCTTCGCGGCGTACGCCTCGGCCTCGTCGCGGAGCACGTCGGCCTCGGCGGTGATCACCAACGCCGGTGGCAGGCCGGCCAGTTGATCGGTTTCGGCGTTCAGCGGGGCCGCGGTCGGCTCGGTCCGCCGGCCCGGGTCGGGCACGTACTGCTGCCACAGCCAACGCAGGTAGTCGGCGCTCTGGAAGTATCCCCGGGCGAACCGGCGGTAGGAGTCGGTGTCGCACTCCGCCGACATGGGCGGATAGAGGAGCACCTGGTGGCGGAAGGAGAACCCGCCGTCCTCCTTGGCCAGCAGGGTCAGGGCCGCGGCCAGGTTGCCGCCGGCGCTGTCGCCGGCCACGGCCATCCGGTCGGCGTCCAGCCCGTGCGTCCGGCCGTGGTCGGCCACCCAGCGGGCCGCGGCGCGGGCCTGCCGGAGGGCGGTGGGATAGGGCGCCTCGGGAGCGAGGTCGTAGTCGACGAAGACCACGGCCGCACTCGCCCCCGCCGCCAGCTCCCGGACCAGCCGGTCGTGGCTGACCGGGCTGCCGGCGATCCACCCTCCGCCGTGCAGGTAGAGGATCACCGGCAGCGGTGCCGGGCCCGGTGCGGCCGGCCGCACCAGGCGGACCCGGACCGCACCGTCGGGACCGGGTACGGACAGGTCCTCGATGTGGGCGTCGGGGCGCTCGACCGGGCCGGACTGGGCCAGGTCCAGCCGGGCGCGGATCTGTGCCGGCTGCCGCCGGCGCGGGTCGGGCCCGGCCGCCGCGTGATCGGCGAGCGCACGGGCGGCCGGGTCCAGGACCGGCGCCGGTGGCTCGGACGGATGAGGCATGAGAGGTTCCTCCAAGCTCCGCTCCGGCCGGGCACCACGGAGAGGCGGTGCCCGACCGTCCGGCGGTTCGTCGGTCCTGCGGTCTGTCAGCCCTGCGGTCCGTCAGTCCTGCGGCAGCTGCAGCGGAACCAGCGGGATGACCGACTCGGTCTCGATCAGACCGGCCGCGACCGCGGGGAACGTCGCGATGATCTCGCGCGCGGCCTCGACCGTCGCGGCGTCCAGGACCAGTGCCGCACCGACGAGGTCCGCACGGTGGTAGCCGTGCACGATCACACCCTGGTCGACCAGCTCCTTGGCCCGGGCCAGCTCGGCATCGATGACCTTCGCGAAGTCCTCATCGGTGGCGTGCGGCGCCGCCTTGAAGACCGCGAGAACACCGGCGCCGGATTCGTTCGACATGGGATGGCTCCTTGCTGGGGAATCGGCGAGAACTCGGTAGCGCCTCGCCGGGCATGACCCCATCCTGCGAGCCGGACCTGTCATGCGTCCAAGGACTGTTTCCTATGAATCCCATAAGCTGAGCACATGCCGACCCTGCGACAGCTCGAATACCTGGTGACGATCGTCGACGAGGGCTCCTTCACCCGGGCCGCCGAGCGCCTGCACATCACCCAGCCCGGCCTCTCCCACCAGTTCCAGGCCCTCGAACGGGAGATCGGCGGTCCGCTGCTGGAACGCCTGCCCCGCACCGTGCGCCCCACCCCCGCCGGGCGGGCCATGCTCCCCCACGCCCGCGCCGCCCTCGCCGAGGCCGACCGCGCCACCACCGCGGCCCGCCGGGCCGCCGGCCTCGCCACCGGCGAACTCCACCTCGCCACCCTCTACTCCATCAGCTACGGCCTGCTACCCGCCGCCCTGGGAGCCTGGCGCCGGCGCCACCCGGGCGTACGGGTCCGCCTGTTCGAGCACCGGCACGCCGAAGCACTGGCCGCGGCCATGACGGCTGGTCAGGCCGACGTCGCCGTCGGGCCGCCGCCACCCGGCTGGGAGGGAACGGTGCGCCATCTCGGCACCGAGGACTTCCTCGTCGCCACCCACACCGACGACCCCGCGGCCCGCTCCGACCACGCGCCCGGCGTCCGGCTGGCCGACCTCGCCGAGCGGGAATGGGTGCACTTCACCCCCGACAGCGGCCTGGCCGACGTCCTCGACCAGGCCTGCGCGGCAGCCGGCTTCCGCCCCCGCGTGGCCGTCCGCACCGAACAGGCCCCCGCCGCGGCCAACTACGCCGCCACCGGACTCGGCCCCACCCTGGTACCCGCCAACACCATCCCGCCGCACTTCAACGGCGCCGTGCTGCGCCCCGACCCCCCGGTCAGCCGCCAGCTGACCGCCTACACCCGCACCACCCCCGACCCCGTCGCGGCCGCCTTCCTGGACGTCCTGGCGGACCAGGACCTGCTGACCCCCCGCCACATCCGCAGGCGCCTACGCCCGGCCACGCCGAGCTGAACGAGGCCGGCGGGCACGGACGCCCGCGGTCCGCCTTCGGGTGCTCCCCCACCCCGTCGGCCGTCTTCGTGGGACTGCTCGGCGTCGGGAAGCTGGTCCGGATGCCGACGGTCAGGCCCGCGTTGTTGATGGACAGGGCCGAGGAGTTGATCTCCGGCACCGTGTTGAGCTCGGTCAACGTCCCGTCGGCCTCATGGGAAGCAGCCGGGTCGACTTCCCGCGGGCGCCTTCCCGGGGCTCAGACCGCGACGGGCTCCTTCCTGCGGTCCGGGGTCGTGGTCTCGGGCTTCCTGTTCGGCAGCGAGAGCCGGAAGACCTTGTGCCAGGCGGAGAACACCTGCCGGGGAAGCGGCCCGGTGACGTACTCCAGCTCGTACTTCTCGAACAGTGCGCGCACCTTCACCGCGACCTCGGCGTACCGGTTGCTCGGCAGGTCCGGGAACAGGTGGTGCTCGATCTGGTGCGACAGGTTTCCGGTCATGAAGTGCATGGCCCTGCTGCCGCTGATGTTCGCCGAGCCCATCATCTGGCGCAGGTACCACTGACCGCGCGTCTCGCCCTCGAGCGACCGGCGCTCGAAGACCTGCACGCCCTCGGGGAAGTGCCCGCACATGATCACCGAGTGGGTCCAGACATTGCGGACCAGGTTCGCGGTGAACGTGGCGGCGAGGGTGGTGAGGAACGACGGGCCGGACAGCAGCGGGTGGATCACGTAGTCCTTGAGCACCTGCTTGCGGATCTTGCGGCCCACGGCCCTGGCCCGCGCACGGAACTCCGGGTCGCGCCGGCGGTGCCTGCGCAGGTTCTTGCCGAGCTCCAGGTCGTACGCGGCGATGCCGTACTCGAAGAAGCAGGCGTTGACGAGGTTCCACAGCGGCTGGCCGAGGTGGAACGGGCGCCACTTCTGGTCCTCGTCGACGCGCATGATGCCGTAGCCGAGGTCGTTGTCCTTGCCGATCACGTTGGTGTACGTGTGGTGCAGCTCGTTGTGCGAGTGCTTCCACTGCGCGGACGGCGAGACGTGGTCCCACTCCCAGGTGGTGGAGTGGATCTTCGGATCCCGCATCCAGTCCCACTGGCCGTGCAGGACGTTGTGGCCGATCTCCATGTTGTCCATGATCTTCGCCACGGACAGGCCGGCGGTACCGAGCAACCACGCGGGCGGGAAGATCGAGAACAGCAGCACACCCCGGCTGGCCAGTTCGAGCTTGCGCTGCACCGAGATGACCTTGCGGATGTAGGCGGCGTCCTTCTCGCCGCGGTCGGCGATCACCTCGTCGCGGATCGCGTCCAGCTCGCGGCCGAGCTCCTCGATCTGCTCCGCGGTCAGGTGGGCGGTGGGGTCGATGGCGGTCAAGGTGCCTCTACCGTTCGATGTCGCAGGCGCCCGCCGCGGCGGACACACAGGTCTGGATGAGGACGCCCGGCGCGGCCTCGGTGATCTCGCCGGTGCGCAGGTCACGGACGGCGCCCGCGGTGAGCGGCGTGACGCAGCCGAAGCAGATGCCCATGCGGCACCCGGACGGCATGAGCACGCCGGCCTCCTCGCCGACGTCCAGCAACGGTGTGGTGCCGTCCGCGTCGACGGCCTTGCCGGTGGTGCTGAACCTGACCTTGCCACCGGCGCCGGCACGGCCCCCGTCGCCGGTGAGGACAGTGGCGGGGCGGAAGCGTTCGGTGTGCAGGCGCTCCGGGGCACCGTGCTCGGCCCAGTGCTCCTCGGCGGCGTCGAGCAGTCCCGCGGGCCCGCACGCCCAGGTCTCGCGCTCGGCCCAGTCGGGCACGAGGCCGCTGAGACGCGCGATGTCGAGCCTGCCGTCGGTGTCGGTGTGCACCTCGACGAGCCGCAGCTTCCCGTCGGCGACCAGGCCGTGCAGGTCGTCGCGGAAGATCACGTCCTGCGGCCGTGGTGCGCAGTGGACCATGACGACGTCATCGAGCCCGGTGTCGCGCAGCATGCCCATGACGGGCGTGATGCCGCTGCCGGCCGTCAGGTAGAGCACCTTGGCGGGCTTGGCCCCCGGCAGCACGAAGTCACCCGCCGCCTGGTCGAGTTGGACCAGCGTGCCCGGTGTCGCCCGGTGGACCAGATGGTTGCTGACCTTGCCGTCCGGGACCGCCTTCACGGTGACGGTGATGCGGCCGTCCCGGCGGTTCGTCGGCGAGGTGATGGAGTAGGCACGCCACAGGCGCACCCCGTCCACGTCGACTCCGATCCGCACGTACTGACCCGCCGCGTGGCCGCGCCAGCCCCGTCCCGGCCTGATCACGACGGTCGCGGCGTCACCCGTCTCGGGATGCACGGCCTCGATGCGCCCGCGCAGGTCGGCGCCCGCCCGCAGCGGGCTGACCAGGTCGAGGTAGTCCGACGGCAGGAGCGGCGTGGTGACCATCTCCAGCAGTTTCCATGCCCTGCTGCGGAGGGCTGCGCTCGTCATGACTCCAGCTTGCTGCGCCCCAGGGCGTAAAGTCCTGACCGTAGGATGTGAATCTGCCCTGCTGAATTGTTCGTGGGAAACAAAAACGTGAGCCATGCACTCCGGAGGGCCGGTGAACCGGCCCTGGACGAAACGACGGTCACCGCGCTCCGGGCCGCGCTGGCGGCCACCGCCGACGAGGTCGTCGAGGCGATCATCGACGAGGTCCCGCCCTATGCCAACGCCCTTTCGGGCCGCATGGGCGCCACCATCCGCCGGGCCGTCCGCACCGCCCTGGGGCACTACCTGGACCTCGCGAGCGGGAACGCCACGAGTGGCGACGCCGGTGACGCGGCCTATGAGCTGGGCCGCGGCGAGGTGCGCGACGGCCGTTCGATGGACGCCCTGCTCAGCGCCCACCGCGTCGGCGCCCGCGTGGCCTGGCGGTGCCTCGCGGCAGGTGCCGTACCCGCGGGCCTGCCCGCCGCCGAGGTCGCCAAGTTCGCCGAGCTGACCTTCGCCTACATCGACGAACTCTCCGCCGCGAGCGCCGCAGGCCATGCGGACGAACTGGCCGCCCGCGGCAGGGCCCACGAGCGCCACCTGGAACACCTGGCCCGCGACCTCCTCGCCGGCGCGAGTCCGGACGTGTTGCTGGCCTCCGTCCAACGGGCCGGGTGGCAGCCCCCGGTCTCGCTGACCGCGGTCCTGCTGCCCGCCGCCCAGGCCCGGCCCGCCTACCGGGCGCTCGACCCGAGCACTCTCGTCCTCGACGACCTGCCGGACGCCACCGGGGTGCTGCTCGTCCCCGACGCCGACCGGTCACACCTCCTGCGGCAGCTGACCGACCGCACCGCCGTGGTCGGCCCGGCACGGCCTTGGACCCGTGCGTCCGCCTCGTACGAACGAGCCGTACGCGCGCGCTCCCTCTCCCCGGACATCCGCGACACCGAGGAGCACCTGCCCGAACTGGTGCTGAGCGCCGACGCGGACGCGTTCGCGGACCTGCGCGCCCGAGCCCTCGCACCGTTGCGGGCCGTGCCGGCCACGACCGCACGGCGGCTGGAGGAGACCCTGCGGGCGTGGCTGCTGCACCAGGGCAGGCGGGACGAGGTGGCGGCGGAGCTGTTCGTCCACCCCCAGACGGTCCGGTACCGGATGTCGCAGCTGCGGGAGCTGTTCCCGGATCTCGCATCGCCGCACCGGGTCCTCGGACTGACCCTGGCGCTGGGCCTCCGGGTCGACTGACGGGCGACGGGCAGCGGGTGACGGGCGACGGGCGACGGGCGACAGGTGACCGAGCCCCGGCCGGCCCTTCCGCCCTGGCGGCACCACCGAGTCGACCCGCGACGGAAGTGTCGGCCCAACGTCCGGTGAACGTCGTGGTGGCCGGCTGCGGCCGTCAGGAGGATGGTGTCGAGGTTGCCGGCACCGGGGCGTCAAACGCCTGTCGTCCCAGCTGAGGTCGCCGGTGGACGTGGTTCACCGCCGCCCGCCGCCCCCTCGGTGGCACGCCGGCCCGCCATGTTGATCCGTGGCTTTCCGGAATACCGATGGATGCCGCCAGGCGCGCCCGAAAGCCATGTCGAGCGTGGGCCGTCCCCGTCGGCCGACCATTTCTAGGAGCCCTTGCATGCCCGCTTCCGTCAGCGTCCACCTGCGCCAGCTCGAATTCGGAGAAACGCGCATTCCCTATCACTACGGCGTCGGCCTGGAGGGCGGGATACCGGACCTGCTGCGGCAGGGCCTCGGCGATGCCGACGTGCTCCTCTTCCTGGTGGACGGCAGGCTGGCCGACACCTACCAGCGGCTCGCCCGGCAGCTGAGACCGGCTTTCGAGGTCAGCTCGGTCGAGTTCGAACCCTCGGAGTATGCGAAGAACCTGAACGCCGTCGGCGACATCATGGAGCAGGCGGTCGCCCGGGGCGTCACCCGCAAGTCGGTGATCGTCGCACTGGGGGGCGGCACCATCGGCAACATCGCGGGCATGGTGGCCGCGCTGCTCTTCCGGGGAATCCGTCTGGTCCACCTGCCCACCACTCCGGTCGGCGCCTTCGACTCGGTGATCTCGCTCAAGCAGGCCGTCAACCTGACCGCCGGCAAGAACCTGTGCGGCACCTTCTTCGCACCCACCCTGGTCGCCTGCGACCTGGACTGGCTGACCACCGTGCCGGCCCGGCTGCTGCGAACCAGCCTGGTCGAGATGGCGAAGAACGTGCTCACCACCTCGCCCGGCCAGGAACGGAAGTTCCTCGCCGCCACGGAACTACTGACGGTCGATCAAGCCCGGGCGCTGGAGTCATTCCTGGAGATCGGCATCTCGGCCAAGCAGCCGCTGCTGCGCGCCGACGGCAAGGAGAAGCGCGAGGCCCTGGTCTTCGAGTACGGCCACACCGTGGGCCACGCCATCGAGTTGGCCTCGGCCGGCACGGTCGGCCACGGCGAGGCGGTGGGCTGGGGGATGCTCGTCGCGGCCGAGATCAGCCGGGCCCGGCTGGACCTGTCGGCCGAGGATCTGGGCACCCACACCAGGCTGATGGGCGCGCTGGGGATCACCCGCGCCACCCGGCCCGCCGTCGACCTCGCCGCCGTCGGGGAACTGGTCGCCAAGGACAACAAGCGCGGCTACATCGCCTGCGGGCCCGACGAGGTGGCCATGGTGCTGCTCCGGTCGGTCGGCGAAGTCGCCTGCAGCGAACCGGGAATGCCGCTGGTACCGGTCCCGGTCGAGGTCCTCGACGGCGCGCTGCGCACCGTCCTCGGGTGAACCGCCCGACGCCGGTCGGCGAACTGCTCCAGAAGGGAAGGCAGTTGCGCATCCTGCGGCTCACGCCCTGGTACTACCACGACCAGGTGGACGCCTGGCCCGTCGAGTACGACTCGATGGGCGGCATGCAGATCCAGATCACCCGGCTGTCGCGGACGCTGGCCGCGCACGGCGTCCGGCAGCTGGTGGTCACGGCCGGCTTCCCCGGACTGCCCAGGTACCACCGGGACCGGGACGGGCTGACCGTCCGGGTGGCCCGGGCGCCGATCCCGCCGATCCGCTCCGAACTGACCTGCCTGGTCGGACTGATCCCCGCCTGGTTCGCCGCCACGCTCACCGCCTGCCTCGGCATCCGGCGCTGGAAGCCCGACCTCGTGCACGTGCACGCCGACGGTTCGATGTGGCCGCTGCTGCTCGCCCCGCTCGCCGCCCGAACGGTCGGCGCGCCGTACGTGCTGACCCTGCACTGCTCCTGCTTGGCGGGCTACCTGTCCGACGCCGGACGGCTGCGGCAGCGGCTCGCGGCGGCGGCCGAACGGATCGCGATCCGCCGCGCGGCACAGGTGATCACGCTCACCGAGGGCACCGGGCGGCTGGTGGCCGAGGCACTCGACACCGGCGACGAGCGGTTCACCGTGGTCCCCGACTTCCTGGACACCGAGGCGAAGCCCGCGGGAACGGGACGGTTCGACTTCGCGGGCTGGGCGGCCGCCGCACCCGGGCGACCGGTGATCGGCTTCGTCGGCCGGATCGCCCACGAGAAGGGCTGGCAGCACCTGGTACCGCTGGCCCGGCGACTGCGCGACCTGCGCCCCCGGTTCCTGGTGGTCGGCGACGGCCCGCAACGCCACCGGCTGGCCGAGGCGATCCACGACCACGGACTGACGGACGACTTCCTGATCACCGGTTTCATCCCCAACACCGACGTGCCGGACGCTCTCGCCGTGATGAGCACGGCCCTGGTTCCCTCCGCCTACGAGGAGCTCGGCGGCGCCGCGCTCGAAGCGCTGAGCGCCGGAACCCCGGTGGCGGCGTTCGGCGTCGGCGGACTCCTGACCACCGTCGGAGAGCTCTGTCCGCAGATGCTGGTGCCCGCCGGGGACCTCGACGCGCTGGAGGCGAAGGTCCGGCAGATCGCCGCGGACCCGCGCCACTTCGCCGACCTCGCCGCCGCCGCCCGCCCCACCATCGAGGAGCGCTACGGCGCACCGGCGGCGGTCCGGGAGCTGACGACCGTCTACCGGCGGGCGCTGCACCCGGACAGCGGTCGGGACCGGGCATGAGCGCCGGCCCGGCCGGCCTGCTGCGCACGGGGCCTGCCAGGAACCTGACCCTGGTCGGCGCCCTGGTCTTCATCGGCGACGGCGCCGAACCGCTCGCCTTGCTGCTCTTCCTGGTGCACGCCGCCGGGTCGTTCGGCGCCGCCGGACTGGTGATCGGCTGCTACGGCCTCAGCGCGGCCGTCACCGCCCCGCTGCGCGGACGGCTGACCGACCGTCACGGTGTGAGCACCCTGGTCGCGGTCGCCGTCCTGCACCTGCTGCTCACCCTGCTGCTGGTCGCCGCCGGCCAGGCCCGTGCGCCACTGGCAGTGCTGGTGGTGGTCGCGGCGGCGCTCGGCACCGGCTACTCGGTGGCGTTCGCGGCGATGCGCTCGGCCTGGTCACGACTGACCGGCGAGGCGGAGCGGGGACAGGCCTACGCCCTGCAGGCCGTGCTCCAGGAAGTCGGCTACATCGGAGGCCCGCTGATCGCCGGGGCGCTGATCGCCGTCGCCGGGGCCACCGCGGCGCTGCTCGTCACGGCCGTCCTCACCTGCGCGGCCACCCTGGCCTTCGGCCGGCTCGCGGCCGTGCGCAGCCAGCCCCGGGCCGAGGTGCGGTTGTGGGGCAGGCCGGCCGTGGTGGCCAGCGGCCCGCTGGCCGTCCTGGTGGCGACCACGGTGCCGTCCTGCCTCGCGTTCGGCGTCGTGGAGGTCAACCTCCCCGCCTACGCCACGGAGCACGCGCTGCCCGGCATCGCCGGGCTGCTGCTCGCGCTGATCGCCGTCGGCAGCATCCTCGGCGGCCTCGGCTACGGCCGGCGCAGCTGGCGGTCCGCGGTCTCCCAGCGGTACGCGGCCACCCTGCTCGCGCTCACCATGACCATGAGCGCGCTCGCGCTCGCCGACTCGGTCCCGGCCCTGGTGCTGCTCACCCTGCTGGTCGGGCTGCCGGCCGCCCCCATGATCACCTGCCGCTACCTGCTGCTCGACGGCACGGTGCCGGCCGACTCCGCCAACGAGGCGTTCATGTGGATCACCACCGCCGACGCCGTCGGCACCGCCGTCGGGCAGGCGCTCGGCGGCGTGCTGGTCGAGCACGGGTCCTTCACGGTCGTCTCGCTCGCCGCCGGACTCGCTGCGGCGCTGGCGCTGGCCGCCGCCGTGCTCGGCGGCCAGGTCCTCCGGCGCTCGGTGCCGCGCGAGCTGACGGTGTGAACCACCCCCGTCCCCCTGACCACCCCCGTCCCCCTGAGCACCCTCCTGCCCCCAACCACCCCCGTGCCCCTGACAATGAAGGACAGGTCATCGCCATGCCCGAACTCGCAGTCGCCGGAGGCACCCCCGTCCGGTCCACGCCGTGGCCGCGCTGGCCGCAGCCGGCCCCCGGAGCACTCGCCGTCCTCGACGAGGTGCTGAACTCCGGCCGCTGGGCCATCAGCGGCCCTTACAACGGGCAGCAGAGCCGAGAACGCCGGTTCGCCGCCGAGTTCGCCGCCTACCACGGCGTCCGCCACTGCGTCCCCACCGCCAACGGCAGCTCGGCGCTGACGACCACCCTGGAGGCCTGCGGCGTCGGCGCCGGCGACCAGGTGGTGATCCCCGGCATCACCTGGGTGGCCAACGCCTCGACCGTGATCGGTGTCAACGCCGTACCCGTGTTCGTGGACGTGGACCCGGACACCCTCTGCCTCGACCCGGCGGCCGTGGCGGCCGCGCTCACCCCCGCGACCAAGGCGATCGTGGTGGTCCACCTCTACTCCGCCGTCGCCGACCTGACCGCCCTCCAGCGGATCGCCGACCGGCACGGGATCCCGCTGATCGAGGACTGCGCCCAGGCGCACGGCGCGCGCTTCCTCGGCCGCAAGGTCGGCACCTTCGGCCACGCCGGCACCTTCAGCATGCAGCAGAGCAAGGTGCTGACCAGCGGCGAGGGCGGTGCGGTGATCACCGACGACGACGCGCTCGCCCGCCGGGTCGAGCACCTGCGGGCCGACGGGCGCAGCTACGGCAGCACCCCGCCCGCCACCGGCGCGATGGAACTGCTGGAGACCGCCGAACTGATGGGCAACAACCGCTGTCTCTCCGAGTTCCAGGCAGCCCTGCTGATCGGCCAACTCGGCCTGCTCGACGAGGAGAACGCCCGCCGCGCGCGGAACGCCGCGGACCTCGACGCCAGGCTGGCCGAACTCGGCTTCCGCCCCCAGCGGACCACCGAGGGCACCACCGGGCGCACCTACTACAACTACGCCGTCGCGGCCGTCCAGGAGGAACTGGCCGACATCGGCGCCGAGCGGCTGTCCGCCGCCCTCACCGCCGAACTCGGCCTGCCGGTCACCCCCGTGTACACGCCGCTCTACCGCAGCCGGCTCTACCGCCCGCACACCCGCTCCCGGTACGCCCTCGACGCGGAGCACCAGCGGCGCATCCACCCGCAGGGCCTCTCGCTGCCCACCTGCGAACAGGCGGCGAAGACCTTTCTGACCTTCCATCACGCCCCGCTGCTCGGCGACAAGGCGGAGGTGGACGACATCGCGGCCGCCTTCGAGAAGCTGGTGGCACACCGTCAGGAGCTGGCGGCATGAGCGGACTGCTGCTGGTCGCGCCGCACCCCGACGACATCGCCCTGTCGGTCGGCGGGTGGCTCGGCGCGCTGGTCGACGCCGACGCGCGGGCCGGCCGGGACCGCTCGATCACCCTGCTGACCGTCTTCACCCGCAGCCGCTGGGCACCGTACGCCCCGGGAGCGGAGGGGCTCGACGAGGACGGCGTCCGAAAGCTGCGGGAAGCGGAGGACGCCGCCTACGCGCACAGCCTGCGACTGTCGTACACGGCTCTCGGCCTGCCGGACAGCTCCGCGCTCGGCATGGACGACGACGCCGAACTCAACGAGCCGGACGGGTCGGCCGCCTCGCGGGCGCGGGAGCAGGAGGCGGCCGAGGCGATGCGGCCGCACCTCGATGCCGCCGCGCTGGTCGTGGCGCCCTCGGCGGTCGGCGGCCACATCGACCACCGGCTGGTCCGCCGGGCCGTCGGCCGGTGTCCGGGCCCGCAACTGCGCCTCTGGTACGAGGACCTGCCCTACGCGCTGACTCCGTCGGCACCGCGGCCCCGCTGGGACGATGTCGAACCCGTCGGCCTCGGGCTGGAGTTCACCCTCGGGCGGTGGGCGGAACCCAAGCGGGTCGGGCTCGGCCACTACGCCTCGCAGCTGACCGGTGCCGACGTCGCAGGCGTCCTGCGGCACGGGGCGGAGGAGGGCGGGCCGGCCGTCGAGCGGGTCTGGCTGGCACCGAGCGACGCGGGCCGCCTCGGGCGGTGCCGGGAACTCGGGCTCACTCCGGCCGGCGGGGCGCCGTCGGCGAGTTGAACGGAGTCCGTGCCCGGCAGAGCACGAGATCGGGGGGCGGAGATGCGGCACGGAGATTCCGCGGACCAGGACCTGCGCGGGGCATTCCACACGATCCCGGCGGACGTCCTCGCCCATGGGGCCCGCGCACCTGCGGCGGACCGGACGGCGGCAACGAGGCCAGCGCCGGAAGGCCCGGCCCGGGATCGGCTTCCGCCGGGGGCGGTCGGCAGGATACGGTCTGACGGAACGTCAGCAGCGGGCCGAGGGGGGGTTTGATGACGGGCGTGGAGATCGCGGTCGGGTACGTGTTCGCGTGGGCGGTGCGCAAGGCGAGGCGGGTGGCCGGGCGAGCGGACGCGGAGGTCGACCGCACGCTGGACGCGGGGATGGACCGGCTCCACGACCTGGTCGGCCGCAAGCTCGGGGAGGACCCCGCGCTCAGGAAGCTGACCGAGGAGGCCGACGCGGGCCTGGCCGAGCCGAGCGAGCGCACCCGGCGCCGGGTGCAGGACTCGCTGGAGGAGGCCGTCGAGCAGGACCCCGGCTTCGCGCGGGCCCTGGACCGCGCGGTGGAGGAGGTGCGGGCCGCGGACCGCGCCGCCGGCGGGGTGTCGGCGGGGGACGCGGGCACGGCCGTCGGCGGGAACGTGGACATCCGCGCGGACCACGGGTCCGCCGCGGCCTGGACCATGGGGGACGTGACGCTGGGAAACCCTCCGCAGCCGGGTCCGCACCAGGCCTGAGCGACCCCGGCGCACCCCCGGCCCCGCCCGCGGAACCGTCCGCGGAACCGCCCGCGGTCCCGCGCGCCGCCCTGTTCGCCGATCACGGCGGCGTCGTCGTCGGCCAGGCGGCCGCCGTCCACCACTACTCCACCCCGGCGGGCGCGGGTTCGCCGCTGGACGCCGCCGCGGACGCCCTGACCGCCGCCGTCCTCGAACAGTGGAACCAGGCCTCCTACAACCGCAAGCTGCGCGCCCCGAGGCCGATCCCGGTGCGCTGGCGGTGGTCCGGCCGCGGGGTCGCCAGCCCCATGGCGGCCGCACTCGGGGACTCCGAGAGCCCCGCCGCCTTCCCGCCGCTGCCCGGCATTCCCGCCACGGACGCCCGCACCCTGCGGGAGGGCGGGATCAAGGACCTGTTCCGGCTGTACGGCAGCCTGCCCTCCGGCCGGATCGCCCTGCTGGGCCGCCCGGGCAGCGGGAAGTCCGAGACGGCGCTGCTGACCCTGCTGGAGGCGCTCAAGCACCGCGGCGGCGTCAGGAACCCGGCAGAGCGCGCCGCCGTACCGGTGCCCGTCCTGCTGAGCGTCACCGGCTGGGACGCGAGCCGGGACGACCTGGCCGACTGGGCGGCCGCTCGCATCGCCGAGGACTACCGCCTCCTCAGACAGCGCCAGTACGGGCGCCGGGCGGCGGAGAAGCTGGTGTACGGCGGCCGGATCGCGCTCTTCCTCGACGGGTTCGACGAACTCGAACCGGACATGCGCCGGGCCGCGCTCAGGGAGATCGGCCGGCACGCGGTGTCCCGGATCATGGTGTTCGCGCGCACCGAGGAGTTCACGGCGACCGTCCGCGCCGGCCACCTCCCCGGCGCCACGGTGCTGGAGCTGGCGCCGATCCCCGGGGCCGAGGCCGCCGAGTACCTCCGGCACTACCAGGTGGACCCGCCGCCCGAGCCCTGGCAGGCGCTGATGGACCACCTGGAGCGCCGGCCGGACAGCGTCCTGTCCCGCGCCCTCGACGTACCGCTCGGCCTGACCCTCGTACGCGACGCGTTCCCCCGCCCCGAGGCCCTCGCCGACCTGCTGGACGAGGACCGCTTCGCCACCCCCGAGGAGGTCATGGTCTACCTGCTGGACCGGTTCATCAGCATCGCCTACCAGCCGCGCCAGCCCTCCGACCCGGTGCCCTACAACGCGGCGCAGGCCCGGCGGTGGCTGGGCTACCTCGCGGCCAAGATGGCGGAGCACGGCACCTACAGCCTCGACTGGCGGCAACTGCCGCGCTGGGAGCGGGCGTTACCGAGGATCGGCATGCTGGGCGCCCTCTGCACGGTCACCGCGGCGGCCGGCGGCGCCCTGGTCTACGGCTGGGGCCACTTCAACACCCACCGGATCAGCGGGCCGGGCCCGGGCAGCCTGGTCGGGGCCGCGCTGGGACTGGTCCTCGGAGTGGCCGCGGGAACGGCGTCGGAGCTGCGCGCCTTCCGGCCCGAGGGCGTCTGGTGGCGGTTCCCGCCCGGCCGCGGCCGCCGGAGGCGCCTGGGCTTCAACCCCGGAGTGGCGGTGATCGTCGGGCTCGTCATCGGCATGGTCTCCGGCGACCACGCCCTCAACGTCACCCACCACGCCCTGGCGTCGCTCGCCGTGCTGGCCGCGGCCGGGACGGCAGCGGGCGCCGTCGCCGGCGTGAGCGCGATGCGCGTCCACCCGGCGCCCGGGCCGGGCGGACGGTTCCGCGGGAAGGCCGTCCACTCACGGCTGCCGCTGCTCCCCGGCGCCGTCGCCGGCGGGCTTCCGGTGGGGTTCCGGTACCTGTTCCCCCACGGCACCTCCCACGAACTCCACCCGCTCGCCGGTCCGTTGAACGGCATCTGGGGCACGCTCATGGTGGCCCTCATCATCGGAGCCGCGCGCCTGCCCTCCCAGGTGGGCGTGCACAGCGACCCGCTGGCCATCTGGCGGCAGGAACTCCGCTGGGACATCGTCTTCGGCGCACTCTTCGGGCTCTGCGTCGGCCTGGGGTTCGGCCTGCGCGAGGGCTTCATGTGGGACAGGGACGTCGTCGCCGGGATCTTCCAGACGATCGGCATCGCCGTCCCCTGCGGGATCTGCGTCATGAGCGCCGGCTCCGACGCCGGACGCAGCACCCTGCTGTTCCTCCAACTGCACCTCCAGGGCGTCTTCCCCGCCCGGGGCATGAACTTCCTGGACGACGCCCACCACCGCCAGGTCCTGCGGGCGGACGGCCCCCGGTACCAGTTCCGCCACGCGCTGCTCCAGGACAAGCTCTCCTACTGACACCAGCGGTGCCCTGCCGGAAGGCTCGCCCCCCGGCCGGACGTACGCCACGGCGCCCACCATGTACGGGATCTTGAGGCCACGAGCAGCCCATGGCAGGCTCGTGCCGCATGATCGATGAATTCGCGAAGGACAACCTGCACGGGAGACTGCGGCGGGACCGCGAGGCGCTGCTCTGGAAGCTCGACGGCTTGTCCGATTACGACGCCCGCCGGCCTCTGACAGCGACCGGGACCAACCTCCTCGGCCTGGTCAAACACATGGCCACCGTCGAGGCCAGGTACTTCGGCGAGGTCTTCGACCGCCCTTCCCCGGAACCGCTGCCCCGGTGGCAGGATTCCGACGGCAGCGATCTGTGGGCGACCGAGGACGAGACCCGCGATCAGATCATCGCGTTCTACCGGCGCACGTGGGAGCACTCGGACGCGACGATCGACGAGCTTCCCCTCGACGCCCCCGGCCACGTGCCGTGGTGGCAGGAGCCTTATGCCGACACGAACCTGTTCGCCGTCATGGTCCACGTCCTCGGCGAGTCCAACCGGCATGCCGGGCACGCCGACATCCTGCGCGAGGGCCTCGACGGCCGGACCGGGATGCGCCCCGAACACGAGGGACAGATCGACGAGGACGCCCATGCGGCCTACCGCGCGAAGATCGAGCAGGCCGCCAGGTCGGTCGCACCGATCAAGGCTTGAATCGACCGAGTCCCGCGGCAGGGCAACACTGCCCGGCGGAGCTCTCCGGGTTCGGGACACCGGGCCGGAGGAAGGGCGACGGTCTTCGTACGGGAGGCGGTGGCGCTGTTGCCGGGCGCGGCGAGGTGGGCCGGGGGCTTCCACCGGTCGGTCCCGTCGGCGAGGCCGCCCGGCGCGTAGGAGCTGCCGTACTTGGGACCCCCGGTGACCCACCGGTCCAGCCGGGGCCTGCCCGCGGCGGCCCCCGGTCCGGAGGGCGGTCCGGGGGCCGCTTGTGCCCGGCTACGCCGTGGGTTCGGAGGTCGTCCTCGCGGCACGCCAGGCGGCGATGATGCCGGCCGCCTTGGTCTCGAAGTCCGGGTCGCGCCAGGCGCCCGGCATGCCGATCACCAACGGCAGCGTGACGTCGCCGTGCTCGCGGTGGGTGAGCCGCACGACGTCCGCGGAATCGGGGCGGTCGCGGTTCTTCCCGACCTCGACGTTGGTGATGTCCGCCCAGGCGAACCGCGTGCCGGAACCCAGCACCCCGGTCCACCGGATCTCGCGCTCGTCGACGCTCACGCTGCTGAAGACGCCCCTCACCTGGAGGACTCCACCGATGATCAGGAGAGCGCCGAAAGCCATGGCGGCGGCGGTCCGGGCGCTCATCGCGACGAGCGAACCGCGGTACAGAAGGTAGGCACCACCGGCCAGGAAGAGCGCCGAGAAGATCCACTGGCGGCGTATCTGTGCCGGATGGAGACGGTAGGTCACATGTTTCACCAGCGGATCCTGCCAGGCCGGACACATCTGAGGAAGCGTCATCTCCGCCCTGCCCGCTTCGCTCCCCGAGCGGCTCGACTCCCCGAGCCCGTGCGAGGGTCTTCACGAGTTGACGCCGCGGAGCACCCTGTCATCCCCTTGACGCCTTGACAGGTACAGGAGTTGAATGCGCCTCAGCTCAGCACACGATGGGACGAATCCAGGGCTCGTCCGGCAGGATCCGCCGGCCCGCAGCCCCCGCTCCGCACCGCGGCACCGGCCCCCTCCCCACCTCGCGGGCCGGGTCCGCGCCCCCCTTCCGTTGGGAGCCGCAGATGACCCGTGATCCCGCGCACCGCCGCACCGGCCGGCGCGCCCGCCTCCTCACCCGCTCCGGCCGCCGCCTCGCGGTCCTGGCCACCCTCGGCCTGCTCGTCGCGCTGGTCGGCCACGCGCCCGCCGCCGACGCCGCCACCGGCACCGGCACCGGCACCGGCACGATGACGGCCCCGGCCCCGGTGGCCGCCGCCGGGCCGCCGGCGGGGTGGACGACCGTGTTCAGCGACGACTTCGCGGGCCCCGCCGGCGCCCGGCCGTCCGGCGCGAACTGGACGTACGACACCGGCCCGGGCTCGAACTTCGGGACCGGCGAGATCGAGACCATGACCGACTCGACCGCCAACGTCCACCTCGACGGCAACGGCCACCTGGACATCACCGCCCTCGGCAGCGGCGGCTCCTGGACCTCGGGCCGGATCCGGACCCCGAGCGCGGTCGCCGGCGCGCCGGCCGGCGGCAAGCTGGAGGTCACGGCCTCGATCATGCAGCCCTCCCCCGCCGGCGGGCTGGGGTACTGGCCCGCGTTCTGGATGCTGGGCCCGGGGCAGTGGCCCGAGAACGGCGAGATCGACATCATGGAGGACGTCAACGCCCGCTCGCAGATGGCCGGTACCGTCCACTGCGGCACCTCCCCCGGCGGCGTGTGCAACGAGGGCACCGGGATCGGCAGCGGCCTGCGCGACTGCCCCGGCTGCCAGAGCGGCTACCACGACTACGCGATGGTCCTGGACCGCACCAACCCGAGCGCCGAGTCGATCACCTGGTACCTCGACGGCGCCGCCTACTTCACCGTGACGGAGAACCAGGTCGGCACCGCCGTCTGGCAGCAGGCCTTCGACCACCCGCTGTCGATCATCTTCGACCTGGCCATCGGCGGCGGCTTCCCCAACGGCGTCTGCGGGTGCACCACCCCGACGGCCGACACCACCTCCGGGGCGACGATGAGCGTCGCCTCCGTCGCGGCCTACACCACCAACGGCGTTGGCAGCGGCGGCGGTTCGGCGATCACCGGCTACGGCGGCCTCTGCCTGGACGACCGGGCGGCCTCCACCGCCGACTACAACCCGGTGCAGATCTACACCTGCAACGGCTCGCCCGCCCAGCAGTGGACGGTCGTCCAGGCCGGCAGCACGCTGCACGTGCTGGGCAAGTGCCTGGACGTGTACGCGGCCGGCACCGCGAACGGCACCGCGGTGGACCTCTACACCTGCAACAACACCGGCTCCCAGGTCTGGATCCCGCGCTCCGACGGTTCGCTGTACAACCCGCAGTCCGGCAGGTGCCTGGACGACCCGGGGTGGTCCACCACCGCGGGCACCCAGGTGCAGATCTGGGACTGCACCGGCGGCGCCAACCAGAAGTGGGCGCTGCCCGCCTGAGACCGCGCCACGGCGGCGGGGCGGGGCCGTTCCGCCGCCGAACACGCCGGAGCGGGCGCGTCACCGCGCCCGCTCCGTGGGGGCCTTCGGAGTTCATCCGGTGGTGCAGGTGCCGCAACCCCGTGCTCCTTGAACCGGATTCAGGAGGCGAGGCCCGTCACACTCTCCGCGGTGGCGCCCAGGTCGCACCACACGGTCGAGGTGCCACCGCTCTCGACCCGGTTTCCGTAGTGGTGGTACCGACCGTAACTCGGCTTGAAGCACGTCACGTTCGCGACGAAGGGCCCGCCCGTACACCTGATCGACGCGCCCGCGTGGCCGCCGCTGCCGGTGAAGAACTGCTTGTTGCTGCAGCTCAGCGCCGTCGTGGTGGCGGAGGCCGACGTCGACGAGATGCCGACGAATCCCGCTCCGGCCATGGCCGTGGCCACCGCGAACGCCGCGAGTCGCTTCATCATGTTCATGCCATTCCTTGGGGTGTGCGAACGGATCGGATGAAACAACCGTAGGACCGCAACTCGCCGGAACGGTAGGCATGTTCGGCGGAATGACCGGAACGCGGCATGTCGCTTCCACTCCTTCTCCCTTGTTCGAACCTTGGCCAGGTAAAGCCGAGACAAATTCACATGGTGTGCGAATGGTTCATGGCGGCGAGATTCGATCGCTCACCCGTTCGGTGTGCCGAGGAGACGCGGCAGAGGCGCCTCCGGCACGCCGGCACCCACCCCGTCGGCGATCCGTCGGATCCCCCATTGGCAGACACTACGGTGACCGTACTATGGTGGCCGGTGTGACGAAGAAACGCTCCATGCAGGAGCCCACCTTCCTGATCCTCACCGCCCTCGCCGACCAGCCACGCCACGGCTACGCGCTCGGCGACGAGGTCGCCGCGATCTCCGACGGCCGGGTACGGCTCGGCGCCGGCAGCCTGTACGGCACCCTCGACCGGCTGCTCGCCGAAGGTCTCATCCGGATCGAACGGGAGGAGACCGTCGACGGACGCCCCCGCCGCGTCTTCACCCTCACCCCGACCGGCACCCAGGCCCTCACCGACGAGAGCGAGCGGCTGCGGGCCGCCCTCCGCGAGGCCGACCGACGCCTCGCCATCACCCGCAACAGGCTCGCAGGAGGCCCGGCATGACCTCGCACCAGAACAGCCGCCACCACGGCGACGCCGACCGGAACCACCACCCGGTCGACCGGGCCGCCCGACTGACGACCCACCTGCTGCGCCGCGCCCTCGCCCTCTACCCGGCCTCCTACAGCGCCGCCGCACTGGCGGAAGTCGCCGACCACGCCGAACGCCGCATCCGCACCGCGGGCCCGCTCGCCGGCCTGCGCGAGGTCGCCGACGTGGCGGGACACGGCGTGCGGATCCGGTTCGGCCTGACCTCCCACCGGCCGGCGGGCCAGGCCCTGGCCACCGCGGCGCCGATCGCCGCGGCCCTGGCCGGCAGCTACGCGGCCGTGCACCTCTGGTGGGCCGTCCGGGCCGCCACCGACCCGGGTGGCTGGGCACGCATCGCGCTGCTCGTCCCCGCCGCGCTGATGGCGATCGCGGCCCTGACCGGCCGCTGGACCGCGGCCCGGGCCCTGGCGGCGGCCACCCTCGTCCTGATGCCGCTGCCCACGCTCCTCGGCCACCCCGAACTCCCCGGCGCGTACGCGCACATCCCGCTCACCTACACCCTGAGCGGCCCGGACATCGCCCTGTTCGCCCTCAACGCGCTCGTACTGCTGGTCGCCCCGCCGGACCGCACCACCCAACCGCGCACCGCCGTGCCCTGGGCGGTCGTGATCGCACTCACCGCCGCGGACCTCGCCCTCGACCTGACCGTCGGCTCGGGCGGAGGGACGGTCGTCTTCCGCACCGGATTCCACCTCACCGCCCCGCTGGTCACCGGCGTGGCCGTCGCCTGCACCACCCGCACGGTCCGCGCCGCGGCCCTGACCGCGGCCGTCCTGGCCGTGCCGCCCCTGTTCACCCCCACCCTGATCGGCTACTACTCCTTGAACGCCACCGCCGCCCTGACCCTGGCGGTGCCGTTCGCCGTCGGATACTCGGCCGCACTCGCCGCGGTCCGGCTGAGGAACCGGTCCGACCCCCGCCCCGACCCCCAGCACTGACCCGGGCCCCGGGCCCGGCGGGTCGGCTGCTCTCCTCGGATTCAAACCCCGGTGCGGCACGGGGCCGCTACCTCGAAGTGATCGGATCAGGGCATTTAATGAGGTTTTGTCCTGATTTTCTGTCAGTCGCCCTGTCATGCCCGCGCCTTGGAGCGTGCGGGCACAGGGCGACTCGTTGTGAGGAGAGTGAACCCGCGGATGAGTACTCGTACGCGTGGACAGGGCGGTCTGCCCTGGTACCGGGTCGGCCGCCAGGGGCCCGTGGCCGTGCCCGACCGGAACCCGGCCGGCGGGACCATCCCGGTCCGTACCGCCGGCACGGGGGCGGTGTCGGTAGGAGGCGCGCTGCTGTCCGGCATGGCGCTGCTGGCGGCCACGGCCGGGCCGGTGGCCGCCGCACCCGTGGGGGTCGTACCGGTGCGGGCGCACCGGGCCGATCCGTCGCAGACCTTCACCTTCACCGGCGCCGCGCAGAGCCTGACGGTGCCGGCGGGGGCGGTGGTCACGATCACCGCGGACGGCGCCGGCGGCGCCGACAACACCGGCACCCCCTGTTCCGTCACGGGGACGGGCGGCACCGGGGCACGGGTGGTGACCACCCTGCCGCGGACCACCGTCCCGACGACCTTCACCATCGACGTCGGCGGCACCGGCGGCAAGGGCTGCAACGGCAGCGGCACGGGGGGTGCCGGCGGGTTCAACGGCGGCGCCCCGGGCGGGACCTTCCCGGCCACCGGCTTCCAGTTCGAAGGTCCGGGCGGCGGCGGGGCGTCCAGCGTCAGCGCGGGCGGCGCCCTCCTGGTGGTCGCCGGAGGCGGCGGTGCGGCCGGCGGCACCGGAGCGGGCTCCGCCGGGGGGAACGGGGGCAGCGGCGGGACAACGCCGGACGCCACCAACGGCACCGCGGGAGGTTTCACCGGCCCCGGGTCCTCGCCGGGACAGGGCGGGAACGGCGGCTCCACCACCACCAGCACCGGCGGCGCCGGCGGGGCCGCCGGTAGCGGAACGAACTGCGGCGCTACGAGTGGCGGGCCGGGGGGCGGATTCGCCGGCACCACGGTCGGCACCGGAGGCACCGGGGGCAGCATCGGGGCCGGTTGCGCCCTCACCATCACGGGTGCCGGTGGCGGCGGTGGTGGCGGGTACTTCGCCGGCGGGGGCGGCGGCAGCGGCACCGTCGACAACAGGGGCACCTCGGGTAGCGGAGGCGGCGGCGGTGGGGGCAGCAGCTTCGCCACCCCGTCCGGTACCGGCACCAGTCTGAGTGCCTCCACCATCGGGACGGCGAACAACAACGGCCAGGTGACCATCTCCTACACGCTCCCGTCCCTGACCGTCACCAAGACCCACCCCGGGCACTTCACCCAGGGGCGGGACGGCACCTACACCATCACCGTCGGCAACGACGTCGGCGCCGCCCCGACCGACGGCAGCACCGTCACCGTGTACGACACCCTCCCCGACGGGCTCAGGGCCGACAGCATCAGCGGCACGGGATGGAACTGCAGCCTGGTCAACCTCACCTGCACCCGTGACGACGTCCTGGCCGCCGCGAGCAGCTACCCGCCCATCACCCTGAAGGTCGACGTCTCCTGCGGCGCCCGCGACGAGGTGACGAACGTCGCCACCGCCATCGGCGGCGGCGACACCGCCAGCCACATCGTCAGCGACCCCACCAAGATCAAGCGCCACGAGCACGACGAACGCTGCGAGAACCACGAGCACTGGTAGCCCGGCCGACCCGCCCATGACGGCGGGGCCGGCCATCACCGAGCGTCCGTCACCCGGTCCGCACACGGCGGGTTCAGTAGACGTCCGCGAGGCGGCACGGTTCCTGGACGACCGGGCACAGATGGGCGGGATGGTCCGGGTCCTCCCTCGGGGGAAGCTCGACCACCGACGAGTCGGGGTCGAGCTTCACCTCGACGGCGTAGCGGTACTGCACGACGGTGATCGCCCGGCCGGCGCCGAGGTCGACCGTGCGCTGGTGGAGCGGCCCGAACCGGCTCCCCCCGTCCTGCAGCACGACCTGGCCGGTGTCGACGGGGAAGACCGTGAAGTAGGAGGGCCGCCTCAGGCCGCCGATCGTCGACGGGCTCTGCCCGGCGGTGTAGGAGTCGATCGAGCCGTAGGAGAATCCCGTGGTCAGCCCGCCGTTGACGCGGCTGATCGAGGCGAGGCACAGGTAGGAGTCGTCCCTCAGCCACAGCACGTCCGCCCGGTCGTGGGCGTCCTCGCTGCGGTCGAGCACCACCAGGTTCGCCAGGGTGGGGACGGGGCAGGGCGGCGGCGGATTCTTGGCCAGCTGGTCGACGATCCACTGTGCGGACGCCGGGGCGGGCTCGGGCAACGTCACGGGGTGCGCCGTCGGGGTCGGGGTCGCGGTCGGGGCTGTCGGCGGAGCGGCCGTCGCCGTCGCCGTGGATGCCGCTGCCCCTGCGCCGCCCTGCCCCGTGCAGGCCGCCGCCGCCCAGGCCAGCAGCACCACCGCAGCCGATGCCGCGCCCCCGCGCCACGCCGTACGCCCCATCACACAACCCCCGTCACCCGTTCGCCCCCGACATGTTCGACCACATCCTGCCCGATCCGGCGGGCCGGAGGTATTCGAACGGCAGCGGCCGCGAGCCAGGGCGGTCACGGGCCCGGCCCGGCCGCGCGAAGGGCGCGTTGGACGGGCCGGCGTCGAGGGGGCTCCGGGCGGTGGGACTCATTCGCCCGGTTCCGGCTCTGCCGTGGGGGCGCAGCCGGAGGCGGTCATGACGCGCAGCAGCAGGCTGCGGAACTGGTCGCGCTCGGGTTCGGTGAGCAGTGCCAGTGCGCGGGCGTCGACGGGCTCGGTCAGCTGCTGTGCCCGCTCCAGTAGGTGCGCTCCGTCCTCGGTGATGTGGACCCGCTGGATGCGCCCCTGGGTGGGGTGCGGGCTGCGGCGCACCAGGTCGCGTCGCTCCAGGTCGGTGATCGCGGCAGACATGGCCTGCGCGGTGACCCCGGCCCGCCGGCCCAGTTCGGCGCCCGAGAGCCATCCCTCGTCGGTGAAGGTGAGCTGGGCCAGGGCCGCGAGCTGGGCCTGGGTCAGCGACAGCGGTTTCAGGGCGCGTTCCACCTGCTGGCTGAGCGTGTTCGACAGCAGCCGGACCAGGAAGGCGGTGCGGGTGCGGGGTGCGACGGGGTGCGGTTCTCGGCGGGACACTGTCTCTCTCCGGGTCATCGGCGCGGCCTTTCGGTGGCCCCCGGGAACTGGAGCACGAGCTGGCCGCCGACGCCTCCGGCCTCGATCCGGGTGTGGGCGTCGGCGGCCTGGTCCCAGGGGGTGGGGTGGACGAAGCCGTCCGGCGGCCGGAACCCGGCGGACACCTCGGTCCAGAGGTTATCGCGGTGCGTCCGGTTGCCGGTGCGCACGCCGACGATCGCATGGCTGTGGAGGTACAGCTGCCGGAACCGCAGCGGCACCGGGTCGTCGGTGATCGCGCCGGAGACGACGACCACCGCCGCCTGCGCCAGCGCGGGCAGGTAGGCGTCCCACAGCGCCGGGATTCCGAGGTTGTCGATGACGCAGTCGATTCCGTCGTCACCGGCGGCGGACCGGAGCCGCCCGGTCAGGTCGTGCGGGCCGGAGTCGATCGCCGCAGTCAGCGGCAGACCGGCCAGCCGGCCCGGGTCCCGTCCGAGCGCGATCACCCGGCTGCCGCGGAAGGCGGCCAGCTCGGCGACGGTCGAGCCGAGCGCGCCGCCGGCCCCGACCACCAGCACCGTCGTGCCCGGCCCGGCGCCGGCCGCGGCCAGCTGCGCCGCGGCGACGACGCCGTTGACGGCCAGTGAGGCCGCCTGGGCCAGGGTGATCCCGTCCGGGATCACCTGGACGTTCGCCGCCGGTACGACGGTGAACTCGGCGTAGCTGCCGGGGCGGTGGATGCCGAGCAGGCGGAATTCGGGGCAGGCCTCCTCGCGGCCCTGCTCGCAGTACCGGCAGTGCCCGCAGGGCAGCGCCGACGAGACCGCGACCCGGGCACCGAGCAGGGCGGTGTCGACCCCCTCGCCGACCGCGTCGACGAGGCCGGCGTGCTCGGTGCCGAGCACGTGCGGGAAGGTGCGGACCTGCTCGGCGAAGGGAGGCCGGCCGGCCCGCACGGCGACGTCCTTCGTGCGGGAGACCGTCGCGGCGCCGACCCGCACGCGCACCTCGCCGGGGCCGGGCTCGGGGTCGGGCAGTCGCGTGGTGCGCAGCACCTCGGGCGGGCCGAACCGGTCGATCACGATCGCCTTCAACGCTGCTCTCCTGTCGGGGGGTTGGCCATCGCGCGGGCGACGGCGGGGGTGATGCCGCCGCTGGTGCCCCAGACGTCGGCGTTCCCCTGGGTGCGCGGCCAGGCCTGCGCCTGCCAGTCGGGCCCGACCTCGATCAGGTCCGAGGTGTACTCGATGACGTTGCCGACCGGATCCTGGAAGTAGCAGAAGACGTTTCCGCCCGGTCCGTGGCGGCCGGGGCCCCAGATGGTGTCGAATCCGGCCTTGCGCATCCGGCCGAGCGAACGCATCACCTCGTCGGTGTCGCGGACCTCGAAGGCGACGTGGTTCAGCGTGGCCCACTCGCCCGGCGCCAGCACCACGCAGTGGTGCTGGGAGTTGCAGCGCAGGAAGACCATCAGGTCGTTCTCGTAGGTGTCGGAGACCGCGAAGCCCAGCACGTCGGTGTAGAAGGCCTTGGCGGCGTCCAGGTCGGGTGAGTTCAGCACGACGTGGCTGAGCCGGTCCGGGCCGAAGGCCCGGCGCGCGGGTTCGCGGTGCTCCGGCAGGCCGGTGCCGACTTCGAGCACGCGGCCCTCCGGATCGGTGAACTCGACCGTGTAACCGCCGTCGGCCCGCACACCGGGTTCGGTGAGCACGACCGCGCCGGCCGCGCGGACCTTCGCCGCGATCCGGTCGACGTCGGCGGGCGTCGCCGCGCCGAGCGCGATCCGCCCGAGCGCGCGTCCGACGCCCGGAACCAGTCGCAGCACGTGGTGTTCGGTGCCGCGGGCCCGCAGGGCGATCCCCCCGGTGGGTGCGGTCGGGTCGGGGACCTGTTCGAGACCCCAGGTCCGCTCGTAGAAGGGCAGCAGCTCCGCGGGGTCGGTGGCCGCGATGTCGATGCTGCGCAGATGGGTGATGCCGGTCATGGCCGTTCTCCTCGTTGCGCCCTCAGTGGATGTAAAGTACTTTATAAAGCAGTTGAGATTCTGGCAAGGATCGAGGAGGCCCCGGTGTCCGCAGCACCCGAGATGACGATCGAGAAGAACGTGCCGGTCCCCACCCGGGACGGCACCGTGCTCCGCGCCGACGTGTTCCGCCCGGCGCAGCCGGGCCCGCACCCGGTCCTGATGGTGCACGGCCCGTACGGCAAGGACATCCACTTCGCCGACTTCAACGCCCACGCCTACGGCCTGATCGACGAGCAGGGCCCCCACATGACCTGGGAGACGCCGAACCCCGAATGGTGGGTGCCGCGCGGCTACGCCGTGGTCCGGGTCGACCAGCGCGGCACCGGGCGCTCCGAGGGGAGGATGGCGCTGTTCTCGCCCACCGAGTGGGAGGACTACCACGACGCGATCGAGTGGGCCGGGGTGCAGGACTGGAGCACCGGGAAGGTCGGCCTGCTGGGCATCTCCTACTACGCCATCGGACAGTGGCACGTCGCGGCACTGCAGCCGCCGCACCTGGCCGCGATCGTGCCCTGGGAGGGCGCGATCGACGTCTACCGCGACTGGTCGCACCACGGCGGCATCCTGAGCAACCGGTTCACCGACGAGTGGTGGACCCGCCAGATCACCGGCAACCAGAGCGCCCTGCCCGCCGGCGCGCCCAACCCGAACCGTGCCGTGGACGGCAACGCCGAACTGCCGGCCGAACTCCGCGAGCACGCCCTGCTGCGCGACTACTACCGGGCCCGCGAGGTCGACCTCTCGAAGATCACCGTGCCGGTGCTGTCGTCGGGCAACTGGACCAGCTACCCACTGCACCTGCGCGGCAACATCGAGGGCTACCTCGGCGCCGGCTCCGAGCACAAGTGGCTGGAGATCCACGACGGCAACCACTTCACGCCCTTCTACACCGAGGAGAGCCGGCTCTACCAGAAGCGCTTCCTGGACCGTTTCGTCGCCGGCGACGAAACGGCCTGGCAGGACGAGCCGCCGGTGCGCCTGACCATCCGCGACCCGCGCGGCTCCTACGTGCGCACCGAAACCGAATGGCCGATCGCGCGCACCGAATGGACCCGCCTCCACCTGGACGCCGAACGCGGCTCCCTGGGCACCGAGGCACCCGACACCGAGGCGAGGGTGGACTATCCGGCGCCCGGCGGGGGCGTCACGCTGCTCACCGCCCCGTTCACAGAGGACGTCGAACTCACCGGCCCGTCCGCGCTGCACGTGTGGGTGAGTGCGGACACCGAGGACATGGACCTGTTCGTCACGCTGATCGACCTCGACGCCGAGGGCAAGGAGGTGACCTTCGAGGACGCCTCGGGCATCGGGAACCGCGGCCCCGTGGTGAAGGGCTGGCTGCGGGTCTCGCACCGCGAGCTCGACGAGACCCGGTCCGAGCCCTACCGTCCGGTGCACCGCCACGACACCCGCAGCCCGCTCCAGGCCGGGGTCCCGGTCGAGGCGGCGGTCGAAATCCTGCCCACCAGCAGGGTCTTCGCGGCGGGCCACCGGCTGGGGCTGGTGATCCAGGCCGCCGACCGCAGCGACCCCACCCGGTTCCTGCACAACGACCCCGCCGACCGGGCCCACGCCACGGGAACCAACACGGTGCACACCGGCGGCCGGTATCCCTCGTACCTGCTCGTGCCCGTGATCCCGCCGAAGGCCCGCTGAGTCCGCCGCGGCGCCGGCCGCGTGGCCGAGCGCGTTGCACAGAACCCCCTCCAGGCCGGTGCCGGCCGCTCCCCAGCTCGGAAAGGCTCACTGATGACCACGGACAGTCAGATTCCCACCACCACGAAGGCGGTTCGGGTCCTCGAACACGGCGGACCCGAGCAGTTGGTCCATGCCGACTATCCGCTCCCGCCCCTGGGCCCCCGCGACGTCATGGTCGCCGTCGACACCGCCTCGGTCTCGGGATGGGACCTGAAGTACCGCTCGGGGCAGCTGTCCGGGGAGCGGCTGCCCGGCCGGCGCGCGCTGCCGATGCCGCAGCAACTCGGCCGTGAGGCCGCGGGCACCGTCGTGGCGGTGGGGGACGAGGTGACCGGGTTCCGGCAGGGGGACCCCGTCGTCGCTGTGGTGCACCCGGAGAACCCGTACGCGTCGGAGACCTACCGGGGCCTGGGCAACCTGTCGACCGGAGTCGACGTGCCCGGCCACGCCGGTCTCGGCTCGTACGCGCAGTACCTGGTGCGTGATCAGCGGCTCTGGCTGCCGCTGCCGGAACACGTCGACCTGGAGCAGGCGGCGGTGCTGCTCTGGCCCTATGCGACCTCGCACCGCCTCGTCCTGGACCGGTTGCGCGTGCGGCTCGGCGAAACCGTGCTGGTGTGCGGCGCCTCCGGAGGGATGGGGGAAGCCACCGTTCGCCTGGCCCGGATGGCCGGCGCCCGGGTCGTCGTGACGACCCGGCATGCCGACAAGGCCGCCCTCCTGAAGGAGACGGGCGCGGACCACGTGGTGATCACCGCCGATCGGGCCGCGGCCGCGGCCGAGCTACGGGAGTGGACCGCCGGAACCGGGTTCGACCACGCCGTCGACTTCACCGGTGATGCGGACCTCTTCCGACTGGCGGTCGACGCCCTGAGGTTGGGCGGCACGATCTGTCCGGCGGCCGGCAACCAGCGCACGGGCGGACACCTGCCGCTCACGATGAACGATTTCACCCGCTTGGAGATGACCGTCGTCGGTGTGCGCGGTGCCCGCCATCGCGATGCCCTCGCCGTCCTGGACCTGCTGGCCCAGGGGCTGATCGGCATCCGGATCGCCGCACGGTTCCCGCTGTCCCAGGCCGACCGGGCACACGCGCTCCTGGAGAACAGCACCGACCTCGTGGGCCGGGTCGTCCTCAAGCCGGCGTCCTGATCGTCGAGGGCGGCTGCCCGTACCGCCGCACGGGCAGCCGCGCCACCCGGCCCCCGGGGCTACAGCTTCTTCGCCTCCCGGACGCTGTGCAGGTGGATCAGGCCGTCGTAGGCCTGGCCGACGGCGACCACGGGCGTCGGGGTGACCGGGAACTGTGTGCCGAAGCTGTACGTCGGGCGCGGGACGTCCAGCCAGTTGCGGGCCGCGACCGGGGCCTTGCGCAGGTCGGCGTAGTAGTCGCGGTACCGGACCTGGTCGAGCGTGTACTCGTTCGTGCCGACGCCGGCGGCGGGAACGGTGAACTTCTTCCACTCGCCGAGGAGCGGCTGATCCTTGGAGAGGAAGGATCCCTGGTCGAAGGTGGTGCCGATGGCGAGGTAGTCCGCGCCCAGGGTGTCGCGCAGGAACGAGCCCTGGGTCTTCGGATACATCGCGGGGTCGGAAGCGGCATAGCCGACGTGGTCGTCCTGGGCGGACAGCAGGACCTTGCCTCCGGTGTGCCGCTGCCACCACGCCGTGGTGTCGGCCATCACCTGGTCACGGTAGCGCTCCATGGCGGTCACCGAGGCCGGGTCGGAGAGGTCGATGGCGAGGAAGGTGTAGGTCTGGGCGATGTTGCGGGCGTTCTGCAGGGCGAACTCGAAGTCGCCGTCGCCCGGCTTGCCCTGGCCTTCCATCAGCTCGATCAACTGCTGCGCCTTGGCCCCGTTCTGCCGGCGTTCCGCGAGCGGCCGCTTCAGGTACTCGCCGATGGCATCGTCGAGCGGGCGCAGGACGGTGAAGAGCTCGGTCAGTCGCGGCAGTGACTCCGGGTGGGCCTGCCGGACGTAGCCGGTGACCGCGTCGAAGACGCGGGCGTCGAGCCTGGGCGCGCTGATGTCGTCGCCCGCGAAGTGGACCGGGCGGTCGGGGTGCCGGATGTTGTGATCGCGCATCCACTGGACGAGGGTCACGAACTCCTCGCGGTCCCAGGGGGAGTCGGCCATCGTCTCGTGCACGACCTGCCGTGCGTCGCCGTTGCCGTGCTGGAGGTAGTCGTCGATCCGCAGCCCCGCCGACCAGCTCATCTCCAGGGTGAAGGTGGTGAATCCCTTCTTCTCGACGAGGTAGCGGAAGATCCGGTCCTTCAGGGCGAAGAACTCGTGCGAGCCGTGCGTGGCCTCGCCCAGGCCCACCACCTTGGCGTCGCCGACCATCGCCCCGAGGGCACGCAGGTCGGCCGTGCCGGTGCCCGGCTCCGCCGACAGCAGCGGGTGGGCGATCCGGTCCAGCGCACGGACGGGGTCCGGCACGGCGGCGGACGCGGACGCCGCCGGTGCCGCGTACGCGGCCGTCGCGGGGGCCGCCATGGCGGCCAGGACGAGCGCCGCGGCCACCAGCCGGTTCCTGTTTACGTTCATGTGATGACTCCTCAACCTGGGCAATTCCGAACCCCGTTGAGAAGATGATCACACCTACGGCAGCCCGGACGCTCTGGGGCCGACCCGACACTTTCCCGGGGGATAACCCCCCGGCCGGGCACCAGCACCGGGAGGCGGCGTCGGCGCCCTGATCGACGCAGGAGGTCCGAGCGGCGGTGTGCTCGTGACCGGGCAGGCCGGGGTGGCGGTGGGAGTTCGCGCCGAGGCGGTCCGGGTCCACGGCCAGGCGCTCCAACGCGTGGCGGACCCTGCGCAGCCGGCGGGCGCCGGCACGGCGACCCGCCGGAACCGGGGCCGACCTGCGAGGCGGCCGCCCGGGCCAGAACGTCCGGCGAGGGGATCCGGGCCCGAGAACGCTCATCGCCCCCGCGCCCGGCAAAGGGGGACTCTGCGCCACCCGCTTCCCCGCGTCTGCCCGGTGACGCGGGGAAGCGGGAGCATCAGGACGTCGGGTTCACCCGGGCTACCCCGGGTGGACCGCTGCACTCCTTAGGTGGCCAGCGTCGACCACCCCAGCGGGTTGGTCGGTTCATCCAGCCACGCAGTCTGGCCGGTGGCGGTCACCGTGAGCCCGTACCGCTCATAGCCGGGGCGGCCGGCGGCCGTCCACCGGTCGTGGGCGGCCTCCAGCTCGTCCCAGAGCCTCCGGGGCCCGGACTGCCGGACCTCGTACTGGGATTCCCCGGGGGCAGAGTCCACGGTCGCCCAGGATGTGACGGCCGTGTCGAACAGCCACCAAGTCCAGCCCCCGCCGAACAGGTTTCGCCTGTAGTACACGTCCGGCAGGTCAAGCGCACAGGCGAACTGCGCCAGCCAGTCGTCCCCGATGGCTTCGGGGTCGAGCTTGGTCCAGGACTGTTCGGCGTCGCCCGGCCACTCGTCGGGCAGGTAGTCATCCACTGGGGCGCCTTCGTAACGCTGCTGGCGCAGCATCATGAAGGCCGCGCTCCTGGTGAACCTGCCGCTCGCCGTCCCGTCGCCGTGCACAGTGAGCCGCACGATCGCCCCACCACCCAGCAGTGGCGAGACAGGGCTGACGATCACCCCGCCGGGCCGGGTCTGGGACAGCCAGGCAGGCGGGATGTCCCGCAGAGACACCGTGGAGATCAGCCGATCGTACGGAGCCCGCACGCCCCACCCGAGCGCCCCGTCTCCGCACACGACTTCGGGGATGTAGCCGGCCCGTTCCAGCGCTGCGCGGGCAGCCGTCGTGACCTGCGGGTCGACTTCCACCGTGGACACGTTCGCGTCGCCCAGGCGGTGGGCCAGCAGAGCCGCGTTGTACCCGGTGCCTGTACCGACTTCCAGTACCCGGTGCCCGGGGTGCGCGTCCAGGTCGGACAGCATCTCGGCCACCATCGTGGGCATGGACGCCGACGACGTGGGCGTGCTTCGATCACCTTCCGAGCCGTCGTCCCACTGGGTGACGATCGGCACATCGCTGTAGGCGAGCCGCATCCACTGTTCGGGGTCCACTGTGCGGCTGCACTCGGTGTCGCCGCCGTTCTCGTCCGCCCAGATGGTGGCGGGCAGGAACTCGTGTCGCGGCACGGCAGCGAACGCCCGGGCCCAATCGGCCGTCAGCGCACCCGAGTCGGTGAGCGCCGTCACCAGGGCAGCCCGCAGTGCCTCGGGGGCGGTCACGACTTCTTGTGCTTCGGAGCCGGGTCCGGCTTCAACCCGTCCTTCGACGGCTTCGGCCCGATGGACCCGCCGCCGGGCTTGGCGTGGCTACCACCCTTCCCGTCGTTCTTACCGCCCTTGTTCTCGTCTCCCATGATCGACTTCCTCTCTCGGTTCGACGTTCAGGAGCAGCGCGTTCCCAACGCATCGGATGACGCGGCGGGGTACTACCCCGCCCCGGGCGGAATCGACCTTGGCCGACAGCCTGGGGCGGGAGTTCGATTGGCGGGTGCCTGCCCAGGGGCAGGGACCCCGGTCTAGTTACGTGCCGGCCTGGCCGGTTCGAACGGGAGTCGTTCAGCCCGAGGCGGCCGGGTCTCCCGGCGCCTCTCGTATTCGTTCTCGTACGACGGCGGGCCAGCACAGCGGATGGTGAGGAAGGTCGGCATCGCCTTGCCACTGACCTCCTCGACACGGCGGAGCACGATCCGCGTGCTGTTGATCACGCCCGTCGTCGGGTCGGCGAGCTGCCTTCGGCTGAGGACTGTCCAGATGCGCCCCTGAGCGTCCTTCATCTGCCCTTGAACCGGCGGTAGTTCGAGCCGAAGCACGCACCGGGCCGGCTGGGGACAGCTACATCCGCCGCTGTTGTCCACGGTGAGCAGCGGTGCCACATCCGGTGCGCGCGGACGGGTGGTCTCCTTCACTCTTCCTCGCCCTCCGAGGCGTATACAGATCGACAGTTGGGGTCGGTGCACCATGCCGCGCGTGCACTCAGCCAGGCTCCGTCTTGGAGCGTGCCCCACGTTCCGGGGAGACCTTTGGTCAGCGCCCGCACCGAGGCGATGTGCCGTACGTAGGGCTGCTCCCGGAGTCCGGGCAGCGGAGGGTTCCCAGCCAGCCGCCATTGCTCCCACAGCCACCCGGCCGCGACACGAGCGCGCTCCCACGGACCGAAGGGGGTGTTCGGCGGATACCCCCGGATCTTGGCGAGATCATCGCTCAACGCGCCGTGGATATGGCGCAGTTCGTGCTCGGCCATCTGGCTAGGGCTTCTCTCCGCCATCACCGGTCTTGTCCTTGAACTTCTCGACCAGCGCGCGCTTCTCGGCGTCCTGCTTGTTCTGAGCGCTGGTCGCCTTCTTGTCGACCTTGTTCTTGGTCGTGCTCTTGATCGTTCTGCCCATGATCACGGGTCGCTCCACTCCTGAATTGGTGGCCCCGCCCTGGTCGTCCGCGTCCGTCCAAGTCGCGCCACCAGGGCGGGGGTTGTGCTGCCCGTCGGCACGCAGGCACCAACGGGAGTTGGGGCCCGCCCCGGTCGGCTCAGCGACTTTGGACGGTCGGCACGGCCGGGGCGGGGGTCTGGGGTGGTCCCGCCCGTCCGCGAGGGGGGATGCGCGCACGGACAGGACCGGTCCCGTACTGGTGTCGCCGCCCACTGACAGCCCCAGGGCGGGGTACGGGAGTCTGTAGGGACTATGTGGACGGCGGACACTCGATCCGGCGGGCCGTTCCGTCGGACTCCGTGACCATGAGGACCACCGGAACATCGTCGGGGATATACAGCTCCACACGGGCCAGATCCTCGATGACCCGGTCGCCGTGATCATCCATGTCGTCCTGCGTCACGAACGGGCTGTGCAACGCCCTCTGGATCTCCAACCGGTAGCCGGCCGTCGGGACCACCCGCACATGAACCTCGCGCGGTTCCCAGGACTCCATCCGTTGAGTCGTCACGCCGCGACCCGCGCGGGGACGCTGTGGATGCGCTTCCGGCCGCAGATCATGACGCGGTTCTCCGACGGGTGCGCCTTCAGGTAGTCGTCCGGCAGCAGGATGCCGAACCAGCGCCCGGAGCACTTCCACGTGGCGATTCCGTCGGGATCGGGCGGGTCCGGGCGGATCGGCTCACCGCACGGGCAGGTGGGGAGCGGGGGCACCGGGTCGCTCATTCGACGCGCCTCTCTCTGTAGGGGGGTGACCTCTCGAAGTAGGGACTCAGAGACAGCCGAAGCTGTGCCGATGATCGTGCTGAACACGTGCGTCGCGACCAGGGCGCGGGCGACGTACGTCTGGACGGTCTTGCTTGTCGCCATCAGGGGCGCTTCGTTCCACGACCTAGGCACCCTACGGGCCGACACGGCCGTCGGGATCGGGCGGGAGTCCCAGCCGGCGCCGGTCCAGCTCCGCGCGGCGCTCCAGGTGTCGGGGGGTCACCTGAGCCCGCTCTTCCCGGATGATCTGCCGCCTCCTGGTGCTTACCATCGTCACCGGCCAGAGGAACTGGATGTGCAACCCCCAGAGCATCTGGATCGTGAGCACGGGGTGGCTGACCCGGTGAAGCCATCGCTGGTGGCGGGAGGACGGCCCCAGCGTGCGGCCAGCGCGCTCGGCCGCCCGGCGCGGTCCGTACGGCACCGGGCCACCGAGGAACGCCAACAGCCCGCGCGGACGACTCGCCAGGTCACGCACCATCCGGCACCGCCAGGCACTCCCCGGAGTTCGCGTGACGGCGTCTCAACACCCGCACATCGGTCAGAGATGAGCGATTGCAGCCCTCCGGGTCGGCGAATGCGTCCGCGGCCAAGCCGTCCAGCCATCCGCAGCCGGGGCACCGGGACGCGGTCCGGGGCGGCGCGGGCGGCAGGCGGCGCGCGAGATCCTGGAGGGTCTCGGCGTACCCGACCACGGGCTGTTCCAGGCGTACAGGCGCGATCTCACGCAGCGCCACGACCGGCCCAGACGTTGCCCTCCCAGTACAGCGGCGTCCGCCGGTAGGGGTCCGTCGGCCGCCTCGCGTCCTCCGCCTGCCCCGCCAGGTAGTCCCGGCGACAGGCCGCGATCAGCGCCGCGCCCGCCGGGCGACTCGGGTGCCTCTCCGCGGACTTCCGTCGGCGGGAGGTGGCGGACTCCGGCACCTCCAGGTGGTCCGGCGGCGCGCTCGTGGCTCCGGACGGTTGCTGTACGACCATCACTCGCTCCCTAACAGTCAGGGCCCGTTTCGTCACCAGACGTTACGAGCCCTGCACTGAGGGGTGGGGCAGAGTCTCTGCCCCCTTGTTTCAGGCGGCCATTCCGATGGCGTCCGCCAGTCGGCGTCCGGCCGGCTGATGGGTCGGCGAGCCGGACATGAGGCCGCGGACCATGGCTCGTGTCTCCTCGTTCCAGCGAGCGGTTTCGGGCGCCACAGACACGGCCGTTGTCAGGAGTTCGGCCGCCTTACCGTGCTCACCCTTCATGGAGTGCGCACGAGCCACCTCGATCAGGTGCCGGCCACGTCGCGGGATCGCCACGACATCAGCCTCGGGCAGCCGTCGCGCCCACCGGAGGGCGGTGCCGACCTGCCTCAGCTCTACCGCCACGGTGACCGAGTGCATCACAACTGCCTGACGTGAACCCGACGTTGACGGGCACCAGTGGCCGGCCGGGAGCGAGTTCGACACAGCGGACGCCCGATCGATCCACCTCCACGCGTCCCCCGACTCTCCGGCGACGGCATGCGTGATGGCGGCGTGGTACGCCATATCCGCCCACGCGCAGGCGAGTTCGGGGCTCTCGGTTCGAACCGGGTCCAGCAGCCGAAGGGCGTCCTCCGTCAGGCTCTGCGCACTCTCCCACTGGCCCGACTTCCGGAAGGCTTCCACGAGAAACCAGCAGGCCTGGCTGATGGCCGCCGGGTCGCCCGACGCACGGGCCGTGGCAAGCGCGCGTTCCGCCACTCGCCAGACCAGGTTTCCGTCGCCCTGGAACGCCGCGTACATCTGCGTCAGGTTCAGCGCGCTGGCATACATGACCTCAGCACGACGTCGATCCCCGCACTCCGGATGCGACGCTGCGACGGACGCCGCCGAAACGAGCGGCGGCAGCACCTCCGCCAGCGCCGTGCGATGGTCGCCCCGGGACATCCGCGTCCGCCAGGCGTTCTCCAGCTGAACAGCGATGTGCTCCAGTCGGGGAGCCGGCCCCCCGGCAGCTCCAAGCGGCGCACCATCGACTGCCCGACGGACCGATGCCAGCGCCGAGTGCTCCATCCCGGAGTACAGCGCACGGGGCATGCTGACGTCCCCAGTCAGGAGCGAAAGGTCTTCGATCCCCAGATGTTGAGCGATCCGCATCAGTATCGGCAGGCGAGGGGGCAGTAGCGAACCGTTCTCAATTTGCTTCAGCCAGGACGGCGAGCGACCGAGCAGCGCTGCCAGAACCGCCCGGGACTTCCCGGCACGTTCCCGGTAGTGCTGGATCCGGCGGCCCACGGGCAGGGCGGGGTCAAGAGCCATGCCGCCAGCGTAGGGCGGAAAGGCACACTCAGTCACGGCATGTCGTGCACAAACCTCCAGCGACCCGCACCGGCCGTGCACGGAGCCCCTCTTGCCCGGTGCACTCGTACATCGGCGGACGGGGCGGGGGCGGAGCGTCGACCGTCCGCGGCGTGGGCTCCGCAGGCACCTTGGCGAGCCGGCCGGCCAGGACTGCTGCCACGGACCGGGTGACCCGCTCAGGGAGCGGTGCAGCCAGGACCCTCAGCAGCTCCTCCGCCGAACGTACGCGGGCGGGGCCGAACAGATCCTCTGGGACGTGCCCACCGGTTCACAGGCACGGACGACCTCCGACCCCGACGGCGGGTGGACCGTCGTCCAACGCGGTCCCGTTTGCCTGTGGGACCGGGTGGAACGAGCGGTGCAGCAGTGGCAGGCCGTCGACGAGCCCCATCAGGAACGGTTCGGGATCACGGTCTCGGCCGCCGGACAGCACGTGTGGCTCGACTCCGAGAACGGCCCCGGGTGGGACCTCCCGATCTGACGCACACGGGTCGGTCGGCCAACATCGTGCACCGCCCTGTCGGGTGGTCGGACAGCACAACCGGGCTGAACTGGCCGACCGACCCTGCGAGCGCCACCGACAGCGTGATCGTGCCCGCCCGGACCGCCGAGTTCATGGCCTCGGCGGCCATCCTCGGCGTCGACAAGGTGATCAACCTGAAGGTCCCCGACTCCCCCTACAACGGCGACGCCTCCTTCGCCACGTTCACCAAGACGGTCAAGGCGAAGATCGCATCCATCGCGGAGCAGTACCCGGGCGCCTCGCACAAGTTCACCGCGGGCTGACTGGAGGTCACCCCCACGCACAAAGCGATCACCGACGCGGCCGTGGAACTGGCGAAGGAGGGCAAACTCACCGATGCCCGCTTCAACTTCGTCCACGCCTACGACCACCCGCTCGCTAGCAGGCGATGGCATCGCGCTCGATGTCCACGTGGTCCGAGGGGATGTTCACGTAGGCGGCACCGTCGCCGCGGGAGGGTGGTCCTGACCGGCAGGCGAACACGGGCCGGCATCGCAACACGGGTCGCCCTGGGCCCCTTGTGACGGGCCCGAGGCGACCGGACGGGTGTGGAGGTCCGGCTGCGCCAGCAGGGCGTCTCGGTCATGCCCTTGACCTGGGCCCAGGCGATGCGTCCCTGCCCGGTGCTGCCGGTGCCCTCGCCGGAGATGTACGTGAACGTCAGCCCGGGGCTCTGGGAGGCGAGTTCGTGGACCGCGGCCAGGGTGTAGTCGTAGGTGATCCGACGGTACCGCTCGGCGCTCACCACGGCCGCGGAGACGCCCGGGCAGCAGAAGCACGCGTCGAAGCCGCGCAGCCGCTCGCGCAGCGTTGAGAAGTCGGCACTGTCAGTGGGCGGCGGCGGGGACGGCGTCCTGGCCGGCGGCGGTGCTGGTCTTGGGGGCGAAGGCATCACCGCGGGCATTGATGAGGGTGAAGGCGACGACGGACGCGACGGTCATGATCGCGGCGGCCCAGCCGATGGCGGTGGTGTAGCCGTGGACGAGGCCCTGGGCGGCGGTCAGAGCGGGGTCGCCGTGGTGGGAGGTCAGGTAGCCGGTGGTGGCGTTGACGGCGATGGTGCTGAGCAGCGCGGTGCCGATGGAACCGCCGATCTGCTGGGAGGTGGTGATCATCGCGGAGGCGACGCCGGCGTCGCGGGGCTGGACACCGTAGGTGGCCAGGCTCATGGCCGGGGTGAACATCGTTCCCATTCCCGTGCCGAGGAGCAGCATGCCGGGCAGGGTGACGGTGGTGTAGGAGCTGGTGGTGGACAGCTGGGTGAGGATGAGCATGCCGGCGGCGGCGAGCAGGATGCCGGGGCCCATCAGGAAGCGGGCGGGGATGCGGGGCAGGAGGCGGGCGGCGATCTGGGTGGAGCCGGTGATCATGCCGGCGACCATCGGGAGGAAGGCGAAGCCGGTGGTGACGGGTGAGTAGCCGCGGATGTCCTGGAGGTAGAAGGTGAGGAAGAAGAACAGCCCGAACATGCCGACGATGGCCAGTCCGAGGGTGAGGTAGGCGCCGCCGCGGTTGCGGTCGGCGATCACGCGCAGGGGCAGCAGCGGGCTCTTGACCTTGGCCTGTACGGTGACGAACGCGGCGAGCAGGACGGCGGCGAGGGCGAACACGGCGAGGGTGATTGCGGCGCTCCAGCCGGCGGAGGCTGCCTTGGTGAAGCCGTAGACCAGGGAGACGACGGCGCCGGTGGCCAGCAGGACACCGGGGATGTCGAGGCGGTCGCGGTTGCGGGCCGTCTCGCGCTCGCGCACGAAGGTGAGGGCGCCGGTGGCGGCGACGGCGGCGAAGGGGATGTTGATGAACATGACCCAGCGCCAGTCCAGGTACTCGGTCAGCAGGCCGCCGAGGAGCAGGCCGATCGCGCTGCCGGCTCCGGCGATGGCGCCGTAGATGCCGAACGCCTTCGCGCGTTCCTTCGGCGCGGTGAAGGTGACCGAGAGCAGGGACAGCGCCGCGGGGGCCAGCAGGGCGCCGAAGACGCCCTGGCCGGCGCGGGCGACGAGCAGCATGGCCTCGTTGACGGCGGCGCCTCCGAGGGCGGAGGCGCCGGCGAATCCGGCCAGGCCGGTGACGAAGGCGCGCTTGCGGCCCCACAGGTCCGAGATCCGGCCTCCGAACAGCAGGAGGCCGCCGAAGGCGAGGCTGTAGGCGGTGACCACCCACTGCCGGTTCGTGTCCGGGATGTGCAGGGCGGCTTGGGCGTGGGGCAGGGCGATGTTCACCACCGTGCCGTCGAGCACGACCATGAGCTGCGCGATGCCGATGAAGATCAGGGCCTTCCAGCGCAGCGGGTCCGGGGCGGGCGAGCTGTGTGCCGTGTGCGGGGAGGTCTGGGGGGAGGACATGATGGGACCCATTTCGGGAACGGGAGAACGGGTGCTGAGCAGGGGCCGGGCCCCGAGGCCGCCGTCCGGGTTCGGGAACCGGGCGGCGGTTCGTGGGCGGGGCGGGCGCGCGGGGTCCGGCCGGGGAGGAGGGGGGTCAGGCGCCGTTGTCGGTCACGACGGTGCCGTTCTGGATCACCTGGTGCACGCCGGTGATCGCGGTGATGTCCTCCAGCGGGTTGCCGGAGACGATCAGCAGGTCGGCGGTCTTGCCGGGCTCGACGGTGCCCAGCCGGTCGGCCAGGCCGAGGAGTTCGGCATTGGTGCGGGTCGCGGCAGTGAGGGCGGCGTGGGCCGGGATGCCCTGGTCGTGGACCATCATGATCAGCTCGCTGTGGAGCTTCCAGCCGTGCAGGCCCGGGGAGTGCGCGTCGGAACCGACGCCCAGGCGCAAACCGCTCTCGTAGGCGCGGCGCACCGCCTGGTTGCCGTAGCGCAGGGTGCGCGCGTCGGTGTCGGCGGTGGCGTGGAGCTGGTGGGCGACCATGGTGGGCACCAGGTAGGTGCCGCGAGCGGCCATGAGGGCGAACAGGTCGTCGAGGGCGGCCTCGTCGTGCGGGTCCTCGGCGCGCAGCAGCAGGTGCTCGATGTCGTCGACGCCGATCTCCACGGCGCGCCGGGAGTCCTCGACCGTCTCGGTGTGGGCGGCGACCTTGAGCCCCTGCCTGTGGGCGGCGTCGACGATCGCCTCGACGAGGTGCCAGGGCATCTTGAGCTCGGGCCGGGGCGGGCCGAAGATCGCGTTGTTCGAGATGATGATCTTGACGAGGTCGACGCCGGCGGCGGCGAGTCCCTCAACCGCCGCCGCGGCCTCGGCGGCGGACTTCGGTATCCGGGCGGCCTCGCGCAGGCACGTGTCGTCGCCGCCCCAGACGGTGCCGTTGGGGTGGCCGTGCTCGACCTGGAAGCTCGGCCCGCTGACGGCCAGGCGCGCGCCGGGCAGGGTGCCGGCCTCGATCGCATCGCGCACGGCGATGCTGTCGTGGAGGAAGTCGCCCAGGCTGCGCTGGGTGGTGACGCCGTGGCGCAGGGCGTCGGTCCGGGGGACGGCGTAGTGGTCGGTGGCCTCGCGGCCACCGAAGGGCGGGGCGTGGTGGAAGCCGAGGCCGCCCAGGTGGACGTGGGCGTCGATCAGACCCGGCAGGACGGCCTTGCCTCGCAGGTCGACGACCGTCGCGCCCTCCGGGACGGCGACAGCGGTACCTGCGGCGGTGATCTCGTGCCCGGCGATGAGGACGGTGGCGCCGTGGACGGCCGGGGCGCCGGTGCCGTCGATCAACAGGGCGTTGGTGAGAGCCAGGGGCTGGGGATTCCGGTTCATGGATTCGAGTCTTGCCGCCCGACACCTATACGGGAAATCAATGATGGATATTGTTCCATAAACACGGCTGCTACCTTGGGGCCATGGTCGCCCGCCCTGATCTCAACCTCCTCGTCGCCCTGCACGCCCTGCTCGACGAGCGGCACGTCAGCCGCGCCGCCGAACGGATCGGCGTCACCCAGCCGGCCGCGAGCGCGATGCTCGGCCGCCTGCGCCGCCACTTCGACGACGAGCTCCTGGAGCGGGTCGGCAACCGCTACCAGCTCACCCCGCTCGGCGCCCAGCTCCAGGACCAGGCGGGCTCCGTCCTGGAACTCTCGGACCGACTGTTCGCCACCAAGTCGCAGTTCGAACCCGCCACCTCGGAGCGGGAGTTCGTCCTGTCCGTCGCCGACTACACGGCCGCCGTCCTCGGGCCGGAACTGCTCGACGCCTTCGAGAGGCAGGCTCCCCGCGCAACGCTGCGTTTCCGACGCCTCGGCATGCCCGAGACCTATCCCGGCGAGGACGCCGAACCGACCGTCGACGGGCTGATCGCACCCCACGGCAGCCTCTTCCACGGGATGCCCAACCTGCCCCTGTTCACCGACGAATGGGTCGCACTCGTCGACCACGGCAACCCCGCCGCCGACAACCCGCCCAGCGCCGAGGATCTGGCCGACCTCAACTGGGTCCTGGGCCAATTCGACCCGCACAACGCCCCGTTCATGCTCCAGCGCCTCACCGAGACCGGCCGCCAACTACGCCCCCACGCAGTCACCGACAGCTTCCTCGCCCTACCCCTCTACATCACCGGAACCGACCGCATCGCCGTCCTCCAACGCCGCCTGACCGAGGCCATGCCCCTGCCCCCGGCCCTGCGCGTGATCCCCTGCCCCTTCGACGCCGGCCCCATCAACGAAGCCCTCTGGTGGCACCCCGTCCACACCCACGACGCCGGCCACCGCTGGCTCCGCACCCTCATCCAGGACACCGCCCGCCACCTCGACCGGGACGCGGAGCCCGCACACTGAGGCCAGTCACCAGCGGATCTTCTTCGGAGGAACGCACACTGCCGACAAGGACATCAGCTACCCCACCCTCGGTAGACCTCCACCACCGCGCCGGTCGCACCACCGGCGATCGGCGGCTCAACATGCTGAACCCGACAGACATCCCATGAGCTGGCGCGTCAAACAACGGGCGCGTGGTCCGGGCGGGACCAGGCGGTTCCCTCGTCCCACGACTGCTTGTCATCGACCCGGCGGTCGTTCACGTGTAGATCGAGCGGGGCTTGCCAGCCAGCGGTCTTCCGGTCGGGTCAGTTGCTTGTCGGAGCCGTGGCCTACAGTGCAGCCTTCGACAGACTGACGGCCGGAGAGGGGCTGGAACGGGGCCAGGTCGCGCGTCAACAGCCGCTCGGTGTCCGGGTCGGCGGTGCCGCGCACCGCCGTGTAGGCCGCATGGCCGGTGGACGCCGGCGCCGGGCCGTGCCGGTCGGCCATGAACTGGGCCAGGCCCTGCACCCATCCGGTCGCGCTCTTGCCGTCGTCGGCGACCGTGAGGGCGACGTGCCCCAGCCTGCCCCAGGGGTAGACGAGCCGGCCGCCCGGCCGTACCGCCTCCACCCACGCCCACGGGACGGCCTCCACGGCGTAGGTGGCGTGCAGACGGTCGACCTGTCCGCCGCCCGGCAGCCCGCCGCCGCTCGCGTTGCCGGTCACCACCTGAACGTCCAGGCCGGCCGCCGCCAGGCGCCCGCGGGCGAAGTCGGCCAGGCCCGCGTCCACCTCGGTGGACACCACCCGGCCCGGGCCGGTGCGCCAGGCGGCCAGCGCCGCCGTCCACCCCTGCCCGGTGCCGATGTCCCACACCCGGTGCCCGGGCTCCAGCCGCAGACTGTCCAGCATGTCCGCCACCACGGCGGGCGCGGGCAGCGACGAGGACGGCAGTCCGCCGCGCACCTGGGTGACGGCCGCGTCGTGGACCCCGGTAACCGTTCGTCGGCCCAGCCCTCGGGATCGGCCGCCCGGTCCACCGGCATGTAGGCACGGCCGTCCCACCGCCACAGCCGCCCCGGCGCGAACGCGTCGCGGGGCACCGCCGCGAAGGCCTCGCGCACCCACGGCGACCCGGCCGGCCACACCTCCTCGCGGTCCATCGCCGTGTCCAGGCCCGCCCGGCGCCCCGCCGGATCCTCGCCGCTCGTCACCGCGTTCTACTTCCGCCGGGTGCCGGTGGGCGGCGGCGACGGCGGAACCTGCCCGTCCTTGTTGCCCGGCGGGGGCGTGCCCGACCCGGGGTCGGGGGCCGGCTTCTCGTGCGTACCCATGCTGCTGCCCTTCCGGTCGCTTACAGGACACGGTCGGCCGCCCATCCTCGCCAAGCCCCCCCGCCGATCGGTAGACGGCGTACGGCAGCGCCCGAGGGGCGCGCACCAAGGCACCGCGCCCCAGGGACACGGATCATCTCGGAACCCGGACGGACTCCGGCCGGTGGAACCGGGCGGGGAGAGCATGGGGCATGCCACTGGTACCGAGGATGCCGTCAGCTCCATGACGGCGACGGTCGTACGGGCGACCCGCGCGGGCCCGGCTTCTGCGAGAGGTGCCCGACCCGCTCCGCCGCAGTGACCGGCGGTCAGCTCGCCGTTGTCTCCTACGGGCCGACGGCGAGGCGGTCGGCGCGCCCCCACGAGCAGCAGCGCCGCCCCACTCCTCCGCTGCCTCACCTCGGTGTGCCACGTCGAGCGGTCGACCTCCTCCAGCACCGGCACCGGCACCCCGATCTCCGGGGCCTGCCACACCCCGGATGAACAAGCATCAGGCCCCCTTGGTCTCACCCGGCAGAATTCAAATGAATGATGCATGGTCAGGCCCGCGTTCTCCTCATAGGCTCACCGAAGGAGCTGCACAATCGCGCTTCCGGCAGACTGTCCGAAGGCGGAAATATGCGGATCATGGATTTCTCGATCGTCCTTTCTGCAGCCATGGCATGGGGTATTTCAGTACCACTTGCCCATGCAGTCGACGTCATTCAGGAGCACAACTGCATCAACTGCCGCTTCGGGGACGGCAACGGCGAGAATCAGAAGTACCGTGAGGCCCTCGCCAACAAGCCGATGTCCGACATGGCCAAGAATTGCCTGGTCAAGGCAGGGATCGGCGGCGCGGCAGCGCTGGTTGTCGGCAGGGTCAACGGTACGGCGGCCCGGGATCTGGCCGTCAACGTGGCCGGAGCCGGGGCGGCCGCCTGCCTGAGCTCTCTTGTCTGATCAAAGCTGGAGACACCCCGTGCGACAAAAGATCATTGCATTTGCAATGCTCGCAGCATTCATGATCGCGGTCAACAAGATGCTCGCCCCACCTTTCTGGGTCCAATTGGTTCTTGTCGGCGCATCCGTGGTAGCGACGACAACTGTTCTTCATCTCTCGGGTCGAAGGCGTACTTAGACGCACCGTTCATGGCCCGGGCGGCAGGAGTTGCTCCGCATTGGAAGCCCGACCGGAGAGATGAGCCGGCTTGCCGGGCCAGCTCGGTGAAGCCGCTGCGGTAACGGGTCGTGCTGCTGTGGGCCACGGCGCCGTGGATCCGCTTCGGGAAGCCCGGAGCATCGGCGAGACAGCGCGACGGAACGGCAAACGGCAAGGACTGCCTGCCGGATGAGCACCGGTTCGGTTCGCAGAACCAGAGCGGCTGGGTCCGTGACCGCGGAGTGTCTCGTCCGGCGGTGGAACGTCCTGCGTCGTAGGCGTTCGGCGGTGACCCGGATTCACCTCACCTGGACTGTCGGCCGCTGCCGCTTGCGGCGATCAGCCGCCGCCCGACCCAGGGCGGCCTCGAACGATCTCAGCAGTGCGTTGGTGTTGGACGTCCGCCGGACCACGAACACCCGCCGTGCGCATGGCATTCCGTCCAGTGCGCGCGCCGTCTCTCGACTGGGCCCGGCCAGGGCCAGATCGGGCACCAGGGCCACGCCGAGCCCGGCCCGCACCATCTCCTGGACGGCGTCGTGATTGTTGCTGCGGAACGCCACCCGCGGCGAGAAGCCGGCGTCGGCGCACAGCCGCGTCAACAACGCCGCTTTGGCACTCCCTTCATGGCCAGTGATCCATCTCTGCTCCGCGAGGTCACCGAGGCGGACCCGGTCGGCTGTGACGAACGGGTTGGCCGGCGGAACGAGCACGAACAGCCGTTCCTGCATCAGCTCGACCGCCGTGATCCCGGCAGGCCATTCCGCCGACATCAGGTCGTAGACGTAGACCAGGGCCAGATCGAGTGCGGAGGACAAGACCAGGGGCATCAGGTCCGATGACTCGCCCTCCTCCAGGTCCACCTGCGCATCGGGGTGCCACTGCGCCAGGCGGGCCAGTGCCCAGGGGATCAGCGTCGCCTGGGCAGCGGGGTAGCTCCCGACCCGCACCACTCCTCGATCACCAGCGGCAAGCGCCTGAGCCTCCTGCTCCAACGCCGTCAACTGATCCAGTACTCCTGCGCAGCGTTCGCCCAGGACGATGGCGGCGCGGGTGGGACGGACGCTACGGGCCGCACGCTCGAACAGCGTCAGACCCGTGCTGCTTTCGAGCGCGCTGATCTGCTGGGAGACAGCCGAGGCGGAGTAGCCGAGCATAGAACCGGCCTTGGCGAAGGACCCTGTGGTCAGCACCATGTTCAGCGTACGGATGTGGATCGAGTTGAGCATCAGGTTGTCACCACTACGGTGCTCAGGAGGACATGCGTCTGCTCCTTGAGGAAGGCCTTCAGCTTCAGGTCCCCGGTGACGGTTCCGGTCGCGGAGGCGATCGCCGTGCGGATGCGGGCGACGCGCGTCGTGGTCTCCCGCTGGTCATCGGCGGCTTGGGCCGGCGACTGGCAGCCCCGGGCCGTCTGGAGCGACTTGGTGAAATCACCGGCTTCCCGGGAGTCGGCTGTCCGGCCGGGTGAGGCCGTAGCGGGCCCTGCTGCCTCTGGGGCCAGGACGAACCCGCCGGTGGGAATGACGCCTGAGCTCTGCATGGTCGGTTTCTGTTCGTTCGATTTGATATCCGGGTGAACCGGGACAAAGGTCAGCCTGCCGTTGCTGACGACTGGTTCGGAAGGGCCGCGGGGCCCGATGCCCTCCAGAGTGGGACCTGTGTCCTGATCAGCCCGGATCGCTGCGGAAGCCATTGCCGCCCGTCGGTCGCCGGGTTGATCGCGATGCAGCCCGGCTCGCGCACCCGGCTGTGTCGCCGCCTTGCGTCGACCGCCCCGGATGCTGCGCCCCAGGTCCGTCAACGAGGCTCGTCTCGGGTTGCCGGAGCGCCGACGCCGTGGCCGCACGACCGCACCCCCTGGGGGCACAACGGGGCGGCCGCACGAGGGGGTTGAGAAGGCCGAGCCGTCCTGCGGTGTGCCGCGGCCGGCCGGTGGCCCACCCGCGATGGCGGGCCATCGACGCACACCGGATCAGGCACCCGCCTGGGCACAGACCGATCGGCCACCGCTCCCCCATCTTCCCCGGGGAAGCGGCACTCCTTGCATCCTCACCGACCACGTTCACCTGGCCCGAGGCAAGTTGGCCTTCCGGTAGGCGGAGGGCGCGATCCCGTACGCTCTCCGGAAGGCACGCCGCATCACCTCGGCACTGGAGAATCCCACGGACCTCGCCACCTGTTCCAGGCTGTCCTGCGGGTGCTCCACCAGCCTCCGGCAGGCCGCCTGCAGGCGCACCTGGGCCACGAAGCGGCCCGGGGACAGGCCGGTCTCGGCGGTGAAGGCCCGGGTGAACTGACGGGGCGAGAGCGCGGCCCGCCAGGCCAGGGTCTCCACGGTGAGATCCTCGCCGGGGTGGTCGACGACCCACTCCAGGATCCGCCGCAGCTCACCCCTCCTGGCCGCCGCCAGCCTCAGCTGGGTACTGATCTGCCGCTGGTTGTGCGTCCGCCGCAGGAACACCACCAGCTGCCGGGCGACCTCCAGCGCAAGATCGGGTCCGTGATCGGTCTCCACCAGGTCGAGGGCCACGTCGATGCCGCTGGTCATTCCGGCCGATGTCCACACCTGCCCGTCACCGGCGTGGATCGGCTCGGAATCGACCCGTACGGCGGGAAAGGAGCGGGCCACGGCCGGCGCGAGCCGCCAGTGCGCGACGGTGCGGCGTCCGTCCAACAGGCCGGCGGCCGCCAGCGTGAAGACGCCCTCGTAGACCGCGACGACCCTGCGGATCTCGGACGCGTTCCCCTTGAGCCAGGCAGCCACCTCCGGGTCGCTCGGAGCACCGGGGATCACCACGGTGTCGGGTGCGGGCTCCTCCGCCAGGGGGGACTGTGCAGCCAGGACCAGTCCACCGCTGGCCTTCACCGGCCTGCCGCCCGGGCTTGCCGTGCGCAGCCTGTAAGCCGGCCGGCTGCGCCCCGGCGCCAACAGGCGGTTGGCCCAGTCGAAGACGGTCATAGGTCCGGTGACGTCGATGGCTTCCATTTCATCCGACAAGACGAAGAGTAGGTTCCGGTTCGTCATGGAACGTCATGAAAGCCGCTCACAGCGCCAAATGCCAAGCTCAGCAGGCGGAACACCCCGACGGAACCATGGTTTCCGCGGCGGCCCGGGTCGATCAGGACGCAAGTCCCACCTTGGAGGACATCGGACCCCCGGGCCCTCCCTCGCCGGCCGTCAGCGGTAGCAGGATGAGCTTTGTCCGGTTCACCCGGATATTGGACCGAACGAATAGAAACCGACCATGCAAAGCCCGTGCATCATCCCCATGGCCACGCTCGCGCTGGCCGTCGCCCGCTTCCTCGGATTCGCCTCGGCGGCCGCGACCGACCCGCCCACCGGCCAGCCGGCCAACTGGCCCGCCGGCGACCGGTGGAAGCAGGCCGCCCACCTGATGAATCGCGAAGCCGTGGACGAGGGACGGCTCTCCGGAACCGGCAGTGCTCATGGACTCCTCGCCGATGGGGCCCTCCCCAGCACGTCGGACCGGGGCAGGATCCTGTGATCACCGCGGCCGTCATCACGCCGGTGCCGAGGGACCAGCAGCAGACAGCACTCCGGCACCTGGCCGACGGCCAGCGGACGGACGCGCTGAAGGCGTTGCTGGTGGGGTCCGACCTGTCGCCCGCTCACGCTCCCGCCGCACTCGCAGTACTCAGGAAGCGCAACCTCCCGGTGACCGCGGACGAGGCGGCCGCAGTCCTTGCCGAACACGATCCCGCCCTGCGGCAGGTACTCCACGGCCTGCTGTCAGCAGGACGCCGCCGCGAGGCGCTGATCTTCCTACGCGGAGCCACCGGCGTCGGCGTCGTCACCGCCCGACGGATCGTGGCGAGCCTCACCCCGACTCCTTCCTAGACCGGCTACGGGCGGGGCTTCGCCGACCACGACTCCCCCGTGACTGCCGAACACCGGTCATAGGCGGCCGCCCCACAGCCCAGCGGGACCTTCACCGATCAACCGACCGCTGGGGAACACACACCCAGATCCGAAACAGGGGAACTCAGTTGCAACCGACCACTCCTCGCCCTGCCCGGGTCATTGTCGCCGGACTCAATGAACTGGGTGGCCCTGCCACCGGGCTCTTCAAGTGCTGACCGGCTCCCGCATGAGGGGCGTCGCCCGGTGGACGAAGACATGAGCGAGCACCGGGAGCGAACCGCCACGATCCTCGCGGTCACCCTCGCCTCCACTGCGTCAACAGCCCTCTCCTGCAGCCTCTCCGATGGGCTCGGCCTTCTCCTGACCATCGCCATCGGCGTGACCGTGGGCCTGCTGTCGCGCTGGACACTGCACCGGGCACAGCTTCGTGACCACCTGGACGCCAAGGACCGGGACCCGTAGGTGCCGGCCCGACTCGGCTGCCCACAAGGCGGCAGGTCGGTGGCAGCGCCCCCACCGACGCGGCCCGGTATTCGCCGGGCTGGACCAACAGTCCTTCCATGACCGTCAGTTGAAAGACGGTCCCAGCCGACGGTCGTGAGCCCCGGCACCCGCACATCGACCGTTCAGTGGACACCCGATGACCGGCGCCGCCGCCCGTCGCCCGCGCCGCACCCGACCGGGCCGGCCCGGATATCCGAACTCTCCCGAGGCTTCTCACATGCCCATCGTGGCCCCGCATCATGTCCTCGATCCAGATGGACAACCGCATGGCGCGCTGCGCCGTCCATTGGCACCTCTGAACGGGCAGCTGCCTGTCGCCCACGATCTGCTCCTGTTGCGCTACCCCGGCGCCCTGCGCCCGCTAGATCGTGGCGGACCCCCGAGTTGGGCGAGACGGACACTGCGCACACACCCGTGGGTGACAGTCGCGAGGGCACCATCGATGACAGGAGCGCGCGAGCTCTGGCTCCCGGTCATGGCGCGCGGTCCCCGGCGGGGGCAGCGGTTCGACGCGATGGCTCCCCGGTCCACAGTGGCCCGCATACTGCGTCCCGAGCAGCTCACTGATCGGCTCAAGCTGCTGCCACCGCGAAGGGTGTCGGCCATACCGGGCCTGACTGCGCTGCGAGCAGTCACGGGACTCATCACGGACCATCGACTGACCTGGGGGCCGATCGGCGCGATCGGCTACGAACTGGCCACCGGTGAACCTGTGGCCGGCCCGCTCAGCCCATTGCGCCTGGTCCTGCGCGCCCCTGCGTGGCTCAGCCGGCGTGACGCCATGAAACTGTGGCGGGAACTCGGCCGACTCGATGTGGAACTCGACGCCGAGCTGGAGATTCGGAACCGCGTAGTGCCGTTGGGCCGCTATGCCCGGGGCACCGTGGGCCGAGCGAACTCGGGTAGACATCCTTCTCAGTCGGCGATGTCACGGGCCTCCGGTCGGTGACTCGTCAGGTGCTCGACGACATACGGTAAGGGGAGTCGTCTCATCGCGGACGACATCGATAGATCTTTGAGCCGTCTCGTCACCTTCGTCGGCCTGTGATATCCGGGCAGGTCGGGCTCTCATGGTCGTGGGAATGTTTCGAGATCATCACCTCTCTCGAAGAATTTTTTCGAGCTGGGCGTCAATGTGCTGTTCGGTCAGTTCCTGTCCGACTGGAACCAGGCTGTCCGTCCGGTCCAGGAAGGCGTTCAGTGACCCACTTGAGGCGAGGAGCAGAACACAGCCGAAAGACGAATGCAGCGCGATGGACGTCTCGGAAAGATCATCACCAGTGGGACGTATGCGGACATCACCCTCGCCGACGGCCCGGCTCAATCCGTCGATCAGCAGCTCCCGCGCGAAGTACCACGTGACACGGGCGCCGTGGTCAGGGCGGAAGGCAAGTTGAACCGCGCATGGATCGTCGGCCACGTATGCCAGGTCCACCTGGATGAGACGGGTGGAACCGGTCGAGGAAACAATCTCCATCACCATGTGTCCGAGAACTGTGCGGTGCTGCATGGCGTCATCTCCTCGCGTTCTGCCCGCGACCCTCGGGAACCCGTCCCGACAGCCGTGCGGAATATCTTTGATAGCCCTGTGAAGAAATGCAGAAGCAAACATGTCGACCCAGGTGAAGCCGACCATGAAGGTGTTACCCCAAACCTGCAAAACCTGTCGTTCAATCGATTCTGACCGGTCCATCGCCATGCCCGCAAGAGCTCACGAACAAAGAACTCAAGAGCAGGGACCTACGATCCACAACCCAGGGCCCTTGGCCCCAAGAGCGGAAGCTGAGGCTTGACTTCAAGGCCGCCGCAACGTATACCGAACCAGCGCGCCAAGCCGGGCGGATCACCTGCCTCGATATTGCAGATATAAATCTGCTTTGCAGACGTCCCACCAGTGCCGCCGCAGTGCCTATCACCATTCCGATGCGGAGATGAGCGGATCGGGAACATGCAGCTCACCGCAGACAATTGCAGCTCTGAAGCACGAGAAAGTGCCACACATGTACAGGGATCACCTCCGCATAGTCGCTGTCGCCTCTCTGGCGACCGTTGCTCTGGCCGCTGTGGTGGCCACATCGGGCGCGAGGCCGACTTCGGCGGGATGTGCCCGCTGCCGCACCGGATCTCCGACGAGAGGGTCGGCCGCCGCACTGACCCGAGCCTGGTTCGGTCCGCATCCACCGGTCGCCGGCCGATCGCCGGCCTCTGTCGACGACAGCCGCCCCCTGATCCCTCGGATGAGGAAAGCCACCGACTGACGATCCGGTGCGCGCTTGCGGCGGCGACGTGACCAGTGGCGTCACGGGATGAGGCTTCGCGGATTGCCACCGCCGGTCGCCGCCGCGCCCTGGCCGTCCTCACCCGCCTCCGCGCCTCCGCGCCTCATATCCGGACCGGGTGGGAGGTCAGCGCTGCTCCCACTGCTCCTTCGTGATCTCGTACTGCACGCCGCCGAGGTCGGCGCCCTCGACCATCAGCATGTCGTCCGGGGTGGGGAGGGGATGGGAGAACGTCATGCCCACCTTCTCCATGACGTTGCGCGAACCGTGGTTCAGCACCATCGTCGCGGCCCAGACCATCCGCAGGCCGAGCTCACCGAACCCCTTGCGCAGCAGCGCCCGTGAGGCCTCGGTGGCGTAGCCCTTGCCCCAGGCCGCCCGCCGCAGCCGGTACCCGAGCTCGGCCTCGTCCTTCGGGCCGTCCTTCCCGGGTCGCAGGCAGAACCAGCCGATGAACGCCCCGCCGTCCTTCTCGAACGCGGCGAACAACCCGAGCTCGCCGCCCCACCTCCGGTAGCCGGCGATGATGTTCGGCAGATGGCTCTCGCGGACGACCTCCGCAGGCGTCGCTTCCCCACCCGACAGGAACCGCATCACCGCCGGATCGCCGTCCAGCTCGATCAACAGGTCCGCGTCGTCGGCGGTGAACCGACGCAGCGTCAGGCGCTCGGTCTCCAGATAGATGGCCATGCAGCGGATCATTCATGAACCACCCGAGTCCCTCAACGCATTTACGACACCACGACCGGCGACTCGCTCAGGTACTGGAAGTCCGGCCGATACGTGGTCGTGGCTGTCGGCGCCGCAGATGCGGTCAAGGCTCCCGAAGCCGGCTGACCGGTCCGAGGACAGGGGGCTCCTACCTGGAGGCAGGCACACCGGGCGGCGGCGGACCTACGACTGGCCGCCGAGGAGAATCCGGCCGTCGCCGAGGCGTTTCAGTCCCCGCGAGTCGGTCCCTGTCCCGCCAGGATGTCGGCGAAGACGATCACGGCCGCGCTCTCGCCGTACTTCGCCGACCGCTCCTGCCGGAAGTCGCCGCTCCGCACGAGGATCTGACGGATGTGGATCCTGGTGCCGATGGGGAAGGTCATCTCCGCCTCGGACTGGTTGTTCCCGCCGAGCGCCCTTCCCCGGTGGTCCTCCGGGAGGCCGAACTCCCAGACGATCTCCTTGCCGGCCACGTACGAGTGGGTCAACGGATCGCCGTACGTGGTCGACAGGATCGCCGGCCACTCGATCGTCTGGTCGACCGAGACGTAGCCGCCGTCCGGGTGGCTCTCCTGCTGCTTGAGGATGCCGCCGAACGACTCGTACAGGTGCTTGCTGTCGCCCCGCAGCACGTTGCCGTCCTCGTTCGCGCGGGGCGTCGCGAAGTCGTCCCACACGCCGTTGATCCGGGCGAAGATGTCGAAGGTGTCCGCGAGGGCCTTCTTGTCCCACGCCCCGGTGGTCTGCTCGTCCGCGTAGCCCCGCGCCATGGCGACACTGCGCCACGCGTCGAGCACCTCGTTCTCCTTCGACGTGTAGGAGAAACCGGGGGCGGCGATCTCGCCGGGGGTGAAGCCGACCTGCCCGAGGGCCGCGAGGAGCGGGTTGATCCGGCGGTAGTCGGCGCTGAGGTAGTTCTCGCCGAGGTCCAGGTCCTTCTGCTTCTGCTTGGCCGCGAGGACCGCCGGGTCCAACTCCAGGGCACGGGCCGCGTCGTACTGCGCGCGGGACGCCTCCCGTCCCGCGACCGTCCCCCACGACTTGTCGATGGTGGTCGCCCGGGACCTCCTGCCGTCCGCGCCCCCGGAGATCAGGTAGGACTGGAGGCTGTACTTGACGATCTTGTACCCCTCGATGTCCCCCTCGTCCGTGTGCTTGACGACCTGGGTGTCCGGCGAGAGGCCCTCCCCGAGGGTGCGCTGCACGGATGCCTGCGCCGCACCGGCCACACCGGGGTCGGCCGAACGCTGCGCGTCGGAGGAGGTCCGGGGGGCCGGACGGCTCATCACCGCGCGGGCGTTGGCCTCGGCCTCGCGCTCGAAGCGGTCGGCGGGGTCGGACACCTTCAGCCCGTCGCCGTTGTCGGTACCGCTGACCGGTCCCCGGCGCTGCTGGATCACATGGGTGAGTTCGTGGGCGAGGGTGTGCGCGCCGCCCCCGCCCTCGCCGATGACGATGTCGTTGCCGGAGGTGTAGGCACGCGCGCCGACCTCGGCGGCGGAGGCCTTCGCGGCGGCGTCGGTGTGGATGCGTACATCGGAGAAGTCGGCGCCGAGGCGGGACTCCATGTCCGTACGGGTGGCCTGGTCGAGAGGCCGGCCGGGGCTGCGCAGGACGTCGTGGACGGAGGAGCGCTGGACCGCCGGGGCCGCCGCACGCTGGACAGCCGGGCCCTCGTGGCCGCAGCCGTCCCCGTGCCGGTGTTCCGTTTCGTCCGGGCCGTGGCCGGCCCGGCGGAGCATCTGGACGACCGCCGCATTGCCCACGGTGGCCTGGAGGGCGAGCAGCCCTGACCGTGGCTGCCCGGCCCGGCCGCCCGCGTGCCCCGCCTCCTGGCCCGCCTTGGCCCTGCCCGCTTCCTCGTTCTCCCGCTTGCGCATCGGACTCCGCCCCTCCTGGGATCGTCGACAGCATCCCACTCGTCCCGACGGCCGGGGCACGGCGGAAGGTTCATCAGGCAGGGCAGAGCCAGGGCTCTCGGCGACGGTCTCCCACAGCGCCTCCGTACGCACAGGCGGCGGACCGGGCCAAGCGGGCGGACGGTTGATCAGGCGTGTGGGCGGGTCCTGGTCCGCCCGACGTACACGTTTCGGGCACGGAAGTAGGTGTCGCCGTCAGGCCCGGGATGCCCGGAGCTTCCCTCCATCTGGAGGTTGATGATCAGTGACATCGGCTTGCCGACGTAGCCGGCGCCGTGGCCACGGGCCCGCCAGAGTGGCTTCCCGTCCTTGGTGTCCAGGTAGTAGTCGATCGTCACGTCCGTGTCGTTGACCTTCTCGATCCACGCCACGTAGGTGTGCCAGTGCGCGGGGTGGGGGACCGGCACGGGGGTCGAGTCCAGGTCGTCGGAGGTGCGGAAGGTGTTGAACCAGTTCACGGCGTCCCCCTTGAACTCCAGGATGTCGCTCTCCGGAGGCCAGGAGCCGTCCAGCCAGAACGCGGGCCAGGCCCCCTTGAGGGCCGGCGCCTGGAACTCGCCCTTGATCTCGTAGTTGGGGAACTCGCTGGTCACCGTGATCCGCTGCTTGGCGTGCACCGCGCCGGACCGGTAGCGGATCTGCGCGTACGGCGGCTCGCTGCTGCTGCCCTCGTCCTTCGTGACCCGGGACGCCTTGAGGGTGAGGACGCCGTTCTCCAGGTACACGTGGTCGTGGTCGCCTGGGCCGGCGTACATGCGCGCCGTGCCGTTGTGGTCGCTCCCCCACGGGTAGAGGTAGTTCCATTGCGCTTCGAAGGCCGGATAGTTGTCGAAGGTTCCGCTGATCACCGGCTCGAAGTCACTGGCTGGGTCCTGCACGGTGTCCTCGCTCATCTCGCTCATCTCGTGGGCGGGCCCGGGGCGGCCGACGGGATCTCGGCCGGGGGCGGGCACCCGTCCACCATCGCCGCTGACGCCGTCAGCGGCCGCGGACTCGCCGAGCGGAGCGCGTTCGACTCTACCGATGGAGTGATTTGCGCACCCCAGCCGTGCACACCGCCAGGACTGTGGGCCGTCGCCGGGTATGGAAAGCCGTCCGCAGAACCCGGCTCCCGGACCCGGGGTGCCGCCGTGCACCGTGCCGAGGGGCCTCGTCAGAAGGGATCCGATGATGGAGATCACGCAAGGCAGGGCGTATCTGTTCACCAACAGCGGGACGGGACTGAAACTGCACTCTCCCAACGACAAGGGCGACAAGGTCCTGAACCAGGACTCCGGCCCCCATGCGAAGAAGGAGCACAACTACCAGTGGCTCCTGTACCCGGCGGACACCGAAGGAACCTGGTGGTGGATCGTCAGCCGCTCGTGCGGCTTCATGGTGTTCGCCCCCGGGGTCGGAGAAGTCGGTGAGCAGATCCGCCAGGCGGGCAGTCCCAACCTGGACAACCAGCGGTACAAGTGGAAGTTCGAGCAGGTCGACGGCAACCACTACAAGATCAAGCTGATGCGTAGTGACAAGTACGTCCACGCCATTGCCGAAGGCATCGGCTCTCATGTCAACCTCGACGACGGCGGTGGGAAACAGCTGGAGTGGCTGGTCGAGGAGGCACAGGTCTTCGACGCCGTCACGTCGTTGAGGCCCGCCGGTGAGAAGCCCGACTTCGGCGAGATCGACCGCATGCACGACTTCAAGCCACCAGCCGAGAGCACCAAACCCGTAGTCGTGGGCTCGGTCGCTCTGCCCTTCTTCGTCGTCGGGGACGAAGGGCAGAGCGTGGGGTGGAAGGTCAATCACAGCCCGTACTACATCCTCAGCCGCTCCTCCTCCTGGGTCCGCAAGGGCTATCAGGAGCACGACGGCAACACCGACTTCTCCCACACCTGGGAGACCGAGGTCGGACTGGTCTCCTCCAACTCCTCGGAGATCGAGAAGAGCCTCAACATCAGAGTGACGGCCGAGGCCGGATTCTCCTACATGGGTGCCACCGCCAAGATCAGTGCCACCATCGCCGCCGGCCTGAGAGTCAAGGAGTCACGCACCCAGACGAAGACGTCCACGAAGAAGGACATCAAGACGTTGGCGGTGAAGGCCGGAAAGCGGTTCAGCGTCGCCGCCTGGTACCGCCTCGACACGTTCAAGCTCAGGCGCCTCGACGGCGACACCATCCTCACCTGGGAAACCATCGACCCCGACTCCTTCGTCCTGGACAGCTACCCGAAGGTCTGACGACCGGGAGCCCGCCGCGCCGCCGGCAACCCGGTGGACCCGGAGATCGTCGGCGGCGCGGAGTCCCAACCGCGGGGACGAACCCCCGGCATCAGGTACCGGGCCCCACCGCCCTTGAGTCGCAACGCTGACAAAGGCTCGCTGCCGGACGGCGTGCCTGGTGGGCCGCTCCGGGACTGGCGACCACTCGAAGAAGCCCCTGTGGCCACTGCCAATCGGCCGCTGTCGTCGAACGGAAGGACGTACCGTCTTGCGTATCCCCGCTTCTCGCATGCCCGGCCCCTGGCCCGGCATCATGAGCGCTGCCCGGAACCCCGGGTTCCTGGCCGTTGTGGCCCTGGCCCCCTCGCTCCTCACCGGTCCGGCTGCGGGTGAAGCCCACGCCTTCAGCCCGGAGAACCACAGATCGGTGACGGCCGCCGCGGTCGCGAAGGGTCCCGGCGAATTTCGCCAGATCAGTGCCACGTACGAGAGACTGATCGCCGCCGTCCTACAGCCGGACAAGGACGAGCACGACCGCGGCCCCGCACACTGCGACAACGCCGACTACCTGTCACCGGACAACAACGGCGGCCATCCCTACGTCCGCACGCGCCAGGAGGCGACGGCAGAGCTGTTCGCGTGTGTGCGACTCGCCGACGACCGCTTCCACCAGGCGGTACGCGCGGCCGGCGACCTCGTCTCCGAGCAGGGGGAGGTCCGCGCCGACCAGACCGGGATCGACAAGTGCCGGCTCGGCCAGCCCTCGCAGACAGCGAAGTGCGGCGTCCTGGAGGGGCTGGGACGATCCTGGCACACCGTCGAGGACTTCTACTCGCACAGCAACTACGCCGACGCCGCCAAGGACGCTCCCCTGGGGATCGGCAACCCCCCGGGCTTGCGGCGCCAGGCTCCGGCCCCCGTCTTCGGCTTCGCCTCCGACGCCGGGCTGAACAACGAGGCCGAGTTCTCCCAGCTGCTGGAGAAGGAGAAGATGCTGGACCTGGCGACCGGCTGCTACCCCGGAGAGACGGAGAGCACCGGACGCAAGGTCAAGGACTGCGGCCCCGCCGACAAGGGCGGCCGACGGATCACACACGATGACGACAACCCGCCGGACAAGTACCCTGGCATTCCCGACGGCCTGGCCAAGGACACGCAGAACTACACCCGCGCGAAGTACACCTTCGCCCCCGGAGTCACCAACTTCCGGCGAGCCGTGGACCAGGCCGTCCAGGAGATCGCCCACCAGTGGGCAATGTTCAAGAGCACCCTCGCCGACACCTACGGGCCGCAGCGAGCCAACGCCATGATTGTGGCCATCACCCAGGACGCCGCTGACAGGCAGTCAAGGCCGGGACCCTGATCAGGTCGCCCGCCCACCCGCGCAAGCGGAAACCGGCGTGGACGGACTGTAGTGGCCCGGGAGGCGCCGTCACCCGAACCACACCGACGTCAGCGGCACGGCGGCGCGCTCACCGGACGGAGGCCTCCGACACCTACCGCCACCGGAACGGCCGGTCACATCGGCGCTGCGCCGGATCGACCGGGCGGCCGGTCCTTGCGGGGCGCGTCATGGCAGCCGCCGTGGCTGGCGCGGCTGTCCGCGCGCGGAGGTGTCCCCGGTGTGGCTCCTGGGGTTCGCTTCCCCCGCACGATAGTGGTTCGTGCATGACCTATCTCATCTCGTCCTGTTCCTCCCGCCGTGCCGCGGTCCTGGCGGCGGGTGCGGTCGCCGTCCTGGCCGTGTCGGCCGTCGCCGCTCCCGGCGCGCAGGCGGCTCCCGCACCGCGGTTCAAGGTCTTCACCAAGACTCAGGAGGTGTGGCAGCCGCCCGCCGGTGTGAAAGTCCTCAACGTCTACGTGTGGGGCGCGGGGGCCGGCGGGGGCGGAGGCGCCAGCGGCGGGGGCGGAGGAGGCGGGGAGGACAATCCGACCGTCGGCAGCCGAGCCGCGGGCGGCGGCGGTGCGGGCGGGGCCGGCGGTGCGGGCGGGGCCGGCGGCGGCGCGGGCGGCTTCACCCAGTGCCGCTACAAGCTGAGCGACAAGGCGTCCGCCGGACGCTACGACTTCTACGTCCGCACCAGCCAGGGCGGCGCCGGCGGGGCCGGCGCGGGGGCGGCCGCGGGAGGAGCCAGGGGCAGCAGCCCCTTCGGAGGCGCGGACGGTAAGGCCGGGGCCACCGGCAAGGGCGGCGGCAAGACCGGCTCCGCACCCGACGAGAAGGGCTACAACGGGCTGTTCTTCGGCCCCAGTTCCGGGGGCAACACCGGCGGGCCGATCGTGGACGCTTTCCGGGGGCGCTCGGGCGGCGGCGCGGCCGAGGGGGGATCGGGCGGCGGCGGCGGGGGAACGGAGGACGGGTCCACCGGGGGCACCCCGTCCAAGAAGGCCAGCACCTCGGGCAAGGGAGCGCAGGCCACCCGGCTGGGCCTGTTCTGCCAGCCGTTCAACGCCAAACCGGGAGCCGACGGGAAGGCAGGCGGTCTCGGCAAGAAGGGCGACAGCCAGTCCAAGGACATCCGCCTCGGCGGAGACGGCGGTGCGGGCGGCACGGGCGGGGCCGGCGGGACCTCGGCCGGCCCCAAGACGGTCACACTGCCCGACGGCACCGCCTACACGGTTCCCGCGGGCACCGGCGCAGGAGGAAAGGGCGGCAAGGGCGGCTACGGCGGCAACGGCGGCTACGGCGGCCAGCGCGGCGCCTCCTCGACCAACAAGGACGGCGACGACAGCGCCGCCGGAGCCACCGGGGCCAAGGGAGGCAACGGACTGGTCGTCATCACCTGGTAGCCCACCACCCGCGCGACACCCTTCCCAGGCGCCGGTGGGCCCGCACGGTTCGTGTGGACCCACCGGCGCCTTCGCTGCTCGGCCTGATCGCGAGGGATGGTGCGGCGTTCGGGGATCCAGTGGAGATGTCGGGGCGCCTCGGATAGTGGACCCCCAACCGGCACACCACGAACCCCTGACCACCCCCGCCCCACTCACCGTGCTGCTCGTGATCGCCTCCGCCGGCGTGGCTCCCACCCTGGCCGCAGCGGGCATCCTGGCGGCCCGAGGAACCCACAGCTTCGCCGACCTGACCAACCGTCGACTGCCCGCCCTGCGCCAGTTCGCCTCCTACAGCTCCCTCGTCACCGCCGTGATCGTCCTGACCATCGGTCTCGGTCTCACCCTGCGCGGCCTGCCAAGCCAACGACGAGCCAATCTGAGTGTCCGTTCGAGGGATGTGAGAGCAGACGCGCCGTCAAACCCACAGGGATCTGATTTCTCATCAGCTACCACTATTCCCGTCGCACCACACGCCACTACGTGGAGGCAGCGAATGAGAAGCACGGGGCGGACCAGCCGGTGCTTCACTGCCGTCACCGTCGGTGCCTCCGCAGCGGCGGTGGTCCTGTCGCCGGCCGGAGCCGGTGCTGCTGCGGCCGCGGCCCGGACCAAGGACTACCAGGTGTACGAGCAGGAGCTGGAGGTGACCAGCCGGATCAACCAGGCCCTCGGCGACGAGGCCTTCCGGGAGATCGCACTCGGGCAGAACTACTTCCGCCAACGGTGGCCTCCGAAGGCTGAACGCCCGGGAACCCGGTTGACGGAGGTGTCATCCGCGCAAGTGAAGAATCGCGGTCCCGGACTCTCGGCGGGCGGTGATGCCACGCCCTTGCGGGACTATCTGCCGGGTTGTCCTTCTCACCGGCAAGGAATGATGGCATGAGCGAGTCGCAGGACCCGGAGTCCGTGGAATCGTCCCCCGAGGTGACCCGGCGGTCCGTACTGCGTGGGACCGCTGGGCTGACGGTCGGTGCCGTGGCGTTCCTGGCGTCGGGCGCCGAAGCGACGGCGGCCCCGGGGCCCGCCGACCCGGCCGGGCGGCTCGCGGCGGCGGCGAAGGTCGCGGCGGATCAGGATCCGTTGCTGCGCCGAAAGCAGCTCCGGGCGTTCGAGCTGCTGGACGTCGACGGGGACGGATTCGTCACCAAGGCCGACACGGTGAGCCTGGCCCGGAGGTTCGCGGCCCTCACGGAGGGCGGCGCGGACAGCCCGACGACCGGGCAGCTGCTCGCCGCGATCGACCGGATGTGGGATGCCCTGGTGACCGAGCCGAAGTGGGTGCTGGACACCGGGCGGCTCAGCTCCGAGGACTTCGTGATCGTGACGGCCAACAGCGTCGCGGTCACACCCGACAGGACGCTGCAGTACATCGCCATGATCACCAACCTGACGTTCACCATGGCCGATGCCGACCGCGACGGGGTGATCCAGCGGGAGGACTCGATCCGGATCGGCATGGGTGCCGCCGGCGAGACCCGGGGGGAGGCCGAAGCGGGCTGGAGGGCACTGGCCACCGCGGACCCGGAGCGGGCCACCTACGGGGAAGTCCTGCTGACGGTCACGGACTACGTGACCGGCGTCGACCCCGCATCACCGCACAACCTGGCGCTCGGCCGGCTCTGAGGCCGTTGTGTCCAACAGCAGGGGGCTGGCGGAGCACCAGCCCGTCTTCGACGGGGCCCATCTGGTGGCCCTCTCCCAACAGGTCGGCACGGCCCTGCAGTTGGTGGCCCGAAGGACGGACGGGGCACTGGGGGTGGCGGGCGAGCGGTGGCACCACGGAGCCGGGGACGGTCTGACGGTGACGGCGACGCTCCCTGCCCTGTACCCCGAGTGGCTGGGCGACCAGGGCTTCACCCGGGCCCACCAGGTCCGGTTCCCGTACGTGGCGGGCGAGATGGCCAACGGGATCTCGGGCCCGGAGCTGGTCACGGCGATGGCCGAAGCACAGTTGCTGGCCTTCCTCGGTGCGGCCGGACTCGACGCCGACCGGCTTCGGCGGGACCTGCGGCAGCTGGGCTCCGGGCTGGGCGGGCGCCGCAACTGGGGCGTCAATCTGCTCCACCACCCCGGCGATCCCGGGGCCGAGGAGGAGGTCGCGGACCTGCTGCTCGCGGCGCGGGTGCCGTTGATCAGCGCCTCCGCCTTCACGACGCTCACCCCGGCGGTGGTCCGGTGTGCGGCGGCCGGGCTGCACCGGGATCGCGACGGGTGGATCGTGCGGCCGGTCGGGCTGTTCGCGAAGGTGTCACGGCCCGAGACCGCCGAACTCTTCATGTCACCGGCCCCCGCCGAGCTGCTGCGCCTGCTGGTCGACCGGGGACGGCTGACGCCCCAGGAGGCGTCGCTGGCCGAGCGGGTACCCGTCGCCGAGGACGTCACGGTCGAGGCGGACAGCGGCGGGCACACCGACGGCCGGCCGCTGGGCGCGATCCTGCCGGCCGTCGTCGCGCTGCGCGACGCCCTCGCCCGCCGTCTGCGCCTGGAACGGCCGGTGCGGATCGGCGCCGCCGGCGGGCTCGGCGATCCGGCGGCCGTGGCGGCCGCCTTCGCGATGGGGGCGGCCTACGTCGTCACCGGCACGGTGAACCAACTGGCCCGGGAGGCAGCCCTGTCCGAGCGGGCCAAGGAGATGCTCGCCCGTGCCCAGGTGACCGACATGGCGACAGCGCCGTCGGCGAGCCACTTCGAGTTCGGCGCGAATGTCCAGGTGCTGCGCCGCGGCACGATGTTCGCGGGCCGGGCCGAACGGCTGAGGCGGCTGTACGAGCGCCACGCCTCGTTGGAGGACCTGCCCGGGGCGGTACGGGAGGAACTCGAACGTGAGGTGTTCCGGATGCCGCTCGCGCAGGTCTGGCAGGCCACCCACACCTACTGGGCCCACCGCGACCCCGCCGTCCTGGTACGCGCCGAAACGGACACCAAGTACCGGATGGCGCTGGTGTTCCGCTGGTACCTCGGCAACGCCAGTACGTGGGCGGTCGAAGGCCGCCCGGACCGCACCGCCGACTACCAGCTCTGGTGCAGCCCGGCCGCCGGAGCGTTCAACAGCTGGATCGCCGGCAGCTTCCTGGCCGACCCGCAGACCCGTACGGTCGTCCAGATCGCCCGGAACCTCCTCCAGGGCGCCGCCGCCGTCACCCGGGCCCACCAGTTGCGCACCTTCGGGGTGCGGCTGCCACCCGAGGCCTTCGACTACCGGCCCCGCCCGCTGATCTGACACCCGGTCACCGTTGCCCCCCCCCCCGGCTCACGCCGCCCACCCCAGGAGACCCATGCAGTCCGGCCGCCGACTCCCGGCAGCAGAACCGATCGCGATCGTCGGTCTCTCCGCGATCATGCCCGGCGCCGGGGACGTCGCCGCGTTCTGGCGCGCCCTCGTCGAGGGCCGGGACATGATGACGGACGTCCCGCCGGAGCGCTGGCTCGTCGACGAGCACTACGATCCCGACCCGCAGGCCCCCGACCGCACCTACGCCAAGCGCGGCGCTTTCATCCCCCGGGTCGCCTTCGACTCGATGGCCCTGGGGATCCCACCGGCGGCGCTCCCGGCGACCGACTCCGCCCAGCTGCTGGCCCTGCTGGCGGCCGACCGCCTGCTGACCGGTACCGGACTGCTGGACGGGGTGGACCGGGACCGGGTCGGTGTCTTCATCGGCTGCGCGGCGCTGCAGCTCCAGGCCGTGGTCGGTGCGCGGGCGGGCCGTCCCGTCTGGCGCCGGGCGCTGCTGGACAGCGGCTTCGACGAGGCGGCGGCCGAGACGGTCTGCGACCGCATCGGCGAGTACCTGGTGCCCTGGCAGCCGGAGACCTTCCCCGGCATGCTCGGCAACGTCGTGGCCGGCCGCATCGCCAAGCGCTTCGACCTGCACGGCGCCAACTTCACCGTCGACGCCGCCTGCGCCAGCTCGCTGGCGGCGCTCTCCGTCGCGGTCGACGACCTGCGCCTGGGCCGCTCCGACCTGGTCGTCACCGGCGGCGTGGACACCATGACCGACCAGGCCACCTTCATCTGCTTCAGCAAGACCCCGGCCCTCTCACCGACCGGCGACTGCCGACCGTTCGACGCGGATGCCGACGGCACCCTGCTCGGCGAGGGCGTGGCCCTGTTCGTACTGAAGCGGCTGGCGGACGCCGAGGCCGCCGGGGACCGCGTCCACGCCGTGATCCACGGCATCGGCGCCGCCACCGACGGCAGCGAGGTGTCGGTGTTCGCCCCGTCCCGGGCCGGCCAGGAGCGGGCGCTGCGCCGGGCGTACGCCGCGGCCGGCTACGAGCCGCGCACGGTGGGCCTGGTAGAGGCGCACGGCACCGGAACACCGGCCGGGGACGCCGTCGAACTCGCCGCACTGCGCGCGGTGTTCGGCGAGAGCGGCGGCGGAGTCCGCTGCGCGCTGGGGTCGGTCAAGTCGCAGATCGGGCACACCAAGGCGGCGTCCGGCGCCGCCGGGTTGCTCAAGGCGGCTCTCGCCCTCAGCCACCAGGTACTGCCCCCGACCATCAAGGTCGAGCGGCCGCATCCCGAACTGGCCCGCGGGGACAGCCCGTTCTACCTGAACACCACCGCACGGCCCTGGTTCCACCAGGCCGATCACCCGCGCCGGGCCTCGGTGTCGAGCTTCGGGTTCGGCGGCGCCAACTACCACCTCGCGCTGGAGGAGTTCCGGCCTGCCGAGAAGAGCGGCGCCCGGCCGGCCGCGCGCCTGCCGGTCCGGGACGACCACCTAGGGCGCGTATTCGGTTGTGATCATTTTGGGAAGTTGCCCCCGCGGTGCGGCCTGATCCGGTAGACCGTGTTCCGTGACGCGAGCGCAAC
>NZ_JBEOSV010000049.1:9765-65319 GCF_040303245.1 Kitasatospora sp. NPDC096077 | reverse complement strand
CCTACCGGTTTCGGCGGGGGTGTTGGCTCCGACGCGGATGTCGATGGCGCGGACGGTGTCTGCCCGGGCTTGCGGCCGTGGTTGGCGCCCTTCTTCCGCCGGGCCTTCTTCTTGCGTGCGCGCTTGGACATCGTGCTGTTCCTTCGGGTTGTCGGGTAGGGGACGTTCAAGCGGCCCGGCCGACCAGCTGGTCGGCGAGCTTGGCCAGACGCTTCTGCGAGCGCTCCTCCTGGGCGACCTGGGCCGTCGGAGCGGCGACGCCGCCGTCGTAGTAGGCGCCGTTGGCGACCTCGACGTCCGGCAGGCAGAGCCGGACCACGGCTGCCGCACCCTCGGAGGCCGGCGCGCCGACCCGCCCGTACAGCGGGAGCAGCGCGGTGTCGCACAGGCCCGGGTTGAGGCTGACGGCTGTGATGCCGGAGCCGGCCGGGGCCATCTCGGCGGTCGCCATGGTGAGCGCGAGCTGCGACTGGGCGTACGCGGCGACCCGGGAGTACTTCTTCACCCGGTGCGGGTCCGACCAGTTCATCGACGCGGTGCGGTGCAGCGAGGACGAGACGTTGACGATCCGGGCGTCGCCGGCCGCCGAGAGCGGGGCCCGCAGCAGCTTGGCCAGCAGGTGCGCGGCGAGGAAGTTGACCTGCAGCGAGACCTCGTTGCCGTCGTCGGTGAGGGTGCAGCGCTCGGGCGCCATCACGGCGGCGTTGTTCACCAGCAGGTCCAGCGCGGGGTAGTGCTTGACGACCGTGCCGGCCAGCACCGCGACCTCCGCCAGCTTGCCGAAGTCGGCGGCCAGCTCGACCAGTTGGTCCCGGCGGGCGCCCGCGGCGATCAGTCGGCCGACGGCGTCCTCGGCCTCGGCGGTGGTCCTGGCGTGCACCAGGACGGTGGCACCCAGACCGGAGAGCAGCCGGGCGGTCTCCCAGCCGATGCCCGAGGAGGCGCCGGTGACGAGGGCGGTACGGGCGGACAGAACTGCGTCGGACATGACCCATCCAAGGGTGTACGGCACCGGCGGGGTGCGGAGACGGGACGGCACGCGGCCGCCCGCCCCGGGGCCGCCGGTGCGAATGCGAAAAGGGTGGTGAGGTGAGGACGCTCGCCCGCCCCCGCCCTCGGAGCCGAACGGGGCGGGGGACGGGCGGCGATGACGGCACGGATCCGGTGAATCGGAGCCCGGGCCCGTGCGCGCGGCCGGTGACCAAGCGGGAAGGGGCTGGGGCCTACCGGACGGCGGTGGCGACCGCGACCGCGACGACGAACCGCGGCCGGCTATGCGGCGGGCGGTCGTGGTGGCGGTTCGAGCGGTGCATGTCTCTCATCAAAGCCTGCCCGGGGGCCCGGGGCAAGCCCGTTCACCCGCCCTGACGAACCCCTGACGCGCTGCCGACGTCCCGTTGACGCCTCGTCTTGACGCCTCGCCTTGACGCCTCGTCGACCTGCACCGTCGACCCCCGGTCGACCCACGTCAACTCGCCCCGGCCCACCGGCAGTCGCCAAGGTCGCGTCAGCAACCGGCCCGCCACTGCCAGGCTTTCGTCAACGCGCCGCCGCCCGGGCCCGCACTCTGGCGTACTGGTCGGATGTCCGTCACCACTCCGCCGCCCGTCGCCCCCCTTCCCGCCACCGTCCGGTCCGCCGCCGAGCGGCCCGGCGCCGGCCTCCTCCCCGCCCACGTCCTCCGCAGCGGCCACGGCGGCTGGTGGGCGGACGATCCCGGCGCGGTGGGTGCGCTGCTGGTGCACTGCGGGCCGGAGCGGCTGCTGCGCGGGGACCCGGCGCGGCTGGACCGGGACGTGCTGGCCCGGTACGGGCGGGGGCAGTTCCACGCCCCGGAACGCTTCCTGCCGCTGCTCGGCCGCACCTTCAGCCACGTCACCCCGTGGGTGCGGGTGCTGCACGTCCATGCGGAGCGGCCCCGGCCGGTGTCCCGGCACATCGTCGCCTGGGTCCGTCCGCTGGACGCGGGCGACGAGCCCCGGCTCGACCACTTCGCCCGGCGCAGCACCGCCGTGCCCTCCCCGGGCCCGCACTGGATCGCCGAGACCTGGGGCGGCCACCGCGCCCTCGCCACGAGCGGCTTCGCCTGGGGCGCGTTCCTCGGCCCCTACCTGGCCTCGCTGGTGTGCGGCTACCTGGTCGGCCGGGAGCACCTGGACCTCGCGGTGGCCACCGACCCGGCGTTCCGCCGCCTCGACCTCGCGCTCGCCTGCGTGCACGCCGCCACCGCCGCCGCCCGCGACCGGGGGCTCACCCCGACCTGGTCGGCGCCCCGGAGCAACGGGGCCAGCCGGGCACTGGCCGCGGCGGCGGGCTTCCGGCCGGTGCGGCAGGAGCTGGTGTACTGGGCCGGCCCGGCGCTGTAGGTCCGCTCTCCCGGATCCCGGGCCGGGTCAGGGGGCGGCCGGGCCGTCGACGGGGAGGCGGGAGACCCGGATCGTCCGGCGCGGCAGGGCGGCGGGCAGCGAGAGCAGCAGGGCGGCGGCGGTGAACAGCCCGAAGTGCTCGCCCTCGACTCCCGCCCCGGCCCAGCCGAGTTCGGCGTGGTGGTGCTCGGCGAAGGCGTTGCAGCACAGCCAGGCCGCCAGGCCGACCACCGGGGCGGCCGGCGGTCGGGAGAACGCCCCGGCGAGGGCGGCCAGGCCGAGGTAGGCGACGTACGGGAACCAGTCGGCGTGGAGTTCGCCGACCCGGTCGAGGCCGAGCGCGAGCAGCCCGCCGGACAGCAGGGCCACGGTGAAGGAGACCGGGACCGGCAGCCGGTCCAGCACCGGCCGGTAGCGTCGGCCGCCGGGCCGGGCGGAGTACATGCGCATGGTCCCGTCCCAGCCTCGCCGTACGTTCGTTCGGCGCCAGCCAACCCGACGGCCGACGCGCCGCCGTGGCGTCTTGACGCGATCCTGACGCCGACGCCCGCCGTCCCTACGCGGTCTTGACGCCCGGACTGCGGACCGGTCGGCGTCACGACGGCGGGCCCTCGGTCGGCGGCGCACGGTCAGTCCGTGGCCCGGGCCAGGCCGATCACATAGGCGGTGCCGCCGCCGGGCGCCGGCTCGACCGTCAGGTCGCCGTTCATCGCCTCCACGAAGCCGCGCAGCACGGCCGGCTCCGTGCCCTCCCGGCCGGCGGGCCGGTGGCCCTCGACGGTGACCCGGACGTCCACCCGGCCGGCCACCGCACCGGCGGCCACCGCCACCGGCCCGGCGCCCGCCGCGCCCAGGGCCAGCACGTCCGCGAACGCCCGCGTCAGCAGCCCGGGGTCGGCCAGCACCCGGGGCAGACCCGGTGCCAGGTCGATCCGGACGCCCGGCGCCCCCTCGGCGGCCGCCCGGACCGTCTCGGCGGCCGCCCGGACCGTCTCGGCCAGGTCGGTCGGCCGCAGCACCACCGGCATCGCCCCGGCCCGCAGCCGGCCCAGGTCCAGCAGGTCGGCGACCAGCCGTTCCATCCGGTCCGCCGCGGCGCCGATCCGCTGCCCGGCCGGAGCGGGCAGCCGCCCGGCCTCCCGCCGCACCGTCGCCACCGGCGCCCGCAGCTCCCGGCCGACGGCCTCCAGCAGCGCGGTGTACAGCCCGTCGGTGTGGGCGAGCGCCGCCGCGGCCGAGGCCTGGGCGGCCAGCCGCTCCCGTTCTCTGGCCAGCTTCAGCTGGGTGACGTAGGGGCCCAGCAGCCGGGTGTCCTCCTCGGTGAGCGGGGTTCCGCGCAGGACCAGCACCGCGCCCTCGCCGAGGTCGACGGAGAACGACGCCTCGTCCGGGCCCCGCGGCACCGTCGCCCCGGCCGCGGCCGCCGACTGCCACAGCGCGCCGGTCCGCACCAGCACGGCGGCGCCGTCCAGCCCGAACACCTGCCGCAGTTCGGCCACCAGGTCGGGCAGCACCCGCGGCCCGGACTCCACCGTCTCCCCCGCCAGCCGGGCCAGCACGGCCGCCTCCGCGCGCGCCCGTCCGGCCTGCTGGGAGCGCCGGGTGAGGCCGTCGATCAGATGGGCGATCACCCCGGCCACCGCGAGGAACAGCAGCAGCGCGGCGAGGTCCGCGCCGTGCTCCACCGTCAGGCTGTGCCACGGCGTGGTGAAGAACCAGTCCGCCGCCAGCGCCCCGGCCGCGGTGGCGCCGGCGGCCGGCAGCAGTCCGCCCAGCCGGGCCGTGCCGGCCACCGCCAGCAGCAGGCAGAGCAGCACGCCGGACAGGCCCAGGGAGTGCCGCAGCGGGGACAGCGCCCAGGCCAGCGCGACCGCGCCGGCCGGGCCGAGCAGCCAGGCCAGCCGGCGCCGCCGGACCGGGACCAGCGCCGGACGCCGCCGCCGGGGCCCGGCCGGTACGGTCAGCAGTCCCGGTTCGCGGGCCGGCAGGACCCGCACGTCGATCGGGCCGGCCAGCCGGATCACCCGGTTGATCACCGAACCGTGCACCAGCTCGCGCAGCCTGCTGCGGCCGGTCGGCCCGAGCAGGATCTGGGTGGCGCTCTCGGCCCGGGCGAAGTCCACCAGCGCCGGCGCCACGTCGCCGCCGCTCACCTCGACGAAGCTGCCGTGCAGTTCCTGGAGCAACGCGCGCTGCGCCGCCAGGCCCGGCGGCTCGTGCCGGGCCGTGCCGTCGTCCAGCCGGACGTGCACGCCGATCAGGTCACCGTGCACCCGGGCCGCCGTCCGGGCGCCCCGGCGGATCAGGTGCTCGCCCTGCGGGGCGCCGTTCAGGGCGACCACGATCCGCTCCTTGGTCTCCCAGGGCGCTCGGATGCCGTGCCGGGAGCGGTAGTCGGCGAGCTCCTCCTCGACCCGGTCGGCGAGCCAGAGCAGCGCCAGTTCGCGCAGGGCGCCCAGGTTGCCGGCCCGGAAGTAGTGGTCCAGCGCGACGTCGATCCGGTCCGGCGGGTAGATCTCGCCCCGGGCCAGCCGGGTGCGCAGCGCCTCCGGGCTCAGGTCGACCAGCTCGATCCGGTCGGCGGCCCGGACCACCTCGTCGGGGATGGTCTCCCGCTGGGCGACGCCGGTGATCTGCTCGACCACGTCGTTGAGGCTCTCCAGGTGCTGGATGTTGAGCGTGGTCGCCACGTCGATGCCCGCGTCCAGCAGTTCCCGGACGTCCTGCCAGCGCTTCCGGTGCCGCCCGCCGGGCACGTCGGTGTGCGCGAGCTCGTCCACCAGCACGAGTGCCGGGCGGCGCGCCAGCAGGCCGTCCAGGTCCAGCTCCGCCAGCCGGGCGCCCCGGTACGGCACCGGGCGCCGGGGCAGCACCGGCAGGTCCCCCAGCTGTTCCGCGGTGCCGGGCCGGTCGTACGTCTCCACCAGGCCGACCACCACGTCCAGCCCCTCGCCGCGCAGCCGCCGGGCCTCCCGCAGCATCGCGTACGTCTTGCCGACCCCCGGCGCCGCCCCCAGGAACACCCGCAGCTTCCCGGTCACCGTCTGCCCGTCACCTCTTCCGCCTCGCTGTCCATGGTCCGCCCGGGCCGGGGGTTCCGGCGAGGAGCCCGGGACCCGGTCGGCGGCCGGGCGAAACGCTATGCGACCGGACCCGCCGCTCCCGGCATCCGCTCGCCCGGTGTCCCTCCGTCGGTCCAGCCGGACCGCCCGGGGCCACCGCGCGCCCATGGCGACGGCCCGCCCCCGCGGGGTGCGGGGGCGGGCCGTCGGGTGGAGGTCAGCGGGGCGTCAACGGCCCTGGAGGGACTTGACGTTGTCGCCGAAGCTCCAGCCCTTGGAGCCGTCCCAGTTGAGCGACCAGGTCATCAGCCCCTTCAGGGCGCCGCCGAAGGCGCTCCAGGACTGGCCGACCGAGCCCGGGTCCATGTAGCCCCCGCCCGCTCCGGGTTGGGCCGGCAGGCCGGGGACCTGCTTGTCGTACGGGACGGTGATCGTGGTGCCCTGGACGGTCAGGCCGTTGTTCAGGCAGGTGGTCTGCACGGTGAAGCCCTGGACGGTGCCGGCCTGGTAGGAGTCACCGGAGCAGCCGTACATGCTGCCGTTGTAGTACTGCATGTTCAGCCACCAGAGCTGGCCGTTGTCGACGTACTTCTTGATGATCGGCAGGTAGGCGCCCCAGATCGAGCCGTAAGTGACGCTGCCGCCGGTGACGTACGCGGTCTCGGGGGCCATGGTCAGGCCGAAGCCGGCGGGCATCTGGGCCAGCACGCCGTCGATGATGCGCTCCAGGTTGGCCTGCGAGGCGGAGAGCGTCTTGATGTCGCCGCTCCCGGACAGGCCGGTCTCGATGTCGATGTCGATCCCGTCGAAGTTGTACTTCTTGAGGATCGGGACGACGGTCGCCACGAAGCGGTCGGCGACGGTGCTGGAGCTCAGGTCGATGCCCGCGGCGGCGCCGCCGATCGACATCAGGATGGTCGCGCCGTTCGCCTTGGCCTGGCACATCTCGGCGGGGGTGGACACCTTGACGTTGGTGTCCATGCCGTCCTGCCACTGCACGGTGCCGTCCGAGAGGATCACCGGGAAGGCGGCGTTGATGACGTTGTAGCCGTGCGCGGCGATCCGGCTGTCGGTGATCGGGACCCAGCCGAGGCCCGGGTGGACGCCGTTGGAGGCGCCGTCCCAGTTCTCCCAGTAGCCCTGGAGGACCTTGCCGGAGGGCCGGGGCTTGGTCGGGCAGGTGTCACCGCCCGGCGGGGTGGTGGGCGGCGTGGTCGGCGGAGTGGTCGGCGGAGTGGTGGGAGGTGTCGTGGGTGGGGTGGTGGGGGGCGTGGTGGGCGGGGTGGTGGTCGGCGTCGCGGTCGGCGAGGGGCTGCTGCCGCCGGGGCCGGTGAGCGACACGTCGTCCGCGTAGTAGGCGGGCTGCCCGTACCAGCCGTGCAGGTAGACGGTCACCGAGGTGGTGTTCGCCCCGGTGGTGAAGCCGACGCTGAGCTGGCCGTACGAGGGGTTGCTCGCCGTCCAGGTGGACGGGTCGCTGCCGGCGCCGGTGCCGCCGGCGCCCAGGTAGACGTAGCTGCCCTGGACGTAGGCGCTCAGCGTGTACTGGGAGTTGGGCTGCACGCTGACGGTCTGGCTGCACTGGGCGGTGTCCTGGCCGGTCGGGGTGGCCTGGAGGGCGGAGTTTCCGGAGTGGACCGGGGTGCTGACGACCGTGCCGGTGCCGCCGGAGCAGGTCCAGCCGGCGAGCCCGTTCTCGAACCCGGGGTTGGTCACCAGGTTGGTGGTCGCCGCGCCGGCGGTGACCGAGCCCACGGCGGCGATCCCGGCCCCGATGACCGCGGCCGCGCTCACCACGGCCAGCGAGCGCCGCAGCACCGTCGGGCCGGGCTGGGCGCGGTCGCTCCGGTGCACCCGGGTGGCGCGCTCCGGGGCCGTCCGGGGCGGCTCGCTCCCGGGGCGGCCGTCCGCGGGACGGCCGGGGGCCGGAGTGGGGCGGAGACCATCCGACGCACGGGGGGTGCGCGACCTCCGACGGAACATGCTGAACTCCCTTCCCGGCCGGGCGCCATGGACATGACCGACGCGTGGGGGGCGTGCCGCCCGGCTGGATGAGGTGGGGGACATGTGGGGCTGTGCCGGACCGGATCGTAGGAGGGGCGGCCGAACCGGTCAATAGGTCTGGACCATTTAGGTCTGGACCAATTCCGGGGCACGGCCCGGACCAGCGCCGTTCCGGCCTCGGCGCCCCCGTCGACGCACCACCCACGAACGACGGGTGCCCGGGACGTCGGACGGGCCGACGTCCCGGGCACCCGGGGTCAGTGATCGGTGGCCGGCGGCCAGGGGTCAGGGATCGGAGGCCCGGGGGCCGGTGGCCGGGCTCAGCCGCTGAAACCGAGCGAGCCGGGCGTCGGACCGTCGGCGGCCGCCGGCTGGGTGCCGCGCCACCAGCGCGGCGCCGCCGCCTTGGCGGCCTTGGCGCCGTTCGCCGGGGCGCCCGGCAGCTCGATGGACCTGATCAACTCCCCCGCCCGGCCGTGGATGTCGATCCGGACCGGCAGGGTGCGGCCCCGCACGCACGTCCCGCCCGGGCCGACCTCGTGCACCTGGCCCAGCGTCGCCGTCACGGCCCGGACCAGCGCCAGCGCCACGTCGTCGCCGGTCACCGGCCCGAGGTCGTCCCGGAGCCAGTGCAGGTGGAGCGTCCACTCCCCGCCCCGGGCCGCCGTACGCGGCTGGGTGGGCTCGGCGCTGAAGCCGAGCCCGGTGAGCGCCTCGATCAGCGACTCCACGTCGTCGCCGTCCAGGTGCTGGAAGTTCTCTTCGACGAGCAGCTGCGCCATGGCCGTTCCCCCGTGTGATGACCGTTCGGACGGAGGCGCGGGTGACGCCCCCGGAGGACGATCTTGACGGCCCGCGCGCCGCACCGGAATGCGCGGGCCGCCGTCTTGACGGTTTCCGTACGCGCCGACCTGATGATCAGCGCTGACGGGCAGCCGCCCCCGGGGGTGGGGCGACCGCCCGTCAGTACCCGCCGCTGGGGCGTCGGTCAGTAGAACAGGTCGGGGCTGAGCTGGTAGTCGTAGCCGCTGCCGCCGGGCCAGTAGAAGCGCACCTCGGCCTTGTAGTCGTGGCCGCCGCTCGGGTTGGTGAGGGTGTAGGAGTAGGTGTACTCACCGCTGTGACAGCCGAAGGTGGTGTCCAGCGCCCGGCCACCGGTGGTGTAGTCCCAGAGGATCACCTCCTCGTTGCAGTTGCCGTTGCCGAAGTTGCTGTACGCCTGCGCCGTCACCTGGCCGTTCCCCGCACTCACGCAGGCCCGCTCGGTGTCGGTGCCGCCGCAGCCGCCGCCGCTCGACGCCGCGGCGCTGCCGGCGCCGGCCAGGCCGAGGCCGGCGACCAGCGCCGTGCCGAGCAGGGCGACGGCCGTCTTGCGGACTCCGTTGACGAACATCCCGGTTCTCCCTCTCGATCGCGACCCGGTCCTTCGACCGGGCACACCGGAAGGTTCGGACACCGCGATGGACAAACGATGAGCATGCCCATCAGGCCAGCCCGTGCAGCGCCGACTCGACCTCCGCCGCGTGCACCGGGAGCTCCAACTGCCGGAACCGGCGCAGTGCTTCGTTCAGGAGGTCGCGGGCCCGGTCGGTGCGGCGCAGCATCGCGCAGGCCTCGCCGAGGACGCCCAGCGCGTACCCTTCGAGCGTGCCCGAGGCCTGCCGGGCCAGCGGCAGGGTCGCCTCCGCCGAGCGGACGGCGGCCCCCGCCCGCCCCGCCGCCAGGTGGACCTGGGCGACCAGCAGGCCCGCGGCGACCTGGTAGTCGGTCAGGCCGAAGCTGCCCAGCCGTCTGTGCGCATGCTCGGCCTCGGCGAGCGCCGGGGCCAGGTCGCCGCCCAGGTGCAGCACCCGGGCCAGGTAGAACCGGCTGACCGCCTCCGCGCCGCGGAACTGCCGACCGGTCAGCTCGGCTCCCCGGACGGCGGTGGCCCGGGCCCGCGCGAAGCGGCCGGTCTGCGCCTGGCAGACGGCGAGCTCGCCGAGCGTCAGGCCCTCCGCCGCCGCGTCCCCGAGTCGGTGGAAGAGCGCGGCGGCCCGGCCCAGCACGACGATCGCCTCCTCGTAGCGCCGCTCCAGCCGGGCGGTCGCCCCGAGCAGGTGCAGCACCCGCGCCCGCAGCCCGCGCAACTCCCGCCCCCGACACAGCGGCAGCGCCCGGTCCAGCTCGACGCCGGCCTGCGCGAAGCGGCCGGTGTGCCAGAGCATGCCGCCGCGCACCGAGCGGGCCAGGGCCTCGGCGGCCGGCTCGGCACGCCGGTGCGCGGCCTCGGCCAGCCGGCCCGCGAGCTCGGCCACCGAGGCCGCGTAGCCGCGGCCGAAGAACGCCCCGCCCATGGTGTCCACCAGCTCGGCGGCCTGGGTCAGCGACAGCCCGTCGTCACCGCAGGCCCGGTGGACCACCGCGTGGTGCAGGGCGCTCTGGGCCCGCATCCAGGTGTTGGCCGCCTCGATGCTGCGGAAGGCCGGGCCCGCCCCGGTGGTCACCACCGGGGCCTCGCCGCGCCGGGCCAGGTCGGTGCGGTGGGCGGCCGCCGCCGCGTTGCGGGCGCCCGCCAGGCAGTGGTCGAGCAGCCGGGCGAACGCGGCGGTGACCGCCCCGGGAGCGTCCTGTCGGTCGCTCCGCTGCCGGGCGAACACCCGGACCAGGTCGTGGCAGCCGTAGCGGTCGGCGGCCGGGGACTGCAGCAGGTTGAGGTCCACCAGGGACTCCAGCCGGGCGCGGGCCTCCTCGGGGCCCAGGTCGAGCAGCGCGGCGGCGGCCGGGAGCGCGAGTTCAGGTGTGTCCGGCAGCGCGACCAGCCGCAGGGCACAGGCCTGCGCCGCGTCCAGCCGGGCGTAGGAGAGCGCCAGGGCGGGTTCCACCGCGGTGTGGTGGTAGGTGAGTTCGGCGAGCCGGGTCGACTCGTCGGCGAGGCTCGCCGCGAGCCCGGCGAGCGGCTGCCCGGGGTCGGCGGCCAGCCGGGAACCGGCCACCCGCACCGCCAGCGGCAGCAGGCCGCAGGCCTCGGCGATCGCGGCGGCCGCCCCGGGCTCGGCCTCGACCCTGGCCCGCCCGGCCTCGGCGGCCAGCAGGTCGAGCGCCTCGGACGGCGCCAGGGCGTCGAGGTGGAGGTGCTGGGCCCCGGGCAGCCCGCTCAGCCAGCTCCGGCTGGTGACCAGCACCGCGCAGCTCCGGGTGCCGGGCAGCAACGGGAGCACCTGGGCGGCGTCGGCCGCGTTGTCCAGCAGGAGCAGCAGCCGGCGCCCGGCCACCGTGGTGCGGTAGAGCGCGGCGCGCTCGACCGGGTCGGCGGGGATCGTCCGCTCGGCCGTGCCGAGGGCGGTGAGCAGCACGGCGAGGGCCTCGGCGGGGTCGAGCGGGTCGGCCCGGGTGCCGCGCAGGTCCAGGTGGAGCCGGCCGTCGGGGTAGTGGTCGCGCAGCGCGTGGGCGACGTGCAGGGCCAGGGTGGTCTTCCCGACCCCGCCCAGACCGTTGACGGCGAGCACGACCACGGCGGCCGGGTCGGGTCGGCGGAGTTCCGCGGTCAGTCGCGCCACGGCGGCACGGCGGCCGGTGAAGTCGGCGACGGCGGCGGGCAGTCGCGTCGGATCGGGGGCCTGAACGGTGGCGGGGGCGCCGGCCGGGGTGGCGGCGGTGCGCCCGGTCCGGACCGGTGGGGTGTCCAACTCCGGCTGCCCCAGTCCCTGTTCCTCGAAGAACCGGTGGGCCTCGGCCCGCACCGCGCGGGCTTCGGCCGGCCGGCCCACGCGGTGCAGCTCCGCTGCCAGCAGGGCCCGGAAGCGCTCGTGGAACGGGTGGGCGAAGACGGCCCGGCCGAGGTCGACCAGGCAGGTCGGGCTGTCCCCCAGCTCGACGTCCAGGCCGAGCTTGGCCTCCAGGGCCGTGAGCCGGCGAAGGACCAGCCGAAGACGCAGCTCGGCGGCGTGCGGGCCCGGCAGGCCGGCCAGCGGCTCGCCCCGGTGCAGGGCCAGGGCCTGGTCCAACAGCTCGCGGGCGCGTGGGAGTTCACCGGCGGCGGCGGCCCGGTCGGCCTGCCCGACCAGGGCGTCGAAGGTGCCGACGTCCACCGCCCCGGCGGGTACGTCCAACCGGTAACCGCCGTCGACGGTCACCAGCAGGTGCTCGGCGGCGAACTTCTTGAACTCCCGGCGCAGCCGGTAGGCGTGGGTGGCCAGCACGGACCTGGGCCGGGCCGGCGGGCGGTCCTCCTCGAAGACCCCGGCCGCGAGTGCCTCGGCCGTCAGCACCCGGCCCGGCCGGGCCAACAGCATGGCGAGGAAGGCCTGTTGCTGCCGCCGCCCCAGGTCGAGCGGGCGCTCGTGGCACCATCCGGCCGGTGGGCCCAGCAGCCTGAAGCCCAGCCCGACCCCGCCGCCGTCGGGTCCGGTCCGGCTCACCGCTCCTCACCGGTCGCGCCGGTCGCACGGTTCGACCGTCGTCCTGACGGCGGGCCCGGGGCGGCAGTCCGAGGGCGCGCCCTCGGCGCGTCCGCCGGTGCGTTCCGGCGGGAGGCCCGGCGCCGCCCGCCCCGCAGGCTCCGCCGGCCCGGGCTCAGCCGCCGCACCGCTGCCGTCCCAGCACCGGGGGGACCAGGGCCGAGATCGACCAGGACGGCCGGCGCAGCAGCAGGTCGGCCGCGCGGCACAGCGGGCCCGGCAGGTAGTCGCAGGCGGCGGCCAGGGCCCGGGCGGAGTGCGGCTCCCGGGCCGCCCGGGCCGGGCCGAGGAGCCGGTAGAGCAGGAACAGCGCGTCGGCCGGGCTCAGTCGGCCCAGCCGGACGGTGTGCCCACCGTCGGGGCCCGGGCCCGGGTCACTCGACTCGGCGAGCGTGACGATGGCGGCACAGCCGGGTGCCGTCGGCAGCAGCGGGCGGACCGGTTCCACGGCGGGGGCACCGTCCAGCACGACCAGGACGCGCCGTCCGGCCAGCATTCGGTGGAACAGCGCCCGCCGGTCGGCCGGATCGGTCGGCACCGCCGACTCCTCGACGCCCAGTGCGCGGACGAAGGCGGCGAGGGTCCCGGGCACCGCCTCCGGTCCGACGCCGCGCAGGTCGGCGTACAACTGCCCGTCCGGGTAGGCGGTTTCGGCCCGGTGGGCGGCGTGCACCGCCAGGGCGCTCTTGCCGGTCCCGGCCGGGCCGGTGACACGGATCAGCGGAGCCGTCGGCCCGGGCGGCCCGGTCAGCACCTCGGCGATCTCGGCCAGCTGCGTCTGCCGTCCGGCGAACTCCGCGATGTCGGGCGGCAGTTGGAACGGCCGGCGGACGGCCCGGGCGCCCGGTGCCGGGCCGGTCGGGCCGGACAGCTCCAGGTCGAGGTCCCGGCGGTGCCGCAGCGCCTCCTCCCGCCAGCCGTCCAGCAGGTCTCGTTCGTGCGCCGCGAACGGCCCGGGGACGTCGCCCAGGGCGCGGCCGGTCCACAGTGCGAGGGCGTCGGAGAGCAGCGACCGGGCCCGCTCCGGCTGCCAGTTGCGGCGGGCGGTGGCGGCCTCGGCGATCCCGGCCAGGAAGGCCGTCCGGTCGACGGCCTCGGGGTCGACGTCCAGCCGGTACCCCTTGCCCTCGTGCCGCAGGACGCTCGCACCGGACCGTTCCGCGGCCGGACCGTCCAGCGCCTTGCGCAGCCGGTAGACATGGCCGGGCAGCGCGCCGACCCGGTCCGGTGCCTCGTCACCCTCCTCACCCCAGACCCCGTCCACGATCTCCCCCACCGGTACCGGCCGTCCGGCGGCGGCGAGGAGCACCGCGAGCACCGCGCGGTCCCGGGCCCGGTTGAACCGCAGCTCGCGGCCCTCGCGCCAGACCCGCAGCGGCCCCAGGACGGTGAAACGCAGCTCTGGCACGGCTCCTCCAGCGCACGGTGGTTGACGGTCCGTCATCCTACCGATCCGTAGCGTGAGTTGATCCGGGGCGCCGGACGCCCGCCGGTCCGGCGGTGGATCGCGGCGCCGAGGGGGCGCGCCGGCCCGACGTGCGCCGCAGGCGGAGCGGGGCCGCCTCACGCCGGTCCGCACAACGGGCGGACGGCCCGCCAGCTGGGCTGGCGGGCCGTCCGGTCATGCGGGTCTATCGAGGCAGGACCGACATCAACGCGGCTTCTTGAAACCGAACGTCGTCGCGTCCTTCTTGGTGTAGATGGTGCCGTCCGTGTCCTTGGTGAAGTCGCCGACCTTGGCGGCCGCCGGCGGGGTGTAGCGCACGGGGAGCTTCTGGCTCTTGGTCACGGTGCTCTCCAATCCATCGAGATCGAGGCCTGGCGTGGCCTCGGATTCATTGAGCCGTCAACTGCTCATGGTGTCTACACGGACGATGGAGATCAGGCCATTGCACCGCGACTTCGATATTCATACGGGTGAATCGTCAACAAATCATTGGGTGATCGAATCATTCGACGATGTGGACATGTCAGCGCCCAACTCGATCAAAATCGATCACAACAGGGTCCATCACTATCATGATCGGCATATTATCGACGCCTGATGGCGTGAATCATCCGCCGATCAAATGGCGTGATCCCCAACCGGGCCGGATTCAGCCGGTTGTGCGACCTCCACCGGTGGTGCACGGTTCTGGGGCGAAGCACCCGGGGCGCTGATTAAGCCCTGATAACCGTGATGCAACCGTGATACCTGGGGGTGAGAGAGGTGAAGTCGCCCAACGACCACCTCGTGGTCTTTCCGGATTCCCCGGGCGGCGCCCGGGCCCACCGTCAGATCGCGGACGAGGCACGGCGCGAAGCGCCGCGGCTGGTGAACCACGCCTCCGGACGCCCCTGGCTCGCGGGCTCGTGGGCGCCCGAGGAACTGGTGGTCGCCGAGGCCGGCCCGGTCCGGGTCGCCGCGTTCGGGCCCAGCCCGGTCGACCGGGCCCGGCTGGACGCGCTGGTCTCCTCCGTGCGCGAGCTCTCGGACCTGGACGCGCTGGCCCGCAGCCTGCCCGGCAACACCCATGTGGTGGCCTCCGTGCACGGGCAGGTGCGGTTCCAGGGCACCGTCACCGGAACGCGCCTCGTGTTCACCGCCCGGCTGGACGGTGTGCCGATCGCCGCCGACCGGGCCGACGTGCTGGCCGAGCTGACCGGTGCCGAACCGGACGAGGACCTGATCGCCGCCAGCGTGACGTACGGGATGCTCTTCACCCCGCTGAGCGAGCGCAGCTGGTGGCGCGGTGTGCACCAAGTGCCGTCGGACTCCTGCCTGGTGCTCCCCGGTGACGGGGCCGCCCGGTCGGTGCGCTGGTGGCAGCCGCCCGAGCCGGACCTCCCGCTGGCCCGGGGCGCCGAGGCGGTGCGCGAGCGGCTGCGCGCCGCGGTCGCCCTGCGCCGCCAGGAGGAGGGGCGGCTGTCGGCCGACCTGTCCGGCGGGATGGACTCCACCTCGCTCTGCTTCCTCGCCGCCGAGCACACCCCCGACCTGCTCACCTTCTGCTGGACCGGCGGCAGCGCGATCAACGACGACCCGCTGTACGCCGGCCAGGCCGCCCGGCTGCTGGAGCACGGTGAGCACCTGACCGTGCCGGACACCGACGCCCCGCCGGTGTTCGCCCCGCCGTACTGGACGATCGACACCGAGGCCCCGCGCGCGGCCACCCGGGGGATGAACGCGGTCCGCTACGGGATCCGGCACCTGGTCGAGCACGGCGCCACCCGGCACCTGGCCGGGCACGGGGCGGACGAACTGTTCACCGGCGGCGCGGCCTACCTGCACACCCTGCTGCGCCGCAGCCCCCTGGACGCCTGGCGGCAACTGCGTGCCCACCAGGCGCTCAACGACTGGCCGTTGCTGCCCAGCCTGACCGGACTGCTGCGCGGCGGCGACCTCGGCGGCTGGTGGCGGCAGTCCGCCGACGACCTCGGCCGCAGCGCGCCGCCGCCCCGCACCCCGTCGCTCGGCTGGGGCGAGCGCATCCCGACGACACCGTGGGCCAGCGCGGACGCGGTGCGGACCACCCAGCGGATCTTCCGCGAGGTGGCCGGCCAGGTCGCACCGCTGGCGCCCGACCGCGGCCAGCACGAGGCGCTCACCGCCCTGCGCAGCGCGGGCCCGGTGCTCCGGCTGATCGTCCGCGAGTACGCCGCCGCCGGGCTGCCGCTCGAACTGCCCTACCTGGACGACCGGGTGGTCGAGGCCGTGCTGTCGATCCGCACCCACGAGCGCTACAGCCCCTGGCAGTTCAAGCCGGTGCTGGCCACCGCGATGCAGGGCCTGGTGCCCGAGGTGATCCTCAACCGGACCACCAAGGGCGACTGCGAGGAGCCCGTCGACCGTGCCCTCCAGGAGCACGTCCCCGACCTGCTGGACCTCTTCGCGGACTCCGAACTGGGCCGCCGCGGCCTGATCGACGTACGGCGGCTGCGCACCACCCTGGTCACCCCGCCGCGCTCCGGGGACGTCTGGTCCGCCCAGTTGGAGGCGACCATCGGCGCCGAGCTGTGGCTGCGGGAGATCGCGGCCCGCCCCGCCGCCCAGCCCGCCCTGGTCGGCCCGGCCGGTGGCGCCGACCGTCCGCACCCCGGCACCGACCCCGAGGAGACGCCGTGACCAGCCCGCCCGTCGCACTCCAGTCGCGCACCCGACTGCCCCTGCACCGGCGCCTGCTCCCGCTCGCCGCCGTGGCGATCGCCCGTCCGCTGGCCAGGCTGTCGCCCCGGCACCTGAGCACCGTGCTCGGGGTGCTGAGCACCGGCGCCCGGCCGGTCACCGCCGCCCGGGCCTCCGCGGCGCGCGGCGCGGTGGTCGCGGTCAGCCTGCGCTGCGCCGTCCACAACTGCCTCCAGCGCTCGATCGCCACCGCCGTGCTGTGCCGGTTCAAGGGCACCTGGCCCACCTGGCAGGCCGGGGTGCGGACCACGCCGTTCGGCGCCCACGCCTGGGTCGAGGCCGAGGGCCGGATCATCGACGAGCCGTACCCCGACGGCTACTTCCGGCCGATGGTCACCGTCGCCCCCAAGCGGGGCACGCGCGGGTCGCACGGCCCCGAACAGCAGCCTGCGCCGACCGCCTGACCACCGGCCCCGCGCCCACCACAACCGGCCCCGCGCCACGACCACGCCCGGGAGGGCCGCATGACGCTCCGCCTGACCACCCACACGGTCTCCACCGACACCGACGACGGCGCCGTACTGCTCAGCCGGCGCACCGGGGCCTACTGGCAGCTCAACCAGACCGGCGCCTACGCCCTGCAACGCCTGCTGGACGGCCACAGCCTGGACGAGGTGGCCGCCGAGTTCGCCGCCCACTTCGGCATCGAAGCGGGCGAGGCGCAGCAGGACCTCACCGCCATGACCGACCAACTCCGGTCCTCCGGGCTGGTGGAGCCCCGCTGACCCCCGGCCGTCGCACCTCCGGGGGATCCGGGCACACGAGAGGGGAGCCGAGCACACCATGCTTCGACAGCTGTGGAACCTGACCAAGGGGCAACGACCCGCCCTGGCCGCCGCCCTGGTGCTCACCCTCACCGCAGCCGCCGTGGGCGTCGCCCAGCCCCTGGCCGCCAAGGGGGTGGTCGACGCGCTCACCGCGCACCGGCCGCTGCTGCTCCCGGTCACCGTCCTCGTCCTGCTGCTGCTGACCCAGGCGCTGATCGGCGCCGTCGCCGTGTTCCTGCTGGAACGCACCGGCGAGCGCTTCGTGCTGGGCCTGCGGACCGGGTTGATCGCGCGGCTGTTACGGGTCCGGATGGAGGCCTTCGACCGGCTTCGGGTCGGCGATCTGATGGCCCGCGCCTCGACGGACGTGGTCGTCCTGCGCGAGGCGCTGACGCACGTGTCGGTCCAGATCTCCACCAACCTGTGCGTCGCCCTGGGCAGCGTGGCGGCGATGTTCGTGCTGGACCCGGTCCTGATGCTGCTCATCCTGGGGGTGCTGCTCGGCTGCGGCCTGGTGGTGCACCGGCTGTCGGCGGAGATCGGCCGCTCCTCGACCGAGCTGCAGGGCACCGTCGGCGCGATCTCGGCCGGACTGGAACGGGCCCTGTCGGCGCTGCGCACGGTCCGGGCCAACCGGGCCGAGCAGCGCGAGATCGACCGGCTCGACGCGCTCTCCCACGGCGCCTACGACGCGGCGCTGCGCGGTGCCCGGCTGACCGCCCTGATCGCCCCCGTCGCCCAACTCGCCATCAACGCCGCCTTCGTGCTGGTCCTGCTGCTCGGCGCGGCCCGGGTCGACCGGGGTGCCCTGTCGCTCGGCGCGCTGGTGGCGATGCTGCTGTACGCCACCCAGCTGACCGGGCCGGTCACCGAGCTGATGGAGGGCATCGCCTCGGTGAACCGGGCCAAGGGCTCCATCGACCGGATCCAGGAGGTGCACGCCCTCCCGGTCGAGGACGGCGCCGCCGCCCTCGACGGCCGTGAACCGTCCGCCGCGGCACCGTCGTTGGAGATCCGCGACCTCCGGTTCGGCTACCGCCCGGACACGCCGATCCTCCGGGGGCTGTCGCTGACCGTCCCGCCGCACGGGCTGGTCGCCCTGGTCGGCCCGTCCGGGGCCGGCAAGTCGACCACCTTCGCCCTGATCAACCGCTTCTACGAGCCGTGGAGCGGCAGCATCAGCCTCGCCGGGCGGCCGGCCGAGGAGCTCAGTCTCCAGGACTGGCGCGCGCACATCGGCTGGGTCGAGCAGGACTGCCCGATCCTGCACGGCACCCTGCGGGACAACCTCTGCTACGCCGCCCCGGACGCGCCCGAGGACCGGCTGTGGGAGGTCCTCGACCTGGTCAACCTGGCAGAGAAGGTGAACGGCCTGCCGGCCGGGCTGGACACCGAGGTCGGCGACCGCGGGCTGGGCCTGTCCAGCGGCGAGCGCCAGCGGGTGGCCATCGCCCGTGCGCTGCTGGCCCGGCCCCGGCTGCTGCTGCTGGACGAACCCACCGCCCACCTCGACCCGGCCAACGAGGCCGCGCTGACGGTGAACCTCAACCGGCTCCGCAAGGAGTGCGCCCTGCTGGTCATCGCCCACCGGATGTCCACCATCGAGGCGGCGGACACCGTCGTGATGCTCTCCGACGGGACCGCCACCGCGAGCGGCCGGTACGCCGAACTCCTGGACGGGCACCCGGGCTTCCGGCACCTCGCCGGGCGCTGACGGGCGCTGACGGGCGCTGACCAGCGGGGACGGGCGGGTACGGGCGCCGACCCCGGGGCCCGCTACGCGTCCACCGGCCGGAGCACCGAGGTCACCGCCCGGACGCAGCCGAGCAGCGCGTCCGCCGAGTCCCAGCCGCCGGAGCGCCAGAGCAGCAGGTCGGTGCCGTCCACCCGCCAGCTGAACGGCTGCGGCGCGGCCGCCAGTTCGCGCACCCGCGGGGCGGACAGCACCCGCCGGGCCTGCTCCGGGTCGGCGGCGTAGCTGCGGTACCGGGCGTCGAAGTCGCTCTCCCCGCTGGTGACCCGCCCCTCGGGCACCGGCTCGGTGACCAGGACGGAGTGGAAGGGCCGTTCGTGCCGGACCTCGACCCGGTCCACCGGGGAGGGCAGCGACAGCACCGCGAGGCCGTAGACGTGGGTCTCGCCGTTGTACCGGCAGCTGTACCCGGCCACCGTGAGCGGCAGCCCGTCGAGCACGCCGCCCACCTGGTCGGTGAGCCGCTGGGCGGCGCCGTAGTGGAACGGCGGACCGGCCACCGGCAGCCGGGAGGCGGTGAACTCCGGCCTGGGCCTGAAGTCATGACGTTCCGTCAGTTCACCGCCCAGCTCGGCGGACCGGCGTCGCCCGCGGAACGCGTCGAAGCGCGGCGCGGTGAGCACCAGCGTGACGAAGGCGAGGAAGACCACGAGGGGGACGACGACGTCCATGGCGCGCTCCAGCGGTCGGAACCGTGTCCACGGCACCTCCCGACCGCGAGGAGGCGCACGCGACCTTCACGCCGACCAGGCTTCCCGGCACACCGCCATCGACTGTACGCGATCGGCCGTCCCGCGCAAGGGGCCCGGCAAGCGGTCGAACTGCCGTACGCCCTAGGGTGGTTGCCTCGACCGCTGGCCGGGCCCGGAACGCGGTTGACGGGCCGTCCGGAGCGGACGGCCCGTCGACCGGTCAGCAGCCCAGCTCGTCCGGGTGGCGCCAGCTCACCAGGCGGGCGCCGTCCGGCGGGACGGGCACCACCTCCTGGCCGAAGACCCGGTTGATCGAGCTGTTCCCGTTCAGCGTGATGTCGGCGCCGTAGACGTGCAGCGAGACCGCGCGGCCGGTGCCGCCGTTGGAGACCCGGTGGACGTCCTCGTCGGGCGGCACCAGCAGCTGGACCCGGCCGGGCGAGCAGGTGGTCCGGCCGGCCGGCACCAGGACCCGGCGCCCGGAGCGGGGCAGCCGCCAGAGCCGGAACGCCTCGTCCACCTCCACGCCCTCGACCACACCCGAGACGCACCAGGCGATGTGGTCGTGGATCGGGGTGGACTGCCCGGGCAGCCAGGTCAGCGCGACCACGGAGTACGTCCGCCCGGCGTGCAGCACCCGCTGGGAGTAGCCGTCGGTGTCGCCGGCGCACAGGTCGTCCGGGACGATCAGCCCGGCGCGCAGGTACTTGCGCAGGGTGTCCGCGGTGAGCTGGGCGGTCAGCACCTCGGCGGCGGCGTAGCGGGCGAGGTCGGAGAGGAACTCGTCGAGGTTGGATCCCGTCGTCATGGTCTACCGCCCCACGCCGGTGAGCGCGCGGACTTCGAGCTGCTCGAAGCCTCGGCCGTCCGGGTCCTCGTCGCGGCGGCGGCGACCGCCGACCAGCGAGCCGACGATCGCGGCCGCGAACCCGATCGGGATCGAGACGATGCCCGGGTTCTGCAGCGGGACGGGTGCGGTGGTGGTGCAGGAGATCAGTGCGGTGGCGTTGCCGACCTCCTTGGTGGCGGCGGGCACCCCGCAGTCCTTCGCCTGGGCGGCGGTCAGCTTCACCGCGGGCACGGTGGCGCTCGCGCCGCCCCAGCAGATCGGGGAGAGCAGCACCAGGCCGATCGCGCTGACCAGGCCGGCGTAGATGCCGCACTTGGCGCCGAAGGTGGTGAAGCGCTTCCAGAACAGGGTCAGCAGGATGGCGGGCAGGTTGGCCGAGGCGGCGATGGCGAAGGCCAGGGCGACCAGGAACGCCACGTTGAGGTCCCGGGCGAAGATCGACAGGGCGACCGCGACGGCCCCGATCACCACGGCGGCGATCTTCGCGGTGACCAGTTCCTGCCGTTCGGTGGCCCGGCCCTTGCGGATCACGTTGGCGTAGAGGTCGTGGGCGAAGGAGGACGAGGAGGTGAGGGTGAGCCCGGCGACCACCGCGAGGATGGTGGCGAAGGCGACCGCCGCGATGAAGGCGAGCATCAGGGAGCCGCCGGTGGTGCCCGCGCCGCCGCCGAGGTGCTCGGCCAGCAGGGTGGCGGCGGTGTTGCCGGACGGGTCCTTCGCCTTGATCGTCGCCGTGCCGACCAGGGCGGCCGCGCCGAAGCCGAGCACCAGGGTCATCAGGTAGAAGACCCCGATGATGCCGATCGACCAGTTGACCGACTTGCGGGCGTCCCGGCCGGTCGGGACGGTGTAGAAGCGGACCAGCACGTGCGGCAGCGCGGCGGTGCCGAGCACCAGCGCGGTGCCGAGGCTGACCAGGTCGAGCTTCGACCAGCCGTCGGTCGCCCCGTACTTCAGGCCGGGTTCGAGGAAGGCGTCGCCCTTCTTGGAGGCCGCCGCGGCGTCCCCGAGCAGGTGGCTGAGGTTGAAGCCGTACTTCGCCAGCACCCACACGGTCATGGTGGCCGCGCCGGCGATCAGCAGCACCGCCTTGACGATCTGCACCCAGGTGGTGCCCTTCATCCCGCCGACCACCACGTAGACGATCATCAGGGCGCCGACCCCGACGATGGTCCAGACCTGTGCGGCGGCGCCCTTGACGTCCAGCAGCTGCCCCACGATGGTGGCGGCGCCGACCATCTGGGCGATCAGGTAGAAGATCGAGACCACGATGGTCGACACCCCGGCGGCGGTCCGCATCGGCCCGCTGCGCAGTCGCGCGGCCAGCACGTCGGCCATGGTGAACCGGCCGGTGTTGCGCAGCAGTTCGGCGACCAGCAGCAGGGCGACCAGCCAGGCGACCAGGAAGCCGATCGAGTAGAGGAAGCCGTCGTACCCGGCGAGCGCGATGATCCCGGCGATGCCGAGGAAGGAGGCCGCGGAGAGGTAGTCGCCCGAGATGGCGATGCCGTTCTGCAGCGCGGAGAACTCGCCGCCGCCGGTGTAGAAGCCGCCGGTGCCCCGGGTGCTCCGCCGGGCCCAGAGGGTGATGACCAGGGTCACCGCCACCAGGGCGACGAAGAGGCCGATGGTCAGGCCCTTGGTGGAGTTCGACTTCGCCGCCTCGGCGGCGAGTTGCAGGTGCTGGGTCATGCCGGGATCTCCGTCGGTTCCTGGTCGCCGCCCCGGCCGGTCCGGCCCGCGGGGTCGGAATGGGCCGCGTCCGCACTGCGCAGCGCCTCGGCCAGCGGGTCCAACCGCCGGGCGGCGTACCGGCCGTAGGCCAGGGCGATGCCGAAGGTCGAGACGAACTGCAGCAGCCCGAAGACCAGGGCCACGTTGACGTGGCCGACGACCTTGGTCGCCATCAGGTCACGGGCGTAGGCCGAGCAGAGCACGTACGTCAGGAACCAGAGCAGGAACGCTGCGGTCACCGGGAACACGAACCGGCGGTACGCGGCGCGCAACTCGCCGAAGCGTGGATCGTCGCCGATCCAGGACGTGTCGCGGCGCGACGACACGACGGGGTCGATCATGAGAGTCCTTCTGAGCGGTGCGGAACTTGCCGATGGGACCGACCGTAGGAGCCGCCGGTAGACGGCTGATCAACGGCGCCGGGGAGGCCGGATCCGGGCACGGCGACGCGAACCGAACGGGCCCTGGCCGGAATGAGATGGTCCGGACCTCATGGGTGTTCCGCTTTCCCTTCCGTCACACCGGAATTCACGATTCACAGTGGCCCCAGCGGTAAATCACCCACCACCAGTCCGTTTCTTCACACCGTCACGGTCACCCGGCGAGCGTCGATTCCGCAGGTCACCGGGGATGCGGGCGCTTTCGGAACGGGCTCCGGCGATCTTCTTCCGAAGATCGTTCTTCAAATGTCGAGCACGTGTTTCACACATCCAGCTCTTTGGGCGACCCGGATGCTCTACATTGATTTTCGCCCCGCAGGGATGGGCGCAAGGCGGCATTCAAGTGATCCACCGGTCGACGCTGCGAGCGACCGGTGGCGCCCCCGGCGGCAGGCGTGGGGATCGGTCGTTCCCCGACGCCCGATGGGGGTTCTTTCGAGTAGCGCTGCAACAGGTGGATTCGCCATGCGCCGGGGGCGGGGGCCTCCCGGAGGTAGGAACAGCGCGGTACCGGGAGGCGGTGCCTCCCGAGGGGAGGAACAGTGCGGGAGGCCCCGGCCTCCCGGGGGGAGGAACCGTGTGGAGCGAACACGTCGAACCCACTGGCGACTTGGAAGGAGCGGTTGAGCACGGGGAGGGGGAGTTAGTCGGCCGGTCCCCGTCCCGGTCCCAGTCCCCGTCGACGCGGGGGCGTTCGGCGGACCGACGACTGCGCCGGTCCACGATCGACTGGGAACAGCAGTACCGCCGGGCCGTGATGATCAGCGACACCGCGGCCACCGCCCTGGTGGTGGCGGCGATCGGCGGCTTCTTCGGCGTACGGGACGCCGCCAACTGGCACGAGAAGTGGGGCATCCTCGCCTTCGGCACCGAACTGCTGGTGCTGGGGGCGCTGGCGATGACCCGCTCCTGGGCCGCGCCGGTGCTCGGCCAGGGCGCCGAGGAGTTCCGCCGGCTCGGCCGGGCGCTGTTCACGGCGGCCGTCGTGCTGGCGCTCGGCGGCATCGCCCTGGGCTCGCACAACATCAGGCTCTGGATCTTCGTCGCGATCCCGGCGATCACGGCCGTCACCATGACCGAGCGGTACCTGCTGCGCCTGTGGCTGCACAAGCAGCGCAACGCGGGGCGCTGCCTGCGCCCGGTGCTCGCCGCCGGGAGCCCGGCCACGGTGCGCGACCTGATCACCCGGACCCGCAAGTTCCCGCACCTGGGCTGGCGGGTGGACGCGGTGTGCACGCCGTACACCCTCGGCCGGGGCGCCGACCGGCTGGACGGCGTACCGGTGGTCGGCCGGCTGACGGACGTGGCCAACCACGTGCACCGGGACGGCTACCGGGTCGTCGCGGTCACCCCGGACCCGCACTGGACTCCGGACCGGCTGCAACGGCTGGCCTGGAACCTGGAGGGCGGCGACGCCGAGATGGTGGTCGCCCCGGTGCTGATGGAGGTGGCCGGCCCGCGGCTGCACGTCGACGCGGTGCTCGGCATCCCGATGCTGCGGGTCAGCATGCCGACCTTCACCGGCGGCCCCCGGGCCGTCAAGGAGGTCGTCGACCGGCTGGGCGCCGCCGTGCTGCTGGTGCTGTTCTCGCCGCTGATGCTGGCCGTCGGACTGCTCGTGCTGGCGGACAGCCGGGGCGGGGCGTTCTACCGGCAGCACCGGATCGGCAAGGACGGCCGCGCGTTCACCCTGGTCAAGTTCCGCACCATGGTGGTCGGGGCCGACCGGGCCAAGGCCGGGCTCGCCGAGCGCAACGAGGGCGCCGGCCTGCTGTTCAAGCTCCGCCGGGACCCCCGGGTGACCCGGGTCGGCGGGGTGCTGCGCCGGTACTCGCTGGACGAGCTCCCGCAGCTGCTCAACGTCCTCACCGGCTCGATGTCGCTGGTCGGCCCGCGGCCGCCGCTGCCGGAGGAGTCCGCGGCGTACGGCCCGGACATCCGGCGCCGACTGCTGGTCAAACCCGGGCTCACCGGCCTGTGGCAGATCAGCGGACGCAGCGACCTGCCGTGGGAGGAGGCGGTCCGACTGGACCTGCGGTACGTGGAGGACTGGTCGCTGGCCCTGGACGCGGTGATCCTCTGGAAGACGCTGCGCGCGGTGCTCCAGGGGCAGGGGGCCTACTGATGGGTGGGGTGCGCCGTCCGATCGGCGCGCGGATGGCCGGCCGGAACGGCCTGGCCGAGGGGAGGAACGGGTCATGCGGGTCAGCGTCTTAGGGCTCGGCTACGTGGGCTGCGTGTCGGCCGCGTGCCTGGCGAGCCTGGGGCACGAGGTCATCGGGGTGGACGTCAACCAGGTGAAGGTCGACCTGGTCAACGACGGCAAGGCCCCGGTGGTCGAGGAGCGGATCGGCGAGCTGATCGCCGAGATGGTGGCGAGCGGGGCGCTGCGCGCCACCACCGACGTCCGGGAGGCGATCCTGGGCAGCGAGGTGTCGCTGGTCTGCGTGGGCACGCCCTCGGAGCCCAACGGCAGCCTGTGCACCACCTATCTGGAGCGGGTCACCGAGCAGATCGGTGCCGCGGTGGCCGAGCGGGGCGGGCGGCAGACCGTGGTGTTCCGCAGCACCATGCTCCCGGGCACCTGCCTGGACCTGCTGGTGCCGATCCTGGAGAAGCACGCCGGCGGCACCGCCGGGGTGGACTTCGGGGTCGCGGTCAACCCGGAGTTCCTGCGCGAGGGCACCAGCGTGCGGGACTTCTTCGACCCGCCCAAGACCGTCATCGGCCAACTCGACGCGGCCAGCGGTGACGTGGTGGCGGCGCTGTACGGGGGACTGCCCGGCGAGGTGTTCCGGGTGCCCGTCCCGGTGGCCGAGGCGATCAAGTACGCGGACAACGCCTTCCACGGCCTCAAGATCGGCTTCGCCAACGAGCTGGGCGCGGTCTGCCAGGCGCTCGGGGTGGACTCGCACCAGGTGATCGACGTCTTCCTGGCCGACCGCAAGCTCAACATCAGCCCCGCCTACCTGCGGCCCGGCTTCGCCTTCGGCGGCTCCTGCCTGCCCAAGGACCTGCGCAGCCTGGTGCACGCGGCGAAGCGGGCCGACGTCTCGGTGCCGATCCTCTCGCACGTGCTGCCGTCCAACGCCGACCACCTGGCGCGCGCGGTGGAACTGGTCGAGCGCACCGGCAAGCGCCGGGTCGGCCTGTTCGGGCTGTCCTTCAAGCCCGGCACCGACGACCTGCGGGAGAGCCCGCTGGTCGAGCTCGCCGAGCGGCTCTTCGGCAAGGGCTACGACCTGCGGATCCACGACCCCAACGTGCACCTCTCCCGGCTGCTCGGGGCCAACCGCGAGTACATCGAGACCCGGCTGCCGCACCTCGCCCAGCTGCTCACCGACTCGGTCACCGAGGTGCTCGACCACGCCGAGGTGTGCGTGGTCGGGACCAAGGACCCGGCCGTGCTGGCGGCTCTGCCGCACGGCGAGGGCCCGGCGATCGTCGATCTCGTCCGCCTTCCCGACGCCGAGCTGCGTCGGACCGAACCGGGGTACTCGGGCCTTGCCTGGTGACGCGTCGTCCAAGCACAGGAGCGGCGGCGGGCGCACCCGCCGCGCGCTGATCCTGGTGGAGAACCTCTCGGTGCCCTTCGACCGGCGGGTGTGGCAGGAGTGCACCACGCTGCGCGACGCGGGCTGGACGGTGGACGTCATCTGCCCGCAGGGCACCAAGCGGGACACCGAGCCGGAGGCGGTGATCGACGGGGTGCGGATCCACCGCTACCCCCTGCGCGCCGCCACCGGCGGGCCGGCCGGCTACCTCCAGGAGTACGGCTCGGCGCTGTGGCACACCGTCCGGCTGGCCCGGAAGGTCGGCCCGGTCGACGTGGTGCACGCCTGCAACCCGCCCGACCTGCTGTTCCTGCCCGCCCTGTGGCTGAAGCGGCGCGGCGCGCGGTTCGTCTTCGACCAGCACGACCTGGTGCCCGAGCTGTACCTGTCCCGGTTCGACCGCGGCGAGGACCTGCTCTACCGGGCCGTGTGCGCCCTGGAGCGGCGGACCTACCGGGCCGCCGACGTGGTGCTCGCCACCAACGAGAGCTACCGGGACGTCGCGCTGCGCCGCGGCGGCAAGCGGCCCGAGGACGTCTTCGTGGTGCGCAGCGCGCCCGACACCGAACGCTTCAAACCGGTGCCGGCGGAGCCGGAGTTGAAGCGCGGCAAGCCCCATCTGCTGTGCTACCTCGGCGTGATGGGCCCGCAGGACGGCGTCGACTACGCCCTGCGGGCGCTGGCGAAGCTGCGCGACGAGGTCGGCCGGACCGACTGGCACGCGGTGTTCGTCGGCGGCGGCGACACCTTCGACGCGATGGTGGAGCTGTCCCGGACGCTCGGCCTCGCCGAGCAGGTGGAGTTCACCGGGCGGGTGCCGGACGCCGACCTGGTGCGCTACCTGTCCAGCGCGGACGTCTGCCTCTCCCCCGACCCGCGCAACCCGCTCAACGACGTGTCGACCATGAACAAGGTCCTGGAGTACATGGTCATGGGCCGCCCGATCGTCTCCTTCGACCTGAGGGAGGCCCGGGTCTCCGCCGGGGACGCCGCCGTGTACGCGCCCGCGAACGACGAGTCCGCGTTCGCGCGGCTCGTCGCGGAGCTGCTGGACGATCCGGAGAAGCGGGCCCTGATGGGCAAGGTCGGCCAGGAGCGGATCAACGGGCCGCTCGCCTGGCGGAACTCCCAGCGGTCGCTGCTCGCCGCCTACGCCGCCGCCTGCCGGGAGGGCGGCGCGGCGCCGGACGGCGACCCGGACCGGGCCGGGAGTAGGCCGCACCCTTGAGCGACGACACGATACGCCTGGTCACGATCGGCCGGATCCTGCGCCGGCGGTGGCGGCTGCTCGCCGTCCTCGCCGCGCTGGGTGCGCTGGTCGGCTTCGGCGCCTCGCTGCTGTTCCCGCCGAGCTACACCACCTCGACGTCGGTGCTGCTGCCCGGGGTGTGGCAGGACCGCGAGTTGCTGACCCAGGCGGAGATCGCGACCAGTTCGGTGGTGGTCGACCGGGCCGCCGCCGCGCTCAACTGGTCCGGCGTCGACGGCACGAAGCTGCAGAGCCGGGTGAGCGCCTCGGCCGCGGACGGCAACATCATCAAGATCTCGGGCACCGCGGAGACCCCGGAGCGCGCCCAGCAGCTCTCCGACCAGGTGGCCCACCAGTTCGTCTCCTTCGCCGCCCGGATCGCGGGCGACAGCACCGCTCCGGAGGCGGCGCAGCCCGAGGCGCTGCGGCAGCTGGTGGTGCAGGCCAGCCGGCGGATCACCGACCTGGCCGCGGCCGCCGACCCGGGGAAGTCCGTGGAGAGCGTGCAGACCCGCACCGAACTGGAGAAGCTGCGCACCACGCTGCAGGACGCCGTCAAGAAGCTGGACCAGGTCGATCCGGCGGCCAACAAGGCCAACATGGTGGTGATGGGGTCGGCGGCCCGGCCGACCGGCGAGGCGCCGCCGACCCGGACCCAACTCATCGCCGCCGGGGCGCTGTTGTCCCTGGTGCTGGCGATCGTCGGCCATCTCACCGCGGCCCGGGTGAGCCGCCGGCCGCGCACCGGGCCGGAGATCGCCTCGGCGCTGGGCGCGGAGCTGCTCGGCACCGTCGACGTCCCCGGCGTGCGGGCCGCCCGGCGGCCGACCGGCCGGGGCCCGCGGGCGCTGGCCTCCCGGCTGCTGGGCACCGACGTCCGCTGGGACGTCCCGCCGCCGCGGGCCTCCGGCGACGAGGCCGGCCGGCAGCTGCGCTACCGGCGGGTGTGCGCCCGGATCCAGGAGCAACTACCGTCCTTCCGGCCGCTGTTGGTGGTCGTCCCGGACGGCGACGAACCGGCCCGCCGGGCCGCCGGACTGCTCGCCGCCGAGGCGGTGGACGGTCCGGAGCCGCGGGTGGTCGAGGTCTCGGCGCAGCGGCCGCTGCTGCCGGACCGTACGGACGAGTCCGGCGCCCTGGTCGTGCTCAGCCCCGGCGGCTGGACCGCCGCGGAGCTGGCCGGGCTCGCCGAGGCCTGTGCGGACGGCGGGCACGAACTGGTCGGCGTCCTGGTGGCCGGCCCGGTCCGGGACCGTCCGGGACGCTCCGCCGGCACCGCCCCGGACGCCCCCGTCCCCGCGCTCGCAGGCGGCGAGGTGCCCGCACTCGCGGGCGGCGAGGACCCCGGGCGAGGTGCGGGGTGACGACGCGTACGGCCTCGGATCCGGCCCCCGCCCCGCTGCTGGACCTCCAGGCGCTGGTGGTCGCGGTGCGTCGGCGCCGCCGGCTGTGGTGCGCCACGGCGCTGCTCGGGCTGCTGCTCGGCGCGGCGCTGGCCGTCCTGAAGCCGCCGCCGCCGACCGCGGTGGCCAAGGTGCTGGTCGCGCACCAGGCGGACCAGCCCAACGACCCCGGCACGCTGATCCGCACCGACGTCGCCCTGCTGCAGACCACCGGGATCGCCGACCAGGCCCTGAAGACCCTCAACTCCCCCCAGAAACCGGAGGACTTCATGAAGGAGTACTCCGGCGCCGGGCTGACCAACAACCTGCTGCAGATCACCGCAACCGGCCGTACCGACACCGAGGCGCAGTCCCGGGCCAAGGCGCTGGCCGACGCCTTCGTCGCGGACCACGTCCGGCGGATCAAGGAGGCCGCGGACGCCCAGGCCAAGGCCCTGACCGACGAGCGGGACCGGATGCGCGAGGAGCTCGCCCAGGTCAACCAGTCGATCGGTTCCGGGGCGCAGCAGACCGGGCCGAACGCCTCGGCGAACCTGGAGTCGCTCTACGCCAGCCGGGCCGAACTCACCTCCCGGATCACCGACTTCGGCCAGCGCGCGGCCGAGGCGCAGGTCGGCACGCCCGCGCTGGTGGCCGGCACCCAGATCGTGGACGCCCCGCGCGCGGTGCGCCAGTCGCTGCCCACCACGGCCGCCACCGACGGCGGGCTCGGACTGGTGCTCGGGCTGGTGCTCGGCCTCGCGGTGGCCGCGATCGGCGCGGTGGTGGCGGACCGCCCGGTGCTGCGCCGGGAGATCGCCGCCGACCTCGGGGCCTCGGTCCTCGCGGAGCTGCGCCGGGTGCCCCGCCGTCCGCCCGGGCGGTGGCGGGGGCGGCGGAGCAGGGCGGCCCGGGCCAGGCTCGCCACGACCCTGGCCCGTACCGTGCGCGGTTCGACGGAGGCGGTGTCGGTGCTGGAGCTGGGCTGTGCGCACAGCGCGGTCGAGATCGCGCTGGACCTCGCCCGGGAACTGGCGGACGGGGCATCGGCGGCCGGCCGGCCGACGGACCTGGAGTCGCCGGGCCGGGAGCTGCCGGGCCGGGAGCCGGTGGCCGGGGAGCCTTCGGCCGGCGGCCCGGTGGTGCTGGTGGACGGCCTGCCCGGCCCGCAGCTCGCCAAGCGCCGCGCCCGGCCGGGCGACCCGACCGTGATCGGCGGCGAACCCGCCGCGGCCGTACCCGGGCACCAACGCCGGATCGGCGTCGGCTCGGTCTCCCCCGGCACGGCCTGGACCGACCTCCAGCACCTCGGCACCCGCACGGTGCTGGTGGTCCGGGCCGGGCACGGCAGTGCCGCCTGGCTGCACACCGTGGCCCGGCAGCTCGCCGAGCAGCGCATCCCGGTGCTCGGCGTGGTGCTGATCGACCCCGATCCGCGCGACCGGACCGACGGCACCCTGTGGGACGGCCCGCGCCCCGCGCCGCGCGGCCGGGGCGAACGGCCGGCCCGGCTCCTCGGCCCGGCCAGGCGGCGGACGGAACGACTACCGATGTGGACCGCACGGGTCCCGGACAGCGATCAGGAGGCGAGGTAGCCCATGTGCGGCATCGCAGGCACGTACCGATGGCCGGACGGGAAGGCCGTCACCGACCTGCTCACCGAGACCCTCGCCCACCGCGGCCCGGACGGGTCGGGCCGGTACAGCCACCCCGTCGGCGACGGCGAGGTGCAGCTGGGGCACCGTCGGCTGGCCATCATCGACCTGTCCGAGACCGGCGCCCAGCCGATGGTCTCCGACGGCCTGGTGCTGACCTACAACGGCGAGCTGTACAACGCGCCCGAGCTGCGGGCCGAACTGGCGGCCGCCGGGGTGCGCTTCCGCGGCACCTCGGACACCGAGGTGCTGCTGGAGGCCTGGCGGCGCTGGGGCACCGACTGCCTGCCCCGGCTGCGCGGGATGTTCGCGTTCGGGATCTTCGACGAGCGCACCGGTGAACTGGTGCTGGCCCGCGACCAGCTCGGCATCAAGCCGCTCTTCCTGGTCCGGCGCGGCGGGGGCCTGGTGTTCGCCTCCGAGCTCAAGGCACTGGCCGCCGCCACCGGCGGGTCGCTGGAGGTGGACCACGGGGCGATGGTGGCCTCGCTGCTGTACTACTGGGTGCCGGACTCCCGGTGCGCGCTGCGCGGGGCGGAGAAGCTGCCGCCGGGCAGCTGGCTGCGCTGCCGGCCGGACGGCCGGGTGGAGCGCGGCCGGTACTGGCACCTGCGGGAGGTTGCCGCGGAGGGCCGGGAGCGGGCCCGGGCCGGTGAACTGCCCGACCTCGCCGCGATCGTCGAGGAGTCGACCCGGCGTCACCTGCTCTCCGACGTCCCGGTCGCGACCTTCCTCTCCGGCGGGCTGGACTCCAGCTACCTGACCGCGCTGGCGGCCCGCGACCGCCCCGGGATCTCCGCCTACACGATCGGCTTCCGGGCCGAGGACGCCAGGTTCGAGGCGATGCCGGACGACCTGCGCTACGCCCGGCAGGTGGCCGGGCAGTTCGGCGTCGACCTGCACGAGATCGAGATCGCCCCGGACGTGCTGGACCTGCTGCCGCGGATGACGTACCACCTGGACGAGCCGATCGGCGACCCGGCCGCGATCAACACCTTCCTGATCTGCACGGCCGCCCGGGAGGCCGGGGTCAAGGTGCTGCTGTCCGGGATGGGCGCCGACGAGCTGTTCGCCGGCTACCGCAAGCACCTCGCCAACCGGCTGGCGCTGCGCTACCAGCGCGTCCCGCGGCCGCTGCGCCGCGGCCTGTCCGCGGCGGTGGACCGGCTGCCGGTGGCCACCTCCCGCCGGGGGTTGCGGTCGGTGCGCTTCGCCAAGCGCTTCCTGTCCTTCGCCGACCTGCCGGAGGAGACCGCGTTCCGGCGCAGCTACACCATGTACGACCGGGAGGAACTGCTCGGCCTGGTCGATCCGGACCTGGCCGGGACGGTCCAGGACGTGCTGACCGAGCACGCGGACGTCTACCAGGACAACGACCTGGACGACTTCGTCAACCGGATGTGCCTGGGCGACGCCCGGATGTTCCTGCCGGGCCTCAACCTCGCCTACACCGACCGCTCCAGCATGGCCGCGTCCACCGAGGTGCGGGTGCCGTACGTGGACGTCGAGGTGGTCCGGGCGGCCTTCACCGTGCCCGGCGACCGCAAGATCGTCGGCCGCCAGGGCAAGGCCGTCCTCAAGGAGGCGGCCACCTCGGTGCTGCCCCGGGAGATCGTCTACCGGCCCAAGGGCCTGTTCAGCGCGCCGCTGCGGGCCTGGATGAGCCGGGACCTGGCGCCGCTGGTGCGCGAGGTGATCAACGACGGCGAGCTGGTGCGCTCCGGGTTCCTGCGCCGCGAGGCGCTGGCCCGGCTGGTCGCCGAGGACGCGGCCGGGCAGCAGGACTACTCCAAGCACCTCTGGCACGTGCTCACCCTGGAGTACTGGTACCGCGGCGTGACCTCCGGCTCCGGCCGGCCCACCTGACGGCTCGAACTGACGGCTCGACACGACGGCTCGACACGACGGCTCGATCCAACCGCTCGACATGACGGCTCAGCAGCAAGGGGACTTCGGTGAAACAGGTTGTGCAGAACTACAAGAGCGGCGAGCTGTCGGTGCTGGACGTGCCGGTGCCCGGGTGCAAGCCCGGCGGGGTGCTGGTGCGCACCGCCTTCTCGCTGATCTCCACCGGGACCGAGCTGATGAAGGTCTCCGAGGCCGGGATGTCCATGCTGGGCAAGGCCCGCTCCCGACCGGACCAGGTGGCCAAGGTGATGCAGAGCGTGGCCGTCAACGGGCTGCCCGCCACCTACCGCAAGGTGATGGGCAAGCTGGACTCGTACACCCCGCTGGGCTACTCGCTGTGCGGGGTGGTCGAGCAGGTCGGCGCCGGGATCGACGACGTGAAGGTCGGCGACCTGGTGGCCTGCGCGGGCAACGAGCACGCGCTGCACGCCGAGCTGAACTGGGTGCCGCGGAACCTCTACACCCCGGTGCCGGACGGCCTCGCGCCGCGGCACGCGGCCTTCGGCACCGTCGGGTCGATCGCCCTCCAGGGCGTCCGCCAGGGCGAACCGCAGCTCGGCGAGGTGGCGTTGGTGATCGGTCTCGGGCTGATCGGGCAGCTGGTGGTGCAGCTGCTGACGGCGGCGGGGGTGCGGGTGGTCGGCGCCGACCCCGACCCGGCGCGCTGCGAACTGGCCGAGCGGCTGGGCGCGGTGGCCTGCGGCGACCCCGGCTCCGCGGCCGTGGAGACGGCCGTCGCCGAGCTCACCGACGGCCACGGCGTGGACCAGGTGTACCTGGCCGCCGGCGGCGCGAGCAACCAGCCGGTGGAGCTGGCCGCCCACCTGGCCCGGGACCGCGGCCGGGTGGTCGACATCGGCAAGTGCCGCCTCGACCTGCCGTGGAACGCCTACTACGAGAAGGAGTTGGACGTCCGGTTCTCCCGCTCCTACGGCCCCGGGCGCTACGACCCCTCGTACGAACTGGAGGGCCGGGACTACCCGATCGGCTACGTGCGCTGGACCGAGCGCCGCAACCTGGCCTGCTTCCTCGACGTGATGGCCCGCGGCCGGGTCGACGTGGAGCCGCTGGTCTCCCACGTCGCCGAGTTCGAGGACGCCGTCGAGACCTACCGGCGGCTGAAGGAGGGCGAGTTGAAGGCCGTCGCGGTGCTGTTCCGGTACCCGGAGCCGGAGGGCGCGGGGACGACGGAGGCCCCGAAGGTGGCGGTGCCCGCCGTGCTCCGCGGCGAGCGGACCGTCCCGGTCCGGCCGGGCCGGACCCCGGTGCGGCTGGCGTTCGTCGGCGCCGGGAACTACGCCAGCTCGATGCTGCTGCCGCACCTGGCCCAGCGCGAGGGCGTCACGCTCTCCACCGTCGTCACCACCACCGCGCTGTCCGCCGCCAACGCCCAGCGCAAGTTCGGCTTCGCCCAGGCCACCACCGACCTGGACGCCGTGCTCGGCGACGACTCCGTCGACGCGGTGTTCGTGGTCACCCGGCACAGCTCGCACGCCGAACTGACCAAGCGCGCCCTGCTGGCCGGCAAGGCGGTGTTTGTGGAGAAGCCGCTGGCCCTCACCGAGGAGGAGCTCGCCGGGGTGCTCGCGGTGGTGGAGGAGTCCGGCAACGACCGCCTCCAGGTCGGCTTCAACCGCCGCTTCGCCCCGCTGCTGCGCGAGGCCCGGGCCCGCTTCGGCGCCCGCACCGGCCCGGCCAGCCTGCGCTACCTGGTCAACGCCGGCCGGCTGCAGCACGGCAGCTGGTACCTCCAGCAGGGCACCGAGGGCTCCCGCTTCGCCGGCGAGGGCGGGCACTTCATCGACACCGCGAGCTGGCTGCTGGGCGCCGACCCGGTCTCGGTGTACGCGGTCGCGCCGTCCGGCAACGAGGACCTCCAGATCGTGCTGCGCTACCCCGACGGCTCCACCGCCACCCTCAGCTACGTCACCACCGGCGCGCCCGGCTTCCCCAAGGAGACCCTGGACCTGGTCGCCGACGGCAAGGTGCTCAAGCTGGACGACTTCGTCCGCGCCTCGGTGTACGGGAACAAGCGCTGGGTCAGCTCGCGGCTGCCCAAGGCCCGGGACAAGGGCCAGTCCGCCCAACTGGCCGCGTTCGTCAAGGCGGTGCGCACCGGCGGGCCGATGCCGGTACCGCTGGAGTCGCTGGCGGCCACCACGGCGGCCACCCTCGCGGTGCGGGCCGGCCTGGCCGCCGGCGCGCCGGTGACGCTGGCGGGGCCGCGATGACCATGAGTGCGGGCTGGTACCTGCGACGGCTGTCCCGGATGGGGCCGGGCGAGGTCGGCGGCCGGGCCGGCGACGCGCTGCGCCGGCGGCGCTGGCGCTCGGCGCAGCCGCACGGCCCGGCGGTGTCCGGCGCCCAATTCACCGCCGTGCTGCCCGCCGGGGCGCTCGCCGCGGTCCCGGCCGACGCCGCCGAGCGCCTGGTCGCCGCCGCGGACCGGCTGATGGCCGGGCACGCCGAGTACTTCGGGGTGCCCCGCACGGACCTGGCCGACCCGGACTGGTCGCTCGACCCGAAGACCGGCCGCCGGGCCCCCGACGGCTACGCCTTCGATCTGCCGTACCGGGACGAGGACGCGGTCGGCGACATCAAGCAGATCTGGGAGCCGTCCCGGCACCAGCACCTGACCGTCCTCGCCGCCGCCTACGCGCTCACCGGCGACGAGCGCTACGCCGAGCGGGTCGCCGGGCAGCTGCGGTCCTGGTGGGAGGCCAACCCGCCGCTGCGCGGGGTGCACTGGATCAGCGGCATCGAGCTGGGCATCCGGCTGCTGTCCTGGGTGTGGGTGCGCCGGCTGCTGGACGGCTGGCCGGGCGCGGCCGCCCTGTTCGAGGCCAACCCGGTGGCGGTGCGGCAGGTCTGGCACCACCAGCGCTGGCTGGCGGCCTTCCCCAGCCGGGGCTCCTCGGCGAACAACCACGTGATCGCCGAGGCGGCCGGGCAGTTCGCCGCGGCCTGCGCCTTCGACTGGTTCCCCGCCTCGGCGCGCTGGCGCTCCGGCGCGCTGCGCTCGCTGGAGCGGCACCTGCGCGGCAACACCTTCCCCTCCGGCCTCAACCGCGAACTGGCCACCGAGTACCACGGGCTGGTCCTGGAACTCGGCCTGGCCGCGGTGGCCGAGGCGGACGCCGCCGCCGTGCCCGTCCCCCGGACCGTCCGGCTGGTGCTGCTGCGGATGAGCGACGCGCTCGCGGCCGTGGTGGACGACCGGCTGCGGCCGCCGCGCCAGGGCGACGCCGACGACGGCCACGGACTGGTCCTGGACGGCGCGGGCACCGACCGCTGGGCCTCGCTGCTGGCCACCGGCGCGGCCGTGTTCGGCCGGCTCCCCTGGTGGCCGGAGGTCACCGGCACCGATGTGCGCACCCCGCTGCTGGCCGCGCTGCTGCGCCCGTACGGCCGGGGGGTGAGCCGCCCGAAGGAGCGCCCGGTGCACTTCCCCGACGCGGGGATGACCGTCCTGCGCGGCCCGGCCGGGATCTGGGCCCGCTGCGACGGCGGCCCGCACGGCTTCCTGTCCATCGCCGCGCACGGCCACGCCGACGCGCTCTCCCTGGAGGTCCGGCAGGACGGCGTCGACCTGCTCGCCGACCCGGGCACGTACTGCTACCACGGCCAGCCCGAGTGGCGGCGGTACTTCCGCTCCACCCTGGGCCACAACACCCTGGAGCTGGACGGCGCGGACCAGTCCGTCTCCGGCGGCCCGTTCCTGTGGACCAGGCACGCCCGCAGCCGGGTCCTGGTCGCCGACACCTCCGACCCCAAGGTGTCCCGCTGGTGCGCCGAGCACGACGGCTACCGGCCCGCGGTGCACCGCCGCCGGGTCGAACTGCACGTCGCCGAACGGGAGTTGCGCGTGCTCGACGAGGTGCGCGGCCCGCGCCGGGCGGCCGCCCGACTGGCCTTCCACCTCGGCCCGACGGTCACCGCCGAGCTGACCGGCAACCGGGCCGAGCTGAGCTGGACCAGGGACGGCGAGCTGTGCTCCGCGGTGCTGGAGCTGCCCGGACAGCTGACCTGGCGGGCGCACCGCGGCGAGGACGAGCCCCCGCTCGGCTGGTACTCGGAGGGCTTCGGCCGCCGGGAGCCCGCCACCACGCTGGTCGGCACCGGCTTCGCCGACGGCGCACAGGGGCTCACCACCGTGCTCAGGTTCCGGGGCTAGGGGGCGGAGGTGCGGATCAGAAGGCGGCTCCCGGCGACGGCGGCGGCGGTGCTGGCGCTGGCGCTGCTGGCGACCGGCTGCTCCGGCGGCTCGGACGGCGCACGCCCGGCGCCGACCACCCCGCCGCCCGCGCCGGTGGCCGTGGCCCGGGTCTGCGACCGGCCCGCGGCCGGGCCGTCGGCCGCCCCGGCGGGCGCGGTCACGGTCGACCCGGCCGTGGTCGGCGACCTCACCGTCAAGACCAGGAACAGCCCGCCGAACACCGTGTTCTGGCTCGCCCCGGGCACCCACCGGCTCGAAGCGGACCAGTACGCCCAGGTCGCCCCCAAGGAGGGCGACAGCTACCTCGGCGCGCCCGGCGCGGTGCTCGACGGCGGGAAGACCAACCAGTACGCCTTCACCGGCTCCGCCACCGGCGTCACCATCCGCTACCTGACCGTGCAGGGCTTCGTCGCCCCGCAGAACGAGGGCGTGGTCAACCACGACTCGGCCGACGGGTGGGTGATCGAGCACAGCACGATCCAGCGCAACTCCGGCGCCGGGCTGATGGCCGGCGCCCACCAGCAGGTCCGCGCGAACTGCCTGCGGGACAACGGGCAGTACGGAATGAACGCCTACAAGACCGGGGCCCCGGTCACCGACCTGGTGGTCGAGGGCAACGAGATCACCGGCAACGACACCGACGGCTGGGAGCAGCGCCAGCCGGGCTGCGGCTGCACCGGCGGGGTCAAGTTCTGGGCCGTCAACACCGCCGACGTGCGCGGCAACTGGGTGCACGACAACCGCGGCCCCGGACTGTGGGCGGACACCAACGACAACGACTTCCGCATCGAGGACAACCTGCTGGAGGCCAACGACGGTGCCGCGCTGATCTACGAGACCAGCTACAACGCCGTCATCCGCGGCAACACCATCCGGCACAACGACTGGGTCGAGGGCCGCCGCTCCGCCGACCGCGGCGACACCTTCCCGTACGCGACCGTCTACATCTCCGAGTCCGGCGGCGAGCCGAGGGTCCCGGCCCGCACCGACATGCTGGAGATCGACCACAACCAGCTGGAGGACAACTGGTCCGGGATCACCCTGTGGGAGAACGCCGACCGGTTCTGCAACAGCCCGGCCAACACCTCCTCCGGCGACTGCACCCTGCTGGTGAAGGACACCTCCCGCTGCGCCCAGCCGACGATCGCCAGCGCACCGCTGTACGCCGACTGCCGCTGGAAGACCCAGCGGGTGGACATCCACGACAACCGCTTCGGCTTCGACCCGTCGGTGGTCGGCTGCACGGTGGACTGCGGACGGATGGCGGTGCTGTCCAACTACGGCAGCTACCCGGACTGGTCGCCGTACAAGGGCGAACCGGTGGCCGACGCGATCACCGGCAAGCAGCAGAACCGCTGGCACGACAACACGTACACCGGACCGTGGAGCTTCGTCGCCCACGACCCCAGTCGCACCCTCGACTTCGGCCAGTGGCAGGGCGCGCCCTACCAGCAGGACGCGGGCAGCACCCTGCGGCCCGGGGCCGGTGGTTGAGATGGGCGGAGCACCGACGCCGGACCGGCCGGCCGCCACCCCGAAGGTCGTCGGGCTGATCTGGGGGCTGCTGATCCTCAACACCCTGGGCTCCGCCGGGGCGGTGACCGTCGTGCCGCTGCCGCGCTCGCTCATCCAGATGGCCACCATGGGCGCGCTGGTCTCCGCCTTCGTGCTGGCGCTGCTGGTCAACCTGCGGCTGCACCTGCGGCCCAGCTCCTACCTGTTCCTGCTCACCCTGCTGCTGGTGTTCAGCGTGATCTCCAGCGCCAACCTGGAGTCCGGGTTCGGCGCGCTGTTCCGCTGCTTCCGGCTGGCCCTGTTCGTCGGCACGCTGTGGCTGCTCAGCCGCTGGTGGGACGGCGGGGAGGAGTTCGTCCGGCACCACATCCGGGCGTACTTCCTGGTGCTCGTCACGGTGGCGGCCGGCCTGGTCGCCTCCCCCGGCCTGGCCTTCCCGGACGTGTACGGCGGACGGCTGGTCGGCGCGCTGTGGCCGCTCACCCCGCCGCAGATCGGCCAGTACGCCGCGGTGATCATCGGGCTGACCGCGCTGCTCCTGTTGGGCCGCCGGACCACCGGGCGGGACGCGGCGCTGGTCATCGCGCCCTCGCTCCTCCTGCTCGCGCTGACCCACACCCGGACGGCCACCCTCGGCCTGCTCATCGGGCTGGTGCTGGCGGTCGGCTCGCTGCTGCTGACCAGCGCCGCCGCCCGCCGGTTCTTCACCTGGTCGGTGGTGTGCGCCACGGTGGCCGCGGTGGGCCTCAGTTCACTGCTCCAGGCCTGGTTCCTGCGCGGCCAGAGCCAGGAGAACTTCTCCAACCTCACCGGCCGGGCCAAGGTCTGGGACGCCCTGCTGGCCGCCCCCCGGACGACCATCGAGCAGCTCTTCGGCGTGGGCCTGGGCGACAAGTCCTTCGGCGGGCTGCCGATCGACAACAGCTGGCTGGCCGTCTACAACGAACAGGGCCTGGCCGGGGTCGCCGTCGTCGCGGTGGTCTTCCTGGTGCTCGGCGGCGTCGCCCTGCTCCGGCCGCCGTCGCTGGCCCGGGCCTGCGCGATCTTCCTGATCAGCTACTGCGCGATCGCCTCGTACACCGAGGCCGGGCTGGGCGACGCCTCGCCGTACCTGCTGCACCTGACCGTGGCCGCCTCGCTCCTGGTGGTGCCCGCCCCGGCGGCTCCCCTCCCGGCGCCCGACGTCCCCCGGCCGCGCACCGCGCACCGGGCCCGCACACCGGAGGGAACCTGACCATGCACGTCCTCGTGGTGCACAACCGCTACGCCTCGGCGCAGCCCAGCGGGGAGAACAAGGTGGTCGACCAGGAGGTCGCGCTGCTGCGCGGGGCCGGCCACCGGGTCGACCTGTTCGAGCGGCGCAGCGACTCCATCGCCGCCAAGTCCCTGCCCGCCAAGGCCGCGGTGCCGCTGCTGGTGCCGTGGAACCCCGCGGTGCGCGCGGAGCTCGCCGCCCGACTGCGGCGCGAGCGGCCGGACGTGGTGCACGTCCACAACGTGTTCCCGCTGCTGTCGCCCGCGGTACTGGCCGGCTGCGCCGACGCCAAGGTGCCGGTGGTCGCCACGCTGCACAACTACACCCAGATCTGCCCGCCGGGCACCCTGCAGCGGGACGGCCGGCCGTGCACCGAGTGCGTCGGGGGCTCACCGCTGCCCGCCGTGCGGCACGGCTGCTACCGGAACTCCCGGCTGGCGACGGTGCCGCTGGCGGTCAGCCTGGCGGTCAACCGGCGGCGCTGGTGGTCCGGCGTGGAGCGGTTCTTCTGCATCTCCGCGGCGCAGCGCGACGTGCTGGCGCGGGCCGGGCTGCCGGCCGACCGGCTGGCGGTGAAGCACAACTTCGTGCCCGAGCCGGACGTGCGGCGGACCGGCGCCGGGGAGCACGTGCTCTACCTCGGCCGGCTCGCGGAGGCCAAGGGCGTACGGCTGCTGATGACCGCCTGGGACGCGCTCGCCGCCCGGGGCGGGGTGGGCGTACCGCTGGTGGTGGCCGGCACCGGGCCGCTGGAGCGGGAGGTCGCGGACTGGGCGGCGGGGCGCGCGGACGTGCGCTACGTCGGCCTGTACGACCCGGCGCAGTGCCGGGAGGCCGTCGCCCGGTCGGTGGCCGTGCTGGCGCCGTCGACCTGGCTGGAGGCCTTCGGCCTGGTGGTGGTGGAGGCGATGGCGGCCGGCGTGCCGGTCGTCGCCGCCGGTCACGGCGCCTTCGTCGAACTGGTCGAGGACGGGGTGACCGGGCTGCTGCACCGGCCGGGCGACGCGGCCTCGCTGGCCGCGGGCGTCCGGCGGCTCACCGCCGAACCGGAGTTCAACCGGGAGCTGGGCCGGGCGGCCCGGCTCCGCTACGAGCAGGGCTTCAGCCCGGACGTCGGACTGGAGCGTCTGGTGGAGGGGTACCGCGGCGCGATCGCGCGGCGGGCCGGCGGCGCGAACGGTGCGCCGCCGGTAGGGAACGGACACGCTGGCCCGCGGCGGGACACCCGCGCGGGCGGGAATCGGGAGCAGTAGATGACACGATGCCGGCTGTGCGGCTCGACGGCGATGGGGAGCGTCGTCGACCTGGGGGCGACCCCGCCGTGCGAGAGCTTCCTCGCCGCCGACCAACTGGACCGGCCGGAACCGGCGTACCCGCTGCACCTGCGGGTCTGCACGGACTGCTGGCTGGCGCAGATCCCCCCGCTGATCACGCCGGAGGAGACCTTCTCCGAGTACGCCTACTTCTCCTCCTACTCGACCTCCTGGGTGGAGCACGCCCGCGACTTCGTCGAGGGCGCCGCACGGCGGCTGGAGCTCGGCCCGGACTCCTTCGTGGTCGAGGTGGCGAGCAACGACGGCTACCTGCTGCGGCACGTGGTGGACCGGGGGATCCGCTGCCTGGGCATCGAACCGTCGGTGAACGTCGGCGCCGCCGCCCGGGAGGCCGGGGTGCCCACCCTCACCGAATTCCTCGACCCGGCCACCGGCGAGGCCGTCCGGACCGAACACGGCCCGGCGGACCTGGTGGTGGCCAACAACGTGTACGCCCACATCCCCGACGTGGTCGGCTTCACCCGGGGCCTGCGCGCCCTGGTCGCCGACGACGGCTGGGTCTCGATCGAGGTGCAGCACCTGCTCACCCTGATCGAGGAGAACCAGTACGACACCATCTACCACGAGCACTTCCAGTACTACACGGTCGCCTCCGCCGCCCGGGCGCTGGCCAGCGGCGGCCTCACCCTGGTCGACGTCGAGCTGCTGCCCACCCACGGCGGCTCGATCCGGCTCTGGGCCCGCCCGGACGCGGTGGCCGGCGAGCCGACCCGGCGGGTGGCCGAGGTGCTGGACCGGGAGAAGGCCGCCGGGCTCCAGGAGACCTCCGGGTACACCGAGTTCTCCGCCCGGGTCGCCAAGGTCCGCCGGGACCTGCTGCGCTTCCTGATCGAGGCGGCCGAGCGCGGCGAGACGGTCGTCGGCTACGGCGCCCCCGGCAAGGGCAACACCCTGCTCAACCACTGCGGCATCCGGCCCGACCTGCTCCCCTACACGGTCGACCGCAACCCCTACAAGCACGGCCGGTTCACCCCGGGCACCCGCATCCCGATCCTGCCGCCCGAGCAGATCAGGACCGACCGGCCGGACTACGTCCTGGTCCTCCCCTGGAACCTGCGGGCCGAACTGACCGAGCAGTTGTCCTTCGTGCACGAGTGGGGCGGCCGCCTGGTCTTCCCCATCCCGGAACTCAGCATTGTCGAGGTGCAGCGGTGAAGGTCGTCCTGTTCTGCGGCGGTTACGGGCTGCGGATGCGCAGCGGGGCCTCCGACGACGTGCCCAAGCCGATGGCGATGGTCGGGCCGCGGCCGCTGATCTGGCACGTGATGCGCTATTACGCCTACTACGGGCACACCGAGTTCATCCTGTGCCTGGGCTACGGGGCCCGGCACATCAAGGACTTCTTCCTCAACTACGAGGAGACGGCGTCCAACGACTTCGTGCTGCGCGGCGGGCGGACCGAACTGCTCTCCACCGACATCTCCTCCTGGACGATCACCTTCGCCCAGACCGGCATCGAGTCGCCGATCGGCGAGCGGCTGCGCCGGGTGCGCCACCACCTGGACGGCGACGAGATGTTCCTCGCCAACTACGCCGACGTGCTGACCGACGCCCCGCTGCCGGAGATGATCGAGAAGTTCTCCCGGCGCGACGCGGGCGCCTCGATGATGGTGGTGCCGCCGCAGTCCTCGTTCCACTGCGTGGAGTTGGGCGAGGACAACCTGGTGGGCGGGATCACCGCGGTGAGCGACATGCCGCTGTGGGAGAACGGCGGCTACTTCGTGCTCCGCCAGGAGGTCTTCGACCACATCCCGGAGAACGGGGACCTGGTCGCCGACGGCTGCGCCGGACTGGCCAAGCAGGGCCGGCTGGTGGCCCACCAGCACCGCGGCTTCTGGAAGCCGACCGACACCGTGAAGGAGCGGGCCGCGCTGGACGCCGCCTACGCCCGGGGCGACCGGCCGTGGGCCGTGTGGGAGAAGGACGGCTCCGGCGTGAGGACCGCGTGATCCGCCTCGGAGCCGCAGGCCTGAGCGGGGTCGTCGCCGTCGGCGCGCACTGCGACGACCTCGCCATCGGCGCCGGCGGCACCCTGCTGACGATGTGCCTGGCGCGTCCCGGGCTGCGGGTGGACGCGCTGGTGCTCTCCGGCGGCGGCGGTGAGCGCGAGCAGGAGGAGCAGGCCGCGCTGGCCGCCTTCTGCCCGGGCGCCGACCTGCGGCTGACCGTCCTCAAGCTGCCGGACGGCCGGCTGCCCGCGCACTGGGACGAGGCCAAGGCCGCGGTCGAGGAGCTGCGCGCCCGGACCGAACCGGACCTGGTGCTCGCCCCGCGCACCGAGGACGCCCACCAGGACCACCGCGGCCTGGCGACGCTGATGACCACCGCCTTCCGCGACCACCTGGTGCTCGGCTACGAGATCGTCAAGTGGGACGGCGACCTCGGCCGCCCGACCGCCTACCAGCCGCTCGACCCCGAGGTCGCCGAGGAGAAGGTCCGGCTGCTGCTGGAGCACTACCCCTCCCAGCGGCACCGGCCCTGGTACGACCGGGAGGCCTTCCTCGGACTGGCGCGGATCCGCGGCATCGAGTGCCACACCCGCTACGCCGAGGCGTTCGCCGTCACCAAACTGACTCTTGATCTGGAGGGCTGACCCATGCGCGTACTGCTGACCGGACACCAGGGCTACCTGGGCACCGTGATGGCCCCGGTCCTCGCCGCCGCCGGGCACGAACTCGTCGGCCTGGACGCCGGCCTGTTCGCCGACTGCCTGCTCGGCCCGGCGCCCGCCGACCCGCCCGGCCACCGGGTGGACCTGCGCGACGTGACGGCCGAGCACGTGGCCGGGGTGGACGCCGTGATCCACCTGGCCGCGCTCTCCAACGACCCGCTGGGCTCGCTGGCACCGGACCTCACCTACGACATCAACCACCACGCCTCGGTGCGACTGGCCCGGCTGGCCCGCGAGGCCGGGGTGCGGCGCTTCCTGTACGCCTCCACCTGCTCCGTCTACGGCGCCGCCGGCGGCGACGACCTGGTCACCGAGGACGCGCCGCTGCGCCCGGTGACGCCGTACGCGGAGTCCAAGGTGCGGGTGGAGGACGACCTACACGAGCTGGCCGACGGCGACTTCAGCCCGGTGTACATGCGCAACGCCACCGCCTTCGGCTACTCGCCCCGGCTGCGCGCCGACATCGTGCTGAACAACCTGGTCGGCCACGCGCTGCTGTCCGGCGAGGTCCTGGTGCTCTCCGACGGCACCCCGTGGCGCCCGCTGGTGCACGCCGCCGACATCGCCCGGGCCTTCACGGCCGCGCTGACCGCGCCGCGCGAGGCGGTGCACGACCGGGCCTTCAACATCGGCAGCGAGGCCAACAACGTCACGGTCGCCGAGATCGCCGAGCAGGTCGCCGAGGCGGTGGACGGCGCGAAGGTGCGGATCACCGGGGAGAACGGCGCCGACCCGCGCTCGTACCGGGTGGACTTCGCCCGCTTCCGGGCCGCGCTGCCGGGCTTCGACTGCGAGTGGACGGTGAAGCGGGGTGCACTCGAACTCGCCGAGGCCTACCGGAACTTCGGGCTGACCCGGGAGGACTTCGAGCGGCGCTTCACCCGGCTGGCGGTGCTCCGCGCGGCGTCCGAGGCCGGCACCGTCGACGACACCCTGCGGTGGCGCCGATGACCACGGCCGAGGTCGGGGAGGACGTGGTCGGGGACGACGTGGTCGGGGACGACGTGGTCGGGGACGACGTGGTCGGGGACGGGTTCGGGGAGGAGACGGCCGCGGCTGCGGTCGGCGCGCAGATGCACGCCCTGGTGGAGCGGCTCTACCCGATCTGCCGCAGCATCACCGGCGACGGCGTGCGCGCGACCCTCGACATCGTCGGCGAGCACCTCCCGCTCCAGGTCCACGAGGTGCCCACCGGCACCGAGGTGCTGGACTGGACGGTGCCGCAGGAGTGGAACATCCGCGACGCGTACGTGGCGGACGCCTCCGGGCGGCGGGTCGTGGACTTCGCCGCCTCCAGCCTGCACGTGCTGGGCTACAGCGTGCCGGTGGCGGCGACCATGCCGCTGAGCGAGCTGCGGCCGCACCTGCACACCCTGCCCGACCAGCCCTCGCTGGTGCCGTACCGCACCAGCTACTACCAGCCCCAGTGGGGCTTCTGCCTGGCGCAGGAGACCCTGGACGCCCTGCCCGAGGGCGACTACGAGGTGCGGATCGACTCCACCCTCGCCGACGGCCACCTCACCTACGCCGAGCACGTGGTGCCCGGCCGGGTCGCCGACGAGGTCATCGTCTCCACCCACGTCTGCCACCCCGCACTCGCCAACGACAACATGGCGGGCGTGGCGGTGGCGGTCTTCCTGGCCAAGGAGCTGGCGAAGCGCGACAACTGGTACACCTACCGGTTCGTCTTCGCCCCCGGCACCATCGGGGCGATCACCTGGCTGGCCCGCAACGCGGAGCGGATCGAACAGGTCAAGCACGGCCTGGTGCTGGCCTGCGCCGGCGACCGGGGCCGGCTCACGTACAAGCAGAGCCGGCGCGGCGACGCGGAGATCGACCGGGTGCTCCGGCACGTCCTCGCCGTCTCCGAACGGCCGCACGAGATCCGCGAGTTCACCCCGTACGGCTACGACGAGCGGCAGTACTGCTCGCCCGGCTTCGACCTCGGCGTCGGCTCGCTCAGCCGCACCCCGTACGCCGGGTACCCCGAGTACCACACCTCGGGGGACGACCCGGACTTCGTCACCCCGGAGGCGATGGCGGACACCCTGGCGGTCTGCCGCGAGGCCTTCGCCGTGCTCGACCGCAACCGCCGCTACCGCAACCTCAGCCCGTACGGCGAACCGCAGTTGGGCCGGCGCGGGCTGTACGACTCGCTCGGCGGCCGCAGCGACGCCAAGCAGGCGCAGCTGGCGATGCTCTGGGTGCTCAGCCTGTCCGACGGGGAGCACAGCCTGCTGGACGTCGCCGAGCGCGCCGCACTGCCCTTCGACACCGTCGCCGTCGCGGCCGACGCCCTCCGGGGCGCCGGACTGATCAAGGAGTGACGCCGATGGCCACCGAGGGGGTGCGGACGGCGGCCCCGCCCGCGCAGGCCGGGCGGAGTGCCAAGCGGGGTGTGCTCGGGCGGCTGTCCTGGGGGCTGGCCGACCAGGCGGTCAACAGCATGATCAACTTCGTGGTGGGCGCCTACGTCGCCCGGGAACTGGGGGTGCACGCCTTCGGCGTGTTCAGCCTGGCCTGGCTCACCTACGGCGTGGTGCTCAACGTCTCCCGCGGAGTGGCCACCGACCCGCTGATGGTGCGGTTCAGCGGAGTGCCGGAGGCCGTCTGGCGGGCCGCCGCGGGCCGGGCCTCGGGGGCCGCGCTCGCCGTCGGCGGCACCCTCGGGACGGCCTGCCTGCTGGTCGGGCTCGGCATCGGCGGCGAGGTCGGGCCCGCCTTCGCCTCGCTCGGCCTCGCCCTGCCGTTCCTGCTGCTGCAGGACTCCCGGCGGTTCGCCTTCTTCGCCGCCGGCACCGGACAGAAGGCCTTCGCCAACGACCTGGTGCAGGGCGTCGCGCTGATCCCGGCCATGGTGGTGGCGGCCCGGGTCGGCACCGTGGCCGCCTTCGTCCTGGCCTGGGGCGCGGCGGCCGCGGCCGCCGCCGGGTACGGCTTCCTCCAGTCCGGCATCCGGCCCCGGGTCACCCAGGCCCGCGGCTGGCTGCGCGAGCAGCGCGACCTCGGCTCCCGCTACCTGGTCGAGAACGTCAGCCTGAGCGGCGCCGGCCAGCTGCGGGCGTACGGGCTCGGCGCCATCGTCGGGGTCGCCGCGGTGGGCGCGGTCCGCGGCGCCGAACTGCTACAGGGGCCGTTCCTGGCCCTGCTGATGGGACTGTCCCTGGTCACCGTCGCGGAGGCGGCCCGGGTGCTGCGGCAGGAACCGCGGCGGCTCGGCCGGTTCTGCCTCCTGCTGGGCGGCGGCCAGGCCGGCGCCGCCCTGCTGTGGGGCGCGACCCTGCTGCTGCTGCCGGACCGGGCCGGCGAGCTGGTGCTCGGCGACGTCTGGCACTCCGCCGCCCCGCTCATCGTGCCCGCCACCCTCGGCGTCGCCGGCGCCGGCCTCGGCAGCGGCGCGGCCGCCGGGCTGCGCGCGCTCGCCGCCGCCCGGCGCAGCCTGCGCTGCCAACTGTTCGCCTCCGCCTGCTACCTGGCCGGCGGGCTCGGCGGGGCGGCCGCGGCCGGCACCGTCGGCTCGGCCTGGGGCGTCGCCACCGCGACCGCCTGCGGCTCGGCCGTGTGGTGGCTGCAACTGCGGGCCGCCCTGCGCGAGCACCACCGCGGCACCCCTTCCGAAGCAAATGAAGGCAACTCCCATGTGAGGACGCAATGACCGCCGTTCCCCGGTTGAGCATCGGGCTGCCCGTCTACAACGGCGAGGAGTACCTCGCCGAGTCCCTCGACGCCCTGCTCGGCCAGACCTACGCGGACTTCGAGCTGGTCATCTCCGACAACGCCTCGACCGACACCACCGAGGAGATCTGCCGCGACTACGCCGCGAAGGACTCCCGGATCCGCTACCTCCGGCTGCCCGTGAACGTCGGCGCGGCGCCCAACCACAACTACGTGTTCACCCAGTGCCGCGGCGAACTGTTCAAGTGGGCCTCCCACGACGACCTGTACGCCCGGGACCTGCTGCTGCGCTGCGTGGAGGCCCTGGACGAACGGCCCGACGTCATCCTCGCCCACTCCGACCAGGCCGTCATCGACGAGACCGGCAAGGTCAAGGTGCCGTACGAGTACGGGCTGGCCACCGACTCGCCGTCCGCCCCCGTCCGCTTCCGCAGCCTGCTGTTCGAACCCGGCGGGGACGACTTCTACGGGGTGATGCGGGCCGACGTGCTGCGCCGCGTCAAGCCGCACGACAGCTACCACCACGCCGACCGCACCTTCGTCGCCGAGATCACCCTGCACGGGCCGTTCCACCAGGTGCCCGAGCTGCTCTACTTCCGCCGCGACCACCCCACCCGCGCCGAGCGGGCCAACCCCTCCAAGCGCTCGCGCTGCGTCAACCTGGACCCGCGCCGGGCCGGGCTGCTGCACCCGACGCCGCGGCTGCTCGTCGAGTACGTCTGGGGCTTCGTCGAGGCGATCCAGCGGGCGCCGCTGTCCCCGCAGGACCGCCGCGAGTGCTACCGCGCCCTGCGCTCCTGGCTGACCAGCCGCCGCCGCTCCGGCGCCGGCGAGCGGGTCGAGGACCGCGCACCGGTCGTGCCGCCCGAGCTCGCCGTCTCCGTGGACGACCTGGTGGCCGGGCGCGAGGGGAGGCGGTCGTGACCGCCCGACGCCCGGTGCGCGTCGGGGTGTTCGGCCTGCTCGGCTCCGGCAACCTCGGCAACGACGGGTCGCTGGAGGCCGTGCTCGGCTACCTCCGGACCGAGCACCCGGCGGCGGTCGTGGACGCGCTGTGCGGCGGGCCCGAGGCGGTGCGGGCCCGGTACCGGATCCCGGCGACCCGGCTGCACTGGTACCGCGGCGAGTACCGCACCGCCTCCCGGGCGGGCTCGATCGCGGGCAAGGCGGTGGGCAAACTCGTCGACGTCGTGCGCACCGCCGCCTGGGTGCGCCGGCACGACGTGGTGATCGTGCCCGGCATGGGCGTCCTGGAGGCCACCCTGCCGCTGCGGCCGTGGGGCTTCCCGTACGCGCTGTTCCTGCTCTGCGCCTCCGGGCGGCTGTTCGGCACCAGGGTGGCGCTGGCCGGCGTCGGCGCCGCCCCGATCGCCGACCGGGCGGTCCGGGCCCTGGTACGCCGGTCGGCCCGGCTGGCCGCGTACCGCTCGTACCGGGACGAGCTGTCCCGCACGGCGATGCGGGAGATGGGCGTGGACACCACGCGGGACGAGGTCTACCCGGACCTCGCCTTCTCGCTGCCGACACCGGTCGTCGAGGAGCCCGCGCCCGGGCGGGTCTGCGTGGGCGTCATGGACTTCCACGGCGGCAACGACGACCGGGACCGGGCCGAGGAGATCCACCGGCGCTACGTCGACGGCACCACCCGGTTCGTCCGCGCGCTGGTCGAGGACGGCCGGCAGGTGCGGCTGCTCACCGGCGACGGCGCCGACTTCGCCGTGGTCGGGGCGATCATCGAGGCCGTCGGCTCCCCGCTGGTCACCGCCTCCGACGCGTCCTCGCTGGCCGAGCTGACGGCGGAGACCGCCGCCGCCGACGCAGTGGTGGCGACCAGGTACCACAACCTGGTCTGCGCGCTGAAGTCCGGCACCCCGACCCTCGCCCTCAGCTACGCGGCCAAGAGCGACGCGCTGATGGAGCTGATGGGGCTGGGCGAGTTCCGCCACCCGGCCCGCGAGGTCGACGCCGACCGACTGATCGAGCAGTTCCGGGAGTTGGAGAAGCGGGCGGCGGAGCTGCGGCAGACCCTGACCGAACGGAACCTGGCCGCCCGCCGACGCCTTGAGCACCAGTTCACCGCCCTGACCACGGCCCTCTTCCCGAAGGAATCCCCTTGAAGGTGACCGAAGTGCCGGCGATCGCCGGCGCGTTCCGCTTCGACCCGACGCCGTACGCCGACGAACGCGGCTTCTTCTGCCGCACCTTCGACGCCGAGGTGCTCCGGTCCGTGGGCATCGACCCGGACGCCTTCGTCCAGCACAGCGTCTCCCGCTCGCTGCGGGGCGTGCTGCGCGGGATGCACCTGCGCTCCGGGGCCGGGGAGGCCAAGATCGTGCGCTGCTCGCACGGCGAGGTCTTCGACGTCGTCGTCGACCTGCGCCCCGACTCGCCGACCTACCGCAACGTGGCCACCTTCCGACTCTCCGGCGAGACCCAGGCCAGCGTCTACATCCCGGCGGGCTGCGCCCACGGCTTCCAGGCGCTCACCGACGCCGACGTCTCGTACCGGATCGACCGCCCGCACGACCCGGCCGAGGACGTGACGATCGCCCACGACGACCCCGAACTCGCCATCCCCTGGCCGCTGCCGGCCGTGTCGATGTCCAAGCGGGACCGGGAGGCGCCGAGCCTCGCCGAGGCCCTGCGCTCCGAGGAGAACTGATCCCCATGGCCGTTGACGACTTCCGGCTCCCCAAGTCCCGGGCAGCCAACGAGCGGCTGCACGCCCTGATCCCCGGCGGCGCCCACACCTACGCCAAGGGCGACGACCAGTACCCCGAGGGCCTCGCCCCGGTCATCAGCCACGGCCGCGGCGCCCATGTGTGGGACGTCGACGGCAACCGCTACGTCGAGTACGGCTCCGGGCTGCGCTCGGTCAGCCTCGGCCACGCCCACCCGCGCGTGGTCGAGGCGGTGCGCCACGAACTCGACCGGGGCAGCAACTTCGTCCGGCCGTCCGTCCTCGAACTGGAGGCCGCCGAACGCTTCCTGGCCACCGTGCCCACCGCCGAGATGGTGAAGTTCGCCAAGAACGGCTCCGACGTCACCACCGCCGCCGTCCGCCTCGCCCGCGCCGCCACCGGGCGCACCCTGGTGGCGGTCTGCGCGGACCACCCGTTCTTCTCCGTCGACGACTGGTTCATCGGCACCACGCCGATGGACGCGGGCATCCCGGCGGCAATCACCGACCTCACCGTGGCGTTCCCGTACGGGGACCTCTCCGCGACCGAGGAACTGCTCACCCGGCACCGGGACGAGATCGCCTGCCTGATCCTCGAACCCGCCGGGCACACCGAGCCGCCGCCCGGCTACCTGGCCGGGCTGCGCGAACTGGCCGACCGGCACGGCTGCCTGCTGGTCTTCGACGAGATGATCACCGGCCTGCGCTGGTCCGAGGCCGGCGCCCAGGGCCTGTACGGCGTCGTCCCCGACCTCTCCACCTTCGGCAAGGCGCTGGGCAACGGCTTCGCCGTCTCCGCGCTGGCCGGACGCCGCGACCTGATGGAGCTCGGCGGGCTGCGCGGGGACGGCGACCGGGTCTTCCTGCTCTCCACCACCCACGGCGCGGAGACCCACGCGCTGGCCGCCGCCATGGCCGTGCAGACCACCTACGTCGAGGAGGGCATCACCGCCCGCCTGCACGCCCTCGGGGAGCAGCTGGCCGCCGGGGTCCGGGAGGCCTCCGCCGGGATGGGCACCGACAAGCACGTGGTGGTCCGGGGCCGGGCCAGCAACCTGGTCTTCGCCACCCTCGACGCCACCGGACAACCCTCCCAGGAGTACCGCACCCTGTTCCTCCGCCAGCTGCTGGCGGGCGGCGTGCTGGCCCCGTCCTTCGTGGTCAGCAGCGCGCTGACGGAGGCCGACATCGCCCACACCGTCGACGCGGTGGCCGCCGCCTGCGCCGTCTACCGCAAGGCCCTCGACGCCGGCGACCCCACCCCATGGCTGGGCGGCCGCCCGGTGAAACCGGTCTTCCGCCGCCGCGCCTGAACCATCTGTTCCCCACTACCCGATCGACCGCCAACACGGCACGCCAGCCGCCCAGCGCGTCGATCGGGTAGTGCGCGTCCAGCATCGCCGGACCTGACTGAACCTCGGTGCAACCGGCCACGAGTGGCCGTACGCCGTGCGGATGGAGCAAGCTTCAGTGACTTCGTTTCGTGCGGTGGTCTTCGACTTCTTCGGCGTCCTGACGTCGAACATGGTCGAGGTCATCACGTGGTTCGAGAACCGGGAGCGGATCGCCCCGGGGACGTTCCTGCGTGCCTGGTCCGACCCCCGGGGACAGGACCTGTTCAGGAGTCTCGAACTCGGTCGGATCAGCCAGGAGGACTGGAACACCGGGTTCGCGGCTCTGATGGGCGTGAAGCCCGACAACCTGCTGGCCAGGTACCTTCACGATGCGTTCCCGGCGTACCAGGTTCTCCAGGTCGCGCGGCAGATCCGTGCAGCGGGCGTGCGGACGGCGGTGCTGTCCAACAGCCTCGGGCGGCAGCCCTACGACCCGTACGCAGGCTTCGACCTGCACCACACCTTCGATGCGGTGGTGCTGTCGACGGAACTCGGTGTCCGCAAACCCGAACCCGAGGCATTCAGGGTCGTGCTGGAGCGCCTGGGCGTCACTGCCGAGGAGAGCCTGTTCGTGGACGACAGCGAGGAGAACCTCGCCGCCGCCCACCGGCTCGGCTTCGCCCCTGTGCCGGGGCTTGACGAGGACGTGGTCGTCCGGCGGCTACGCGAACTTCTGAGGCTTCCCGGCCTCTAGGAAGTCGCTGACTGGTGATCAGGACCGGGCAAGTGTCGGCTGAGCAGACACTTTGGTCTGCTCAGCCGACATTTCAGGACGAAGTGTCGCTCTTGAAGGGACACCATCGTCGGCTCAGGCCGCGACGCCGAGCTCGCTGCGGGTCCGATGCAGAAGCTCTCGGACGGCGGTCTCCCGACGCCAGGGGGTGAGGGCTGCGTTGAACTCGCGGACGTAGTCCAGGGCCCGGGAGGACTGGACGCGGGCGAGGATGTCGACGGCCTGATTGCCGAGCGCGAGGCCCTGGTCGAGGTCCTTCGCCTGGAGGTGGGCGGTCCCGACGATCGCCAGGCGCATGCCGACGGAGCGGGTGAACACCCCGGTCGGCATGGCGGCGGCCTGCGCGTTCCAGGCCAGGGCGGCCTTGGGGTTCTTCAGGTCGCGGAAGACCTCGGCGGCGTCCGCAGAGAGCCGGGCGTGGTGATAGAAGTCGATCCACGCCGGTTCGTCGGCGTCGTCGCGGGCCTGGCCGAGCAGGGTCTCGGAAGCGGCCAGCGCGGCCGATGCGGCCCTCGCGTTGTTGTCGCGGGCGTGGGCCCGGGCCTCGATGAGCTTGGTGAAAGCCAGGACCCTGGGGGCGGCATGGCCCTTGGCCCGCTCGAAGGCACCCTGGGTCATATCGATGGCCTCGCTGGCGAAGCCGCGCAGCAGCGTCTGCATCGCCATGGTGGTGAGCACATAGCAGCCGAGCTGAACATCGCTGCCGGCCCGCGCGAGGCGGAGCGCTTGGATGAAGTGCCGTTGGGCTGCTTCGTGCTGGCCGACATCGAAAGCGGTCCAGCCGGCCAGGCGGGACAGCTGGGCGGTCACCGAGAACAGCTCGCGGCCCACCTCGTCGCTGAACGAGCCGTTCAGCAGCGGGACCGCGCGTTCCTGGAGACAGGCGGTGACGGAGTTGGCCTTCCAGTTCCCGCCGCCGTACTTCGAATCCCACCTGCGGGCATCGTCGGCGGCGTCCCGCAGTTCGGCGAGGTCGGCGGCGCCGACGTGTCCACTGCCGCGGTGGGTCGAGGTGTCGTCGGCGGGGGTGACGAGCCAGCGGGTGACCGGGGTGGTGAAGGCGGAGACGGCGAAGCCCGTTCCAGTGAGGAAGTCGCGGCGGTTCACACTGCTCCAGAACGAAGTGGCGACGCGCACGGCGTCTGTGGGGTCTCGCGGGAAATCCAACCCCACTGCGGTGTCCGGTGTCTCGGCATCCGCCATGCCGATCTCTGCCAACTGCACCGGCCGGCCGAGCCGTTCGCCGATCGCCTGGGCCAGCAGCCTGGGCACCGGCCAGTCCGGGACCATGCCCCGGCGGCACCAGTTCGCGACCGAGGTGTGCGTGTATGTGGTGGTCAGCCCTGCCTCAAGGGCGAGCTGGTTCACGCGGTGGGCCAGCGATTTGTGGCTGGCGCCCTGGCGCTTGTCGATCGTCCGGGTCAGAGCCTCGTTCGGCGGTTTGGCACGGCGGGTGGTCGACGCCACAGCGTCCCCTTCAATCGTTCCGCGGCTCCGCGCGGAATTCGTACGCGACTGGGCACGAGAAGTCGTACGCCCCGGCACCTGATGCCGGATCACCGAGGGTATTGCCTCCACCGCAAGCAGTGAACCGCTTTCGCGAGTTGTGAGCCCCCCTGCGAGCCCTGCCCGCACCGGCCGCCGGACGGTTGCCTGGTGTTCCGGGCCTCCGCCGGGACCTGGGAATGACCTCCCGGTGGGGGCCGCCACCGATTCACGCTCGGGGGTGACTACCAGATGTGCGGAATCGCAGGACTGGCCGGCGCCGACGCCGTCCGCCACCAGACCACCGTCGCCGCAATGGGGCTCGCTCAGCACCACCGCGGACCGGACGGCACCCGGCACTTGATCTCGGCCGACGGCCGGGCGGTGCTGTCCATGAACACCCTGCTGATCGTCGACACCGCCGCCCACCCCGGTCCCTACCTGGACCCGGCCAGCGGCATCGTCCTCACCTTCAACGGCGAGATCTACGACTACCGGCAGGCCGCCGCGGCCTGGGGCATCCCGCTGGAGCCCGGCGAGACCGACGCCCACCTGGTCCTGCGGGCCTGGGCCAAGCTCGGCCCCGGCTGCCTCGCCGGCCTGGACGGCATGTTCGCCCTCGCCATCTATGACCCGCGCGAGGGCCGGCTGTTCCTCGCCCGGGACCGGCTCGGGGAGAAGCCGCTCTACTGGCGTCTGGACGGCGGCCGCCTCGCGTTCGCCTCCGAGGTCACCACCCTGACCGGCTACGGCACCGCCCCGCTGGTCGTCCGCCCCGAGATGCTCAGCATCGAGACGCCGACCGGCACCGACACTCCGTTCCAGGGCATCCAGCTGCTGGCCCCCGCGGGGCTGCTGGCCTTCGACGTCGCCACCGGATCGCTGGCCCAGCGAACCTGGTGGCAGTTGGAGGGCCTGGAGCCCTGGCAGGGCGACTACAAGACCGCGCTCGGCCGGTTCTCGACGCTGCTGGCCGATCGGATCCCACTGCGGGTGCCCGGCTCGGACTTCGCGCTGCTGCTGTCGGGCGGGCTGGACTCCTCGGTGCTGGCCTACCTGATGCGGCCGCAGGTCTGCGTCACGGTCCGCTACCCGGGCCAGGACCGGCTGGACGAGTCCGCGACCGCGACCGTCGTCGCCCGGGACGTCGGTGCCGAGTTGGTCGTCATCGAGCCGACCGCCGCCGACTTCGCCCGCACGCTGCCGGAGATCATGCACGCGCTGGACTACCCGATGGGCAACGCGTCCACCTTCTCCGAGCACATGGCCTACCGGGCCGTCGCCGAGCGCGGCATCCGCGTCGTCGCCGGCGGGCTGGGGCCGGACGAGTTCCTGATGGGCTACGTCCGGCACGCGCTCGTCCTGTTCGGGCCGGAGGCGGTGTTGGGCGCCGGGCTGGAGGCCTACCGGCCGCTGGCCTCCAAACTGTCGGACGGGCCACTGGACCCGGCCGAGGCGATCGTGAGGCTGATCCTTCGCGGGCAGGACCCGGACGGACAGCTGCGGGAGGTGGTCGCCGACGCCCTGGCCCGGGCCAACGGTGACCTGGCCCGGGGGCTGACCCTGGCGGACCTGGCCACGGCCTGGCGTCCGCTGGTGATGACCAGCGACAAGTTGGCCTCAGCCTTCGCGCTGGAACGGCGCTCGCCGTTCCTGGCCCGGGACCTGGTCGAGTTCTGCTACCGACTGCCGGTCGAGCACAAGATCACCGGCCCGGTCGCGGGCAAGCGGATCCTGCGGGACGCCGCGAAGGCCCTCGGCCTGCCCCCGGAGGTCTGGGGCAGCCGGGACAAACTCGGTTTCGCCTCCCCGGTCCCGAGCTGGCTGTCCGGCCCGCTGGAGGCTTGGGCGACCGCCCGGATCAGCTCGGCACTCGACCAGGCCCCCGTCTCACTGCGGCCGCTGCTGGCCGGCGGGCTGAAGCCGGGCGGCCGGTTCCACCGCACCCGGATGCAGGCACTGATGGCCGCAACCTGGTTCTCCGACCACGCCCTGGCGATCGCGGCATGACGGACCGTCCGCTCACTACGGTGAGCGCATGGACTCCCAGACTCTCCCCACCGAGCCGTCCGCCGCCAAGGCGCGCGGAGCGGTCGCGATCATCACCAACCACCGCGGCGAACTCCTCCTGCACCTGCGCGACGACCTCGACGGCATTGCCTGGCCCGGGCACTGGAGCCTGCTGGGAGGCGGCTGCGACCCCGGCGAGAGCCCGGCCGAGGCGATCGTCCGCGAGCTCGACGAGGAAGCCGGCCTCGCCGTCGACGGCGGCCTGACGGAGCTCTTCGAGACTCCCGACACCCACGGCTCGGGGCAGCTCATCACCTTCTTCGCCGCCGTCTGGGACGGCGACGAGGCCGCGCTGCCGCTGGCCGAGGGCGTCAAGCTCCAGTTCTTCGCCCCCGAGCACCTGCCCGTCCTGACCATCCCGCCGTTCATCCGCGACGGCGTCCACCGCTTCCTCGCCGCCCACCCGGGCACCTGACGCTCCCGTCCTTCCGAAGGGGGGTGGGGGGGGGGGGGCGGGGGCCCCCCCCCCCCCCCCGGGGGGGGGGGGGGTGAAGTAAACCGAGAGG
>NZ_JBEOSV010000049.1:0-9755 GCF_040303245.1 Kitasatospora sp. NPDC096077 | reverse complement strand
CCCCGCCCCGCCCCCCCCCCCCCCCCCGCCCCCCCCCCCCCCCCCCCCCGCCGCCCCCCCCCCCCCCCCCCCCCCCCCCCCCCCCCCCCCCCCCCCGGGGGGGGGGGGCCCCGCCCCCCCCCCCCACCCCCCTTCGGAAGGACACGTTCGTGAAGCTCACCGTGATCGGCTGCGGCTACCTCGGTGCGACCCATGCCGCCGCGATGGCCGAACTCGGCCACCAGGTCCTCGGTATGGACACCGACACCGACAAGGTCGACACCCTGAACAAGGGCCAGGCCCCGTTCGTCGAACGCGGCCTGGACGACCTGCTCGCCAAGCACACCGCCACCGGCCGGCTCGGTTTCACCGCCTCCTACGCGGAGGCCGCCGCCTTCGCCGACGTCCACTTCCTGGGCGTCGGCACCCCGTCGCAGCACGGCAGCGGCGCCTACGACCTCACCCACCTGCACACCGCGATCCGCCGCCTGGCACCCAGGCTCGGCGACGGCGCGCTGATCATCGGGAAGTCCACTGTCCCGGTCGGCACGGTCGCTGAGCTGCGGCAGACCCTGGACGAGCACGTCCGCGCCGGGACGAGCGTCCACCTGGCCTGGTCGCCGGAGTTCCTGCGCGAGTCCTTCGCCGTCCTGGACACCCTGGAACCGGACCGGATCGTCCTCGGCATCGAGGACGGCGACACCGACAGCGAGGCCGTCCTCCGGACCGTCTATGCCGACATCCTGGCCGCCGGCTCCCCGCTGATCGTCACCGACATCGCGACCGCAGAGCTGATCAAGGGCGCCGCGAACGCCTTCCTCGCCACCAAGATCTCCTTCATCAACGCGATGGCCGAGCTCTGCGAACTGGCCGGCGCCGACGTCCAGCAGGTCGCCCTCGCCCTGGGCTACGACCAGCGGATCGGCACCAAGGGCATGCACCCCGGCCTCGGGTTCGGCGGCGGCTGCCTGCCCAAGGACCTGGCCGGGTTCACCCACCGCGCCGAAGAACTCGGCGCCGACACCGGCCTGCTCCGCCAGGTCGCGGCGATCAACCGGCGCCGACGCGAGCACACCGTCGACCTCGCCCGCGAAGCGCTCGGCGGCACCGTGGTCGGCAAGCGGATCGCCGTCTGGGGCGCCGCCTTCAAGCCCAACACCGACGACATCCGCGACTCCCCGGCCCTAGCAGTCGCCGACGCCCTCCAGCGGGCCGGCGCCGAGGTCACCGTCCACGACCCCGCCGCGACGAAGAACGCCCGCCGGGCCTACCCCCGCCTCGACTACGCCGACGACCCCACGCACGCCGTCACCGGCGCCGGACTGCTGCTGCACCTGACCGACTGGCCCCAATTCGCCGACACCGACCCGGAAGACCTCGCCCGGCACATCGCTGTTCCCAGCGTCATCGACGCCCGCGGGACCCTCAACGCGACCCGGTGGCACGCAGCCGGCTGGACCTTCCGAGCCCTCGGCCGCGCCTGACCCGAACCGATGATGCCCCGAGCCCCGAGCCCTGAGCGCCTCAGGGCTCGGGGCCCACCCCCTGGCTGGGCGGCCGACCGGTGAATCCGGTGTTCCGACGCGCTGTCTGGTGCTGTGTCAATTCGACTGTTTCCGTTGCACGGTGTCGAAGAAGCGGTCGACCAGGCGGCCGGTGGCCGGGACCACGGCCAGTGCGGTGCACCAGCCGCCGAGGACGTCGGTCGGGTAGTGGGCGCCCAGTGCGATCTGGGCCCAGCCCATGGCCGCACCGGCGAGGAGTGCCGCGCCGAGTACCGGGCCGAGGCCTTCGCGGCCTCGGCCCCGGGTCGCCAGCAGTGCCACCACGAGGGCGAGCGCGGTGGCGAACGCGGTGTGCCCGCTCGGGTAGGACAGGTTGTCGCCGTGAATGGTGCGTCCCACCAGGTGCTTGAGCAGCGTCGCCGCCCCCACGGCCAGGCCGACCCCGGCGACGGCGAACACCGCCGCGCGGACGCGCCGGGCCGCCAGGCAGGCCACCACGATGCCCGTCATCAGCGCCCCCGAGCCCGCGGGCTCCCCCAGGGCGTCAAGGGTCCTCGCGACCTCGTGCCACGGCGACCCGACGCCGTACAGCGCCGTGCCGATCCGGTCGTCCAGTCGGCCGGGTTCGCTCGCCCCGGCGTAGCGGACGGCGAGCCCGAGGACCACCAGCGCGGCGAGGGCGGCCACCACGCCGAGCCAGCCGCGCAGCGGCGCGGACACCGGTCGGCCGCTCGATCGCCCATCGGAAAGCCTGACCGGACCGTTCACAGTGAGCCCCCTCCGCCTGCCGCGCAACTCCCGGCAGCCTAGCCGCGTACCGCCGCCCCCGGTGCCGGACAGCACACCGGGGGCGGCGGAGCGGGTGCCCGGGGAGGTCACCCGCGGCGTGGCATCACTGCCAGTTGCGGTAGACCGCGTCGCGGGCCTGGCCCAGGTACTGCTGGTAGGTGCCCAGGTGCCAGGCCGCCCAGGAGGCCCAGCCCCGGCCGGTGCCGTCGTTGTCGATGGCGAAGGCCTTGCGGGCCGACCAGCCCATGTCCTGCCAGTTCTCGGAGGTGACCACCCCGGCGTCGTGGCCGTGGACCTCGGGGTACCAGTGCTCGTTGATCTGCCAGGCGCCGAGGTCCTTGGTGCCCGGGTCGGGGTCGTTGGGCTGGTTGGTGTGGACGGCCAGGCGGTTGCAGCCGGACTCGGCCATGGCGATCGCGACGGCGTAGATCGCGTCGTCGTTGCGGCCCTCGCCGGACTTGTCCTTCGCGAAGCCGGCCCACTGCGCCTCGTGGGCACAGGCGTCGATGCCGCTCTGGTCCCCGGCGGCTTGGGCGGTGAAGCTGGTGGAGGTGAGGGTGAGTGCCAGGGCAACGGCCGAACCGGCCAGCAGAGCGCGGGTCTTGCGGAGCACGCGTGTTCTCCCTTCGGCGACGACCCGGGATTCGGGCCGCTTCGGGAAGGGACGCTAAATCGCACTGGTAGACAAACTATCAACGCGGGACGCCCCTGCGCGTCCGCCCAGGTCGGCGCCACCGGCCGCGAAGTCCTCACCGTAGCGGGCCCGTTCCCTGCCTGACGAACCGGGTCCGCCCCGCCGACCGGGCGGGGGCCGGGTCGGCAGGGCGGACGCCTGCGGAGAGGACGGTTCGGCGGTCAGGGGGTGAGGGTGAGGGCCGGCCACAGGGTGTCGGCGGTGACCTCCCGGCCCAACCGGGCGGCCCAGACGGTCTCGTCGCCGTCCTCGTCGCGCCAGGACCAGAGCCGGGTGGTGGCGAGGTGGAGCGGGTGCAGCCGGGTGATGCCGATGGCGCCGTGCAACTGGTGGGCGATCCGGGCGATCTCGGCCACCGAGGCGGAGGCCTGGGTCTTGGCGGCGGCGACGGCGAACCGGGCGGCCGGGCCGCCGGCCTCCAGCGGCTCGGCGGCGGCCCGGACGGCGGCACCGACCAGGGCGGCCTCCTCGATCAGCCGCGCCTCCTCCTGCTTGACGGCCTGGAAGTGGCTGAGCGGACGGCCGAACTGGGTGCGGGCGGTGGTGTGGGCGACGGTCAGCTCGACGCAGCGCTCGGCGGCGCCGGCGATCAGCGCCGCCCGGGCCAGTGCCGCGCGCAGCCCGGCCTCCTCCAGCAGCTCCCGGGGGATCCGGCGGACCCGGGCGGCGGGGATCTCCAGCCCGGCCAGGTACAGGTCGTCGCGCGGCTCCCCGGCGAGGTTGGCGCCGGGCGCGAGGGCGGCCTCCGCCGGGGCGAGGGTGAACAGCACGGGCCCGAAGGGCGCGGTGGCCAGCACGACCACGGCCTCGGCGGCGCGGGCCCAGGGGACCCGGCGCAGGGTGCCGGTGACCAGCAGGGTGTCGTCCTCGCCCAGGCTGCCCGCCGAGCCGACGGCCGAGGCGGCCGGGTGGGCGTACCGGACGGTCAGCTCGGGGGCGACGGCGTGGCTGAGCGGGCCGTCCGGGACGGGCAGTCCGACGCGGCCCAGCAGCGGGCGGGCGACCAGCGCGGTCTCGGCGAACGGTCCGGGCACCGCCCGGCGCCCCACCTCCCTTACAGCGGTGATGAGTTCGGCGGTGGTGGCGTCGGGACCGGGGAGGGCGACGGCGTCCGGAGCGGTGGCGTTGGCGACGACGGCGATGGCGTCCGGGTCGGCGAAGAAGGCCGCGGTGTCGTACACCTCCGCCGGGATCACGGGGGTGTCGGTGACGATGGTGTGAGTGTCGGTGCGGTGGGTGGTGTTCATCGGTTCTGCTCCAGACCGCGCGTGATGATGCCGCGCAGGATTTCGTTGGTGCCTCCGCGCAGGGTGTAGCCGGGGCTGTGCAGCAGGGCGAAGGCGAGGAGTTCGGCGTGGCTGCCGGGGGTGGCGTCCGGGTCGGCGGGGGTCGGCAGGATGCCGCGGACGGTGTCGACCAGGGTGGTCTCCAGCCGGGTGCCGAGGTCCTTGACCAGGGCCGCCTGGGTGTCGGGGGCGGCTCCGGCGTCCAGGGCCGCCGCCACACCGAGGGAGAGCCGGCGGATGCCGTGCAGCCGGGCCGTCAACAGGCCGACCTGGGTGAGTTGTTCGGTGGTCGCGGCGCGCCGGTCGAGTTCCCGGAGGAGGGAGACCAGCAGCGGGAAGGTGGAGAGGTAGCGCTCGGGGCCGCTGCGTTCGAAGGCCAGCTCGCCGGTGACCTGCCGCCAGCCGTCGCCCTGCTGGCCGAGCAGCCGGTCGTCCGGGACCTCGACGCCCGCCATGTGGAAGGCGTTGAAGCGGTGTTCGCCGCTCATCAGGTGGATCGGCTCGATCCGCACCCCGGGGGCGCGCAGGTCGACGATGAACTGACTGAGTCCGGCGTGCCGGTCCTCGGCCTCGTCGGTGCGGGCCAGCACGATGGCGTAGTCGTTGGCGTGGGCGCCGCCGGTCCACATCTTGGTGCCGGTCAACTTCCAGCCTCCGTCGATGCGTTCGGCCCGGGTGCGGACCGAGGCGAGGTCGGAGCCGCTGCTCTTCTCGCTCATCCCGATCGAGAAGAAGCACTCCCCGGCGGCGATCCGGGGCAGGAAGAAGCGGCGCTGCTCCTCGGTGCCGTGCTGGAGGATCGACGGGCCGGCCTGCCGGTCGGAGACCCAGTGCGCGCTGACCGGGGCGCCGGCGGCGAGCAGTTCCTCGATCACCACGTAGCGCTCCAGGAAGCCCCGGCCGGCGCCGCCGTACTCCGCGGGCAGGGCCATGCCGACCCAACCGCGTTCGGCGAGACGGTGGCTGAAGTCCGGGTCCCAGCCGGCCAGCCAGGAGTCGGGGCGGCCGAGCACGGTGCCGCGGGCGCGTTCCTCGTCGAGGAAGGCGCGGACCTCGGCGCGCAGTCGGCGGGCCGATGCGGGCAGGACGGCTTCGGGGACGGCGGTAGGTGAAAGCGTGGCGGTGGACATGGTTCATTCGCTCCAGGATTCGGTGAATTACTGGACTGCGTCGGGCTTCCGAGAGAGCCGGTACGGAAATTCGGTACGGAATAGGCGAGTACGGAATTGGCGGGCACGGAAAAGGCGGGTGCGGAAAAGGCGAGCACGGAATAGGCGGTACGGAATGGCTCGGCCGGCGCGCCGCCGGTCAGCCGGCCGGGCGGAGCAGCGCGGGGTCGAAGCCGACCTCGCGCAGCACCTCGTCGGTGTGCTGGCCGATCGTCGGGCAGGGCCGCAGCGGCGGTTCGGGGTCGGCCGAGTAGCGCACCGGGCGGCCGATCACCCGGTAGCGGCCCTCGCTGGGGTGGTCGGCCTCGCGCAGCAGGCCGCCCTCGCGGGCGTAGGCGGTGGTGGCGGCGGCCGCCAGGTCGAGCACCGGGGCCGCGGCGATGCCGGTCCGGTCGCAGAACTCCTGCCACTGGGCGCTGGTGTGCAGCGGGGTCAGTTCGGCCATCACCCGGTAGAGCTCGTCGGCGTTCCGGGCCCGGTCGGGGCCGGTGGTGAAGCGGGGGTCGTCGGCCAGTTCGGGGCGGTCGACGAAGGCGGTGAAGTCCCGCCAGTTGCGGTCGCTCTGCGGCAGGATGCACATCCAGCCGTCGGCGGTGCGCTGGGCGCGGCGCTCGGGGCTGAGGGAGCGGGTCGAGCCGAAGGCGCCGTCGGGTTCCAGGGCGGCCGCGCCGAGGTGTTCGACCAGGTTGAAGGCGAGCACGGTGTCGACCATCGGGACCTCGATGTGCTGGCCGGTGCCGCCGTGCTCCCGGTAGTGCAGGGCGGCCAGCACGGACTGGGCGATCTGCATGCCGCAGATCTTGTCGGCCAGCACGGTGGGCACGTAGTGCGGGCGGCCGGAGACCTGGTGGTTGAGCCAGACCAGTCCGCTGGCGGCCTGGACGATGTCGTCGTAGGCGGCCCGGGTGCCGTAGGCGCTGTCGCTGCGGTAGCCCTGGGCGCTGGCGTAGATCAGTCCGGGGTTGACGGCGGCGACCGAGTCGTGGTCCAGCCGCAGCCGTTCCAGCGCCTGGGGGCGCAGGTTGGTGATGAAGACGTCGGCGGTGCGCAGCAGGGCGAGCAGGGCGTCGCGGCCGTGCGGGGCCTTGAGGTCGATGGCGGCGCTGCGCTTGTTGCGGTTGAGGTTGAGCGTGGCGCCGCCCATGCCGGGGTGGCGTCGCGGCGGGTAGTGGCGGGTCATGTCGCCGGCCGGCGGTTCGACCTTGATCACGTCGGCGCCCAGGTCGCCGAGTTGCTGGGCGGCGTAGGGGCCCATGATCACGCTGGCCAGTTCGACGACGCGGACTCCGGCGAGGAGCCCGTGCCCGGACGGGGTGTTCGGCTGCCCGGTCATCTGCCGGTACCTCCTGAAAGTCGCGGTGCGGGTCGGGGCCGGTGTCGCGGCCCTCGTTCCGCCATCCAGAAAACCCCGGTGGAATCGGCTCCGTCCAATATGAATCGGGCGCCGGAACGATAGGGCGGAGGATATGTCGGCCCCTCGACTCGCCGTATATGGCAGGGGATATCGGTGCTGAGGGCAACCGGTATTGGACGGTGCCGCCCGACATCGGTTGTGCTGGTCGAGGCCGCCCCGATCGGGCCGGCCGCCGCGCACCACGCGGCTCGTCACGTCCTCCGAGGAGAACCGGACATGGACATCAAGCAGACCGGCACCGGGTACGACGCCCTGGCGGGCCTGTACCGCGAGTTGGGGATCACGGCGGCGGAGACCGGCGGCTCCGTGACGATCTCCGGGGCCGACCCGGTGACGCCCTCGGTGCACCGGATCGGCGACGCCGCGGCCGCCGCGCTGGCGGCGCTGGGCACCGAGGTCGCGGCCGTCCACCGGGAGCGCGGCGGCGCGGCGCAGGACGTCACGGTCTCGGTCGAGGCGGCGGTGAGCCAGCTGATGGCGGTCTTCTTCACCCGGATGCGCGGCGTCCCGGTCGGGCGGTTGATGGACGACCCCAACCTCCTGGGCCACAACGACTTCTACCGCGCCGCCGACGGCCGCTTCGTCTACCTGCTGTTCTCCTACCCGCAGTTGCGGGACATCGCCTGCCAGGTGCTGGACTGCCCGCCGGACCGCGAGCGGATCGCCGCCGCCGTCGCCCGGTGGAACGCGCTGGAGCTGGAGGAGGCGATCTGCGGGCGCGGCGGCACCGCCATCGCGGTACGCACCCAGGAGGAGTGGCGGCGGCACCCGCAGGGCCGGCTGCTGGCGGACGGGCCGCTGATCCGGATCGAGCGGATCGGCGACAGCGCGCCGGAGCCGTTCCCGGCGGCCGGGCCCGACCTGCCGCTGGCCGGGGTGCGGGTGCTGGACAACACTCATGTCATCGCCGGCCCGATCGCCGCGCGGATCACCGCCGAACTGGGCGCCGACGTGCTGCACGTGTCCGCTCCCGGCCACCCGGACCCGGTCGGGATGATCGTCGAGACCGGCATCGGCAAGCGGGCCGCCTTCTGCGACCTGCTCGACCCGCGGCAGGCCGCCGCCTTCCGGTCCGTGCTGTCCCGCGCCGACCTCTACGTCTGCAACTACCTGAACCTGGAGGCCAAGGGCTTCGGCCCGGCCGAGCTGGTCGACCAGCGGCCCGGTCTGGTCGTGCTGGACTTCCTCGGCTGGGGTGCCGAGGGTCCGTGGGCCGGGCGCGGCGGCTTCGACCAACTGGCCTCCGCCGCCACCGGTTTCGCCGCCGAGGAGGGCTCCTTCGACGCGCCCCGGCTGCCCCCGACCTATCTGCTGAACGACTACCTCGCCGCCGTGCTCGGCACCGCCGGGGCGTTGGAGGCGCTGCGCCGCCGGGCCCGGGAGGGCGGCAGCTACCGGGTCCACGTCGACCTGGCGAGGGTCTGCATGTGGGTCCAGGACCTCGGCCTGCTCCCCCGCGCCGAGGTGGTCGAACTGCCGGCCCCCGACCCGGCCCTCGCGGCGGTCGAACTGGCCACCGTGCACGGGCCGTTCGGCGAGGTGTGCTACCTGCCGACCCAGGTCGGCTACTCCTCGCTGCTGCCCCGGCTGACCCGCACCGCGGAGCCGCTGGGCGCCTCCCCGTTCGCCTGGTGACCGTCCTGCGGGGCGCCGGCCCCAGGGCCTTCGAACTCGGGACCCGCGACCTCGGGACCCTCGAACTCGGGGCCCTCGAACTCGGCGCGGTGCCGCCGCAGCAGCTCCAGCAGGGTGGCGACGGCCGGGTCGGCGTCCGGTCGGCTCAGCGCCGCGACCGTGGTGACCAGCCGCTCGCCGCCCTCGACCGGGACGAAGCACACCCTGGCGTGGCCCGGCGCCGCGACCCGCTCGGGCACGAAGGCGACGCAGACCCCGGCCGCGGTGTGGCCCAGCATGCTCGTCAGGTCCTCCGCCCGGGCCCGGATCCGCGGCTCGAAGCCGGCCTCCCGGCAGGCCGCCCCGATCAGTTCGCGGATCCGGGGCACGGCGGCCTCGTCGGCGGTCGCGAACTCCTCGTCGCGGAGCCGGGCCAGCGGCACCGAGGCGGCACCGGCGAGCGGGTGGCCGACCGGGACGGCCAGCACGGTGCGCTCCTCGGCCACCTCCCGCACCTCCAACTCCGTACGGTCGGAGACCGGCAGCCGCACCAGCGCCAGGTCCACCGCCCCCTGCCGGACCTGCTCGGCGAGTTCGGCGGAGCCCCGCTGACGGACCACCAGGTCGAGTCCGGGCGCCTCCCGGGCGGCCAGCGCGAGCAGTTGGGGCAGGTGCCAGTAGCCGAGGCTGCTCACGTAGCCGAGCCGGACCGTCCCCTCCGCACCCCGGGCGATCCGGCGCACCCGCGCCACGGCCGACTCCTGCGCCTCCAGCAGCCGCTTGGCGTCCGCCGCGAACGCCGCTCCGGCCGCCGTCAACCGCACTCCCCTGCTGGTGCGTTCCAGCAGCAGCACGCCGAGGCCGCGCTCCAGCCGCTGGATCGCCTGGCTGAGCGGGGGCTGGCTCATCGACAGCCGTTGGGCCGCGTGGCCGAAGTGCCGCTCCTCGGCGAGCACCACGAACTGTTCGAGCAAGCGCGGGGTGAGCTCCATGTCGATCACCCTAGGTGTCGTCCTCGAAGTCGATCAAGTGATGCCGGGGGATCACGCCTGGAGGACGCACCCCAGCTCCGCCGGCGCACCGGCCGGCACCGTCGTTCGCGCCGTGGCACCCCGGGGCCCGGCCGGTCCGGAGCAGGGCGACGGCGAACAGGGCGGCGACAGGACCGAGCAGCAGCCGGCTCACGGCGCCTCCACCAGCTCGACGACCTGCCCCGCGTCCGCCCCGCCGGGCGGCACGACGGCCAGCGCCTCGGCCCGGGCCAGCCCGCGCAGCATGGCCGGCCCGTCGAAGGCGAGCGGCACG
>NZ_JBEOSV010000048.1:0-65998 GCF_040303245.1 Kitasatospora sp. NPDC096077 | reverse complement strand
GCGGGTACTTCATCGGTGCAGCCATGGTGGAGGCTCCCTTCTCACGACCTATCAGGTCATATCCGGCAACCTTCCGCACCTCGGGGGAACCTCAATCGCCGACGAAGCAAGGAAACTGGCAGGCCTCGAGCAGACCCCCTCAGGCAGGTTCGCGCTGCGAGAGCTCAAGCGGGACTTCGACCGACAGGAGGAGACACACCGACAGTGGTGTCTTGACCAGGCCCACCGCCGAAAAATGGACCTGATCAACGTCGTATTCCGGGCAGCTGGCACGATCACGGGCGCCGCCGGCCTGGCCGGGTACCTGTGGATCGCCAAATACTTCGTCGACCACGACGCCGCCGTCCCCGCCGCCGGAATGCTCGGCGGCGGGGTAGCGGCCCTGACCGCGGCGTTCTTCCGCACCCAGGGCCGCAAGGAGTAGAAGTGGGGGCCTCAACCGAACCACCACTGCTGCGCACCGTGTACCGAACCGGGTTCAGCGGTCCGGGTCAGCGTGCGTCTCCCCCGGGCGCCGCGTCCACCAGGCGGCGCCGGTCCTGCGCGCAGGCCTGCATTTGCCCAGTCAGCTCCTCCAGGCGCTGCTGGTTCCCGGCGTGCCGGGCGGTGCGGAGCAGGCGCAGCCGCGCGCCCTGGTCGGGGCGCTCGACGGGTCCAACGAGCGGCGGCTGGCGGGACAACGGGAAGTCAGCTGGCTGCGGTGGAACGGGTTCGGAGGTCGGCGTGGACGGTCTTGCCGTAGGGCTCCAGGGTGGCGCCCCAGTGGCCGCCGGTGAGGTGGTGGACCAGGGCCATGCCACGGCCGGTCTCAGCGTCTGGGCCCGCGTCGATCAGGCAGGGCAGGACGCGGGAGCCATCGCGGACGCCGACCCGCACCCACCGGGCGGTGATGCGCTCGACGGTGACGGCCATCCTCAGCCGGCAGCCGGTCTTCGCGGCGTTGCCGACCAGCTCGCTGACGATCAGCTCGCCAGCCTCGACCAGGTCGTCGAGTTCCCACTCCCGAAGGGTGGTGTGCAGCAGGCGGCGGGCCGCGGCGGCGGACTGCGGTTCGTAGGGCAGCAGCGCCCTGGCACGGCGGGCGGCCGGGGACCGCGCCGGGACCTCGACCGTCGTGGTCACCGGGTGCCCCGTTTCCGCCGGCTTCGGCGCTGCCGGGCTTCAGCGGCTGCCGGTGGGCGGGTTATGGGGTGCGCGGCCACAGGGGGTTTCTCCGCTCTCTCGTCGGCGATGACGGCTGCGCCCACCCGACGGGGGGCGGGTGGGCGCAGCGGCCCCACTCGCCTGCCGGGGCCGGGTGTCCGGTCCGTCACGGCGGGCGACGGATCCGACGGTAGGGAGTGCGCGGCTGTGCTCTCAACGAGGTTGCGCCGTCTTGCGCGAAGTCACCCGAGGGTGGCTATGGCCGCGGTGATCAGCTGACGTGCTCCGGTTCCGTGGACGGCCATGGAGGCGAGGTCGGTGAAGGTGCGGACGTAGTCGGCGATCTCGCGTGGCTGGGTGATCCGGAGGTAGCCGGAGGTCAGCTCGACGGCCACTTCAGCCTCGTCGAACATGTAGAAGTCCTCGACCGGCAGGTGCGGGCGGCAGGGGCCGGTGGGGATGACGCCGACGCTGACGAACGGGCTGGAGGAGACGGCGAGCAGGTGGCCGAGCTGAGCCGCCATCGTCTCGGGGTCGCACACCGCGGCGCGCAGCACCCACTCCTCGATTAGCAGGCCGAAGCGGTGCCGGCCGGAGAACAGCATCCGCTGGCGCTCCAGGCGGGCTTCGACGGCGTCGGTGACGTCGTCGATCTCGACGCGGGTGCGCTGGATCGAGCGCAGGACGGCGGTGGTGTATTCGGGGGTCTGGAGCATGCCGGGCAGGACGCGGCTGGCGTAGACGCGGAAGTGGTGGGTGCGGCGGTAGAGGGCGGCGACGGATTCCTGGGCTGCGCGTAGTCCGGTGCGTTCCATGCGGCGCCAGTCGGTGTACATGGAGTCGACGGCGCGGGCGGCGGCGATCAGGTCTGCGGCCTGGTCGGGGGTGCCGCAGGCGGTACACCAGGTGCGCAGGTCGTCCTCTGAGGGGGCGGACTTGCCGCTCTGGATCCGGGAGGTCTTCGCCGGGTGCCACCCGCAGCGGGCTGACAGCTCGTCGCCGGTCAGGCCTGCGTCCTTGCGCAAGGCCACCAGCCGGTTGGCGAGTGCCTTGCGGGCCTCGATGACGCTGGACGAGGGGGACGACGACATGGTGCTGGCTGCCCGGCGGGTTCTCGTGGTGGGTGGTGGGTCAGACGGTGTACTGCTCGTGCGGGACGGCGCGTTCCCAGACCGCCTCGAAGGCGGCGGACACCGTTTTCACGACGGCGGGGTCCTCGGTGCTCTCGTGGCCGGCCCACTCTCCGTCGCCGGTGAACCAGTGGAACAGGACCAGGCGCTCGTCGACCAGCCACAGGTCGTTGCCCGGCAGCGCGAGGTCGGAGGCTTTCGAGCGGGGCAGCCAGCGGACCTGTTCGCCGAGTGCGACGTTGTGCCGCTCGGTGATCGCGTGCTCCCACCGGATGTAGGCGGTGACCGGCTCGGAGACGATCCGGGCGCGGCGCATCACCACCCGGCGGGCGACGGTCTCCTTCACCAGGGCGGCCCAGGAGGTGTACTCCTCGGGCAGGTCGTACGCCTCGGGACGGTCGACCGGCAGGCCAGCGCGCCAGTCGGCGAAAACGGGGTCGTCCATGTAGGAGTCGCGCATCTCCAGGTGGCAGGCGGAGCGCTCAGCGCTCCTCAGCAGGGCGCCAAAGTCCGGCACGCTCGGCTTCATCGCACACCTTTCGCAGAAACGGGATCATCCGGACCGGGATCCGCACGACGCCCTCGTGATCCGGCACACCAGTGGCGTGGCCCTCCACCCACTCGGTCTCGCTGATCACGCGGTACATCTCCATGTCGGGCAGCCAGCCCTGGATGACGATCTCCGCCTTCTCGTCCTCCAACCACACGGTCGGAGACCCGCCGTTGGGCGTGTCCGGATCGATGCCCCTGAACCGTAGTGCCACGACCGCTCCTTGTGCCAAGCCGGTTGCGGATCCTTGCGCCCCACCACAGTTCCGCTCTACTGACAGGCCGTCAAGGGCGCGCGGGTGCAGCGTGGCGGCACGCGCCCTGGAGCGGCTCGGCTTCTGGAGGTTGGAGGCAGTCGGAGACAACGGTCTATCGTCGGAACACTTGTCTTCCGACCATCTGGAAGTCTTCATGCCTCGCCGTCCACCAGGCGAGATCAGGGCCGAACAGTCCCCGCGCGGAGCAGCCGGCACCAGACAAGTCATCACTGGCTTGTCCGCCGCGACAAACCGACAGATCGCGCAGTTCGAGGCGCGACACCGGCTGCCCTCCGGGTCTGTTGCCCACGCCTTCCGGGCATGGGCCCTTGCACTCCAAGAGTGGCCGGACCATGGATCCAACCGTGGACACGGAACCACGGGCTGGAGAGACAGACACGCCCGAACGCTCCTGGAGGGGGCAGCCGCATCCATGCGACGGAAGGCGCGTCGCGAGTTCCTCACAGCGATCTCACCCCTGGATGACAGCTTCCTGGCGCGGACACTCCCGGATCCATTCGCGCCGGCCTTCGAGCCCTGGTGGAAGCGACGACTCAGATAGCGATCCGCTTCCAGACACGGCCTGACCGCGCCGGTAGCAGCCATCTGCCGGAGCTCCCTCCCCTATGCCCGAACCCGCTGCTCCACTCGGTCCGCCGTCCCTCGGCGCGCGGAGCGGATGTGCGTTCACCGCCCATCGGTGGGCTCAGACCCCAACAGGTGACCGTGGGCCCACAGGAACGCACGTGGTGGCCGGCCCGGCGGCATTGTGGGAAGGATGCCGGGGCCCGAGGACCCGGCCCCGCCTGGCTCCCCCGCCGGCCACTCCCCCGGCGTCCCCAGCTCGGGCGCACCTCAGGCCGCCGCGACGGCCCGAGGCTGCCGGAGGCGTCGCCGCCTGCAGCATCTCCTGGTGGAGCTCGTCCTGACGAATTGCCAGCCGTAGCTCACTCAAGCACCGTTCGACCATGATCTAAATCCCCGGAAGGGCCCTCCAGGGGCCTTCGCGCGCCCCTGGCGGGCATTCATACCGGCGGTCCGCCGAAAGGCGCTGGAAGGGGTCATTCTGCAAGCCCATTTTCGCCATGCGCACGGCGAAAGTGCGCCGACGCGGACTCGCTGACGAGGGAGAGGCAGTTCTCCCTGCACCTGCTCGCTCGTCCGGGTGAGTACCTGGCGGTTCACTGGCGGTCCGGCTCCCAAGCATGGGGTACTGGGTCTCCCCCGCGGCAGAACGGGCGCGACGCTCATGCCCGGGCCGGATGACGAGGAGGCAGAAAGTTGTTCAGGAGGGCTGCCGCCGCAGCGGTGCTCACCGTCCTGGCCGCCGTCAACCCCGCCGCCGCCGAGCCGGGTACCGCGTCGTCGGCGGCGGCCAAGGGCCGGGACGTGCTGCAGCGCCAAGAGGCGCTTGAACGCCTCGCGGACGCCGTCACCGGGGTTCCCGAGCACCTGCGGGCAAGCGTCGCCGGCTACGCGGGGCACACCATCGACCCGCAGCGCGGCAGCCTGACGCTGTTCTGGAACGGCGACGTACCCCAGCGCGTCACCGACGTGCTGGAGCGCACCCCTGTCGGCATCGCCGCAACGGTCCGGCAGGCGCCCTACGCCCTGGGCCGCCTCCGCGAGGCGCGGGACCGGCTCATCGCCGCCGCGCAACGCGGTGAGGACGGCGCGGTGTGGAACGCGGCCGGGCCCGCCCCGGACGGCACCGGGCTGACCGTCACCTACACCCTCGACACCGCCGGCCCGCGCCGCACTCCCGACAGCGGGCAGGTCGCCGCGCGCGCCGCCGAGCTCGCCGGCGTCCCGGTCCACGCCTCACCCGCGGCCGCCCCGGCGGCCGCGGCGACCCGCCACAGCGACGCCAACCCGTGGAGCGCTGGCGCCGAACTCATCACACCTGGCAGCGCCTTCTGCAGCTCCGGCTTCGGGGCCTGGCGCGACAAGACCGCGGTGCTGCTCACCGCCGCGCACTGCGGCACCTCCGGCGTCTTCAAGACCGGCACCGGTACCGAGATCGGGTCGGCGGCGGACGCGGACACGGGGCTGGACGTCACCGTGATCAACGTGCACGGCACGCCGAGCGGCCGTTTCTACGACGGGGCTTGGGACAACGGGGCCGGCTATTCCAAGCGGGTCTTCGGCGCCGGGCACAACAGCGTCGGCGGCCTGGTGTGCGACAGCGGGGCCATGTCCGGGGTGCACTGCGGCCTGAAGATCACCCAGACCGAGTACGCCGCCAACATCGAGGGCACCTGGCACAAGGACATGGACGTCGCCGAGCGCACCGACGGCAGCACCATCGCGGTCGCCCAGGGAGACAGCGGCGGGCCGGTCTTCGCCAGCATCAACGGCGGCGAGGACATGCAGGCCCGGGGAATCATCGTCGCCGGCGGCGGCCAGAAGGCCGTCTGCACCCCCGTGGCGGCCAGAACCACCTGCTACGACACCCTGCTCTACACACCGATCTCGCCGATCGTCGACCGCTTCGGCCTCTCCATCGCCTGACGGCACGCAAGAAAGGCACGCCCGTGGACGTCGCGCTCACCGGCCGGCTCGTGGCCACCCTCTCCGTCCTCGCCGTCGCCTGCAGCGCGGCCGCAGCTCAGCCGGACGGGCCCAGTGGTCAGGCACTGGGCGACCTCCAGCAGGCCATCTACCAGTCCGGTATCGGCCCGGCCACCTGGCACGTGGACACCGTCGGCGCCCACCCCGGCGACCGCGTGCAGACCGTCGAGGTCATCGGCAACCTCGACGACGCCCGCCACGCCCTCGACCGGCGCTTCCCCGGCCAGACCGAGGTCGTACGCGGCCACGTCAGCTCCGACCTCGTCTACCGGCGCGGCCACGACTACGAGCTCGAAGGCGAACTCCAAGGCCTCCGGCAGCCCGGCTTCCAGGTCTTCCGCACCGGCCTCGCACCCGACGGCCGCACCACCGTCGGCGTCGTCGGCGACCTCGCCGCCGCCCGTACCTACATCGACGCCCACTACCCCGGCCGCACCACAGTCCACGGCAACACCGCCCCCTGAGAGGGCGATCCAGCAACCTGACCGGGCGACGGGACGGGCCGACGCCGGAGGGCGGTCAACGGTGCCACGCACCCACCTCTCCCCGTCCGGCGGGCGGCCGCTCGCCGCGCGCGTACTCCCACCGCACACTGGGACTCGTGCCCGCCGACCAGCCGACCCGCGCCGAACTCAACCTCCTGTCCGCAGTCGAGGCCCGAACCACCCCCGGCACCCCGTCGGCCCCGGACGCCGTCCTCGACCAGGGCCGCCTGTTCACCCCCCACCCCCTGGCCCCGGGGCGCACCCCGCCGCGGCACCCGAGAACCACAGGAACGCACGTGGTGGCCGGCCCGGCGGCATTGTGGGAAGGAGGCCGGGGCCCGGGGCCGCGACCCTGGCCATCAGAGCAGTGGCGTGCCCTCACAGCCCCCCAGCGGGTTCGGTCTTCTGCACCCTGTCCGTCCAGAACCTGCGCTCCTCCTCCCGCCGGGCGGCCACGTCGGGGATCACGGAGAGGGCCTCGGCGTACTTGCCCTGCCGCACCAGCAGACCGGCCAGGTCGGTGGCCGCCCGGATTCCCGGCAGCGGGCGCAGGCGGGCGATGGCGTCGTCGAGCCGGCCGTCCTGGGCGAGCAGCCACGCGATGGTGAGCTCGCGGTCGTCGACCTCGTCCTCGGGCAGGGCCTCCACCTCGGCGATGGCCTCGCGGCAGCGCCCCGACTCCCCCATCAGCCACCACCGGTTGTCCCGGATCCAGAACTTCTCGTTCTCCGCGAGGTATTCGGGGCTGCGCTGTGCGGCGATCTCCAGGGCCCGGTCGTGGCGGCCCTGTTCGGCGAGAAGGATCATGGCCGCCTGCAGGAGGTTCCCGTCGTAGAGGTCGTCGAAGGTGTGCTCCACCACCTGGAGGGCGTCCTCGGTGCGGCCCTGGCGCATGAGCAGCTCCATGAGCCTGCTCTCGTAGTTGCCCGGGTAGGGGGTGTCGGCGATGAGGCCGCGCAGGTAGTCCTCCGCCTCGTCGAACCGGCCTGCGGCCTCCAGGGCGGCGACGTAGGGGCGGACTGCGTTGTACCGGGCCGGGCCCGTGGCGAGTTCGCGCAGTTCCTCGAGCCGGCCGTGCCGGGCGAGCAGCTTCGCGTAGTCATCCACGGTGTCGCTCGGCCAGCCCCGGTCCGCGGCGACGTCCTCGGCCCGCAGGCGGAGTGCCTCGTCCGCGCGGCCCGACCGCTCCAGTACGCGGGACTGCGCGGACGGTGCGGCCCACAGGGCGCGGGCCCGGGGCTGTTCCGGGTCCCGCCGGACCTCCTCGGCGATCGGCTCCAGCAACTCCAGCACCCGCTCGTCGTACCCGCGCCCTTCGGTCACCTCCACCAGGGCCCACAGCATCCGCATGTCCCACAGCCGCGCGGCGAGCACGTCCACCGCCTCATCGACCCGCCCGGCTCCGACCAGCACCTCGGCGTAGTCCCGCCACGCGTCGTACCCGTCCTCGTCCCGGCCGTGCGGGCGCACCAGGTCCAGTGCCTGCGAGGTGCGGCCCAGCCCCAGCAGGACATCGGCTCCGGCCCGCACCGCAGGCCGCCAGCCGGTGGCCGCGAACGGGGCGATCAGCGCCCAGGCCCGCTCCCACTCCCCCAGTGCGGACAGCCCGCGCACCGCGGCCTGCGCGCAGGCCCAGTCCCCGCGCTCGCGGGCCGTGTCCACCAGGAGGTCCAGGCAGCCGTGTTCGACGAGCGAGTCCACCAGCTGCGTGAGCACGCGGCCGTTGTGGGTCCGCTGCCACTCAAGATCATCAACGTTCACGAACGGACCCTACGACCCGCCACCGACACCACCCGTCGGCGCACCAGCTGCCGCGACACGTCCCGGTGATCCCCGGTCAGCGGTACCGGATCAACGTGGCGCAGACGCGGCGTCCGGGTGTGCGGGTGGGTGCCGGTCGTGCCGGGGCCGTCGCTACAGGTCGGCGAGGTGCTCCCGGAAGACGGTTTCGAGTTCGGCGGCAGCGTGGTGGGTGAGTACTTCGTCGGGCAGTCCGGCTTCCATGGCGGCGCGGGTGTTGAAGTCCGCTCCCCCACCGGGCGGTACGAGTGCCTGGAGGACCCATGCGGCGAAGTGGGCTGCGACGGTGGCGGTGGTGTTGAAGATCGATACGCCTTCGTTGTCGCCGCGGCAGCCGGAGCCGGCCCCGTCGTGTGCCTGGTCGTCGAGGGTGAAGCCGAACCACCAGCCGTGTTCGTCGCTTGGTCCGCCGTCGGCGTGGGTGTAGATCTCCATCTCCTCCCCCTGGCGGCGGCGCAGTGCGTGGAGGAAGGAGTCGGCAGTCATGTCCCAACTGGTGCCTGATACAGGGGTGAGGACGAAGGTGGTGGTGGGTTCCGGCTGGGGGCAGAGGCGCAGGAGTGTGTCGCGGTCCAAAGGGGGGCCTTCTCCTTCAGGAGACCGGTGAGCCGGGTGTCGAGCCGTTCTCGGGGACATAGCGGGCGTATTCCCTTGACCCCGCGCAGGGCGAGCACGGTGCGCCAGTAGGAGACGGTGTCGGGGTCGCTGGTGTCGATCTCGACGCCGCGGATCTGGTTCTTGTTCTGCGGGTCGGCGATGGCCTTGGCGTACTTGTAGAGTTCTTGCTCGTCGTCGCTGAACAGGAACGGCGGCTTTGCGCCTTTCAGTTTCTGCTGTGACTTCTCCAGCTCGTCGAGGGTGCGGTAGCAGGTCTTGGGGTTCCTGACGTACTTGGCTTCCACGATCATGCCGTCGCTGTCGCGGAGTCCGTCGGCCATGACCCATGGCTCCATGCCTGGCTTGAGCGGGGAGATGGGGAGCTGGTACTCGGGGTAGCCGGCGGTGTTCAGCTGGTAGAGCATCTCCTCGATGTTTCCGCCGGAGAAGTGGCCCTTGACGAGCCCTGACTTCCACTGCTGGAAGCTGGCCAGCTCGGTGGGGGTCAGGGGCGGGAAGCCGGGGTGGGGAGGAACGGGCGGTCCCATCGGTGGCTTGGCGGGACTGTTGGGGTCCACTGGGTAGTAGGCGGCGGGGACCAGTGGCAGCGGGCCGGGCAGGGGGATCGGTGCCGGGAAGGGCACACCCCACGGGAACCCCGGTCCGGACGGCGTTGACGGCGTGGGCTGGCCCTGGGGGACCGTGATCCGCTTCTGGGTGTTGTCCAGGACGTGCACGGTGTCGCCGAGGGAGAGGATCCGGGTGTCCGCGACGACCTTCTTCTTCAGGCCTCCGTCGTCGCCGTTGCCGCCGAAGATCGGGTTGTCCCAGGGCGCGTCGAACCATCCGTTGAAGACGCTGGAGCAGTCCTCGATGTACTTGGCGTAGTTGTCGCAGGCGTCGGCAAGCTGGCGGCACGCCGAGGGCACGTTGGCCAGCAGCGTGTTGGCGTCGCTCGGTGTCTGCGGGTTCGGCTGCTTGCCGACGAAGGCGCCGAAGAACGAGGCGATCGCTTTGGCGGTCTCGCCGTCGTGGACCCCGCCGACCGTCCGCCACGCGTCCTGCGCGTCGGACAGGACCTGGACGGTCAGCCGGTGTGCGGAGCGCCAGGCCGAGGCGGTCTTGCGCAGCTTGTCGGCGTCCCCGCGGTACAGGTCGCCCCACACCCACTTGTCGACGCCGCTCGTCGTGCCGACGGCCTCGGGCAGGCTCGCCCCGATCCCCCGCGGGTCGGGGGCGCACTGTCCGGGACTCGTCCAGGGCTGGGACAGGCTCGCGCTGGTGTCCTGGCTCGCCTCCAGGATCTGCTTCGCCACCGCGTCCTCGGCGGCGAGGTAGTTGTTCGCGTTGACGAGGAGGGTCTCCGCGCACTTGCCGACGAAGTGGCAGGTGTTGGCCATCTGGTCGAGGGTCGTCTTCGCCGCGGGCTTGTAGACCTTCGCGAAAACCTCCCCGGCCTCGTCGGCACCGATCATGCCGCCCGCCGTGGACAGCTCCTGGGCCAGCAGCGTCACGGTACTGAGTAGATCCTGGGAGATCTGGTGCATCTGCCAGGACCCCTCGACCAGGGCCTTCACCTCGACCTTGTAACCGCCGTCCATCCCGCCCCCAAATCCCGACAGCAATTGCCAATGCTACGAGGCCGAGCTGTCAAGGGCGGCGGACCGAGAGCGCCAGGGGATCAGAACCGGCGAGAGCCCCCGGCAACCCTGCGAAATCGCTGGCCGGAAGCGGGGTTCGCCCGTGAGCGTTCCCAGGTACGGAGGAGGCCCGGTAGCCGCCGTCAGGCGTGCGCCGGGCCTCCGTTCAAGCGGGACGGTCAGCTGGCCGTCGTCTCACTCGTGCTTTCAAACTTCTCGACCTTGCTCAGCACCGCCTGGGCCACGGCGCGCGCCTCGTCCGGCTGCAGGAACCTGCAGATCCACCCGGCGACGCCGTCGAGGTCCCGCCAGTCGGGGAGTCCGAGCCCGGCCTCGCTAGTCATGCTGGCGGAGGCTGTTCGCTGCTCCGGCACCTCGGAGTCCACGCAGACTGATGCCGACGTGCTGCTTCCCGTCGGCGACTCGCTGCTGCCGCCTCGGTCTGCCGGCAGGCCGGGCTGGTCTTGCGGGCCATCCTTCGACGGCTGAGTCACAGCCCCGGCGTAAACGCCGTTTACACCTGAAGGCTGGTCTGGCGAGCCGTTCTCCGACTGCTGAGTCACTTCCTCGGTGTAAACGCCGTTTACACCGGCGCCGCTGTCGCCGCCTCGGTGGGCAGGTGCTGAGGCGCCGCCCCCTCCTGGAGCACTTGCATGCTTCGTTGCCCGCGCGGCCTTCGCCGCCTGCCTCTCCGATTCCGCCTTCCGTGCGGCCGAGGCTCGCTCGAGCTGTTCTGCCGGGCTGATCTTCCCCGCTCGGGCCTCGGCACCGATCCTGCGGGCGTCCTCGATAGCCAGCTCCCCCGCTCCGGTCTGCTCCTGCAGTTCGGGGGAGAGGTGCAGCAGGGCCAGACGCTGGCCCACCCACGGACGCGACTTGCCGAGGGCGCGTGCTACCGCTGCCTGGTTGCCTTCGTAGACCGTGTCGAGGAGTTGCTGGATCGCCTGGGCCTCTTCGAACGGCGAGACGTCCTCACGGTGGGCATTGGCTACCAGGGCAGCCTCGACCATGTCGGAGGCTCGCGAGACAAGGTCGTCGTTGAGGTCGACCCGCAGGGTCGCGAGCCCGGCGTTCTGCGCCGCCCGGAGGCGCCGATTGCCGTCGAGTGCGACGAAGTCCGCTTCCCCGATCGCGTCCGCCTGCTCGGGGTGCGCGTCCAGGAACGCGCCGCGGCTGACGACAGTGATGGGAACGATCTGTCGGCGGGCAAGGCTTTCGGCGAGTTCGTCGATCGCTTCGCTGTCGACGGTCTTCCGGGGGTTGAGCGGGTTGAAGACGATCGAGGACACCGGTGCCGACGACGCGCGCCGCACTCGGCCTGTCGCGTCGAGTGCCTCGCTTCGCGCCCGTACCTCGTCCTCGCGACCCGCCCCCTGAGCCAGTGCTCCGAAGGATCCTCCGCCGCGCTGCAGCTTCTTGGCGATGCTCACGCGAGCCTCCGGCGGATCTCGCGCATGCGCTGCGCCTGGATGGATGTGGGTGCGTACATGAGCAGCGGCTGCTTGACGTGGACCGCCTCCCGCTGCTCCTTGAGGTCGGGGACGATGGAGACGACGGGTGGTGTTCCCAGGGACTGCCAGTTCTCCAGGGAGTGTGTGGCGACGTAGCCCTTGCGCTTGTCGAACTTGTTGACGACGAGTCCGAGCCGGTCGATGTCGACCTCGTAGTCGAGGCTGACGGTGCGGATCTGGCTGTCGAGCATGGCGTAGGCGTCCGCGGAGGAGTCTTCCGCTTCCACCGGGATGAGGACACCGGAGGTGCCTGGTGCTTCGTTCTTGCGGCGGTGCCCGTAGTAGAGGCCGGCGTCCATCGCGAGCCCGAGGTTTGGGGGCGCGTCGATCACGATGACGTCGAAGTGCTCTTCGAGCGGTGCGAGGGCGCGCTGAAGGCTGGTCTCGCGGGGGCCCCGGACGGAGCCGAGCCGGGAGTCGAGCAGGAACGCGTCGAAGCTCGAGGGCAGCAGGCTGAGTCGGCCTTCGAAGTGCTCCGGCTCGATCTCCACCACGTGGTCGATCAGCGATCCGGCGACGCGGTCACGGTCGACCATGTGCGTCACCAGGCTTTCCTCGCCCGGCGGGATCTGCTTGACGCCGAGTTGGGACGTGAGGTGGCCCTGCGGGTCGTAGTCGACGAGCAGCGTGCGCAGCCCCGGAAGTGCGGGCAGCTTCGACGCGCCCGTGCTGGCGGGCAGGCCCAGCGCTATGGCCTGGCCGGTCCCGGCTGCGATGGTGGTCTTGCCGACGCCGCCCTTCTGGTTGCAGACGATGATCCGTCGCGTGTACCGGGGGATTGTCAGCTCGGTGAGGGAGACGTTGTGGGAGTCGACCCACACGCGGACCGCCTGTGTGAGGCCCTGCACGAACGAGATGTCCCGGCCGGCGCAGTCGTTCTTGAACGTGTCGTACAGGCCGACGGGGAGCCAGGTGTTCCAGCTCTCGGCCCCGGACGTGTCGACGGTCGGGTTGCTGTCCGCCGGCCTGGCCAGCCACTGCTCGACGGCCTGGGCGACGGCGTCCTGCATGTCGATGCCGAGCTGCGCGGCCCGGGTCTTGAGTTCCTGGCGGAGTGCGGCAGGAAGCTTCGACGCAACCTTTTCCCGCTCGCCTCCGGAGTTCTGAGAGGTCATGGCGTCACCATAGTGGCGCCGTGCGGTTTCTGGCACATCCACAGCTGCGTGTCGCCAGGCTCCGCGTGTAAACGGCGTTTACACACCGCCCTCGTGGAGCACCGCGGGAATGAGGGTGCCCCCGAAACGCAAAAATGGCCTCGTCCTCCAGTCGCACTGGAGGACGAGGCCATTTTCGTCAAGGCGTCAGATTGCCACAGCTCCCTCACAGAGTCCCAGCCCGATCACGCGCCCCACCGAGGCGAGAGTCTCCTCCCAGTCACCGGCGTGGTGAACGGCGCGGTCGTCGATGTAGCAGGCCGCACCCAGTTTGGTGCTGGTCACCAGCACCGGCCCGCGGGTGGTCCAGTAGGCCCTGTCCTCGGAGGGGTCGACGAACGCTTCCAGGCCGGAGGACCAGGTGACCCAATCGGCGATTTCGGGGAGCCAAAGTCGCGGTCGGGCGGTGAAGAGGAACACCGCTCGGTGCGCCGCGATAGCGCGTAGCGCTTCGATGGCGCCGGGCTGGGGCAGGCCGATTCGGCCGCCCTGCCACCCCTGGTCCACGTGGACTTCCCTATTGGATGTGCCTGTTGAAGGCGATCAGAAGGGGTGCACGTTGACCGGCTGGAAGGTGTTCTGGGTTCCGGAGGCCCACGACTGTACTGGAGTCCGGCCGAAGCTCCTGGCTGGCTGGGACGACCTGGGAAGTCGGGAGGCTGCGAGTGGGATCCGTCCGGGGGATCCGATCTTCCTGTCGCCGGACTACGAGGTCGATCCGGTGCTGAGCCTCTACGTGCAGTCCAGGGCGTTCCGGTTCTACGAGACGGAGACGAAGAGGAACTATGCGACAGACATCGCACTGCTGCTGACCTTTCTGTGGGGGCGGGGCAAGGTGTGGCTCCGGGCGGAGGGCCGGGATCTGAACGACTACGAGTTCTGGCGGACGTGTGCTCCGGAGAACCTCGGCCAGGTCGGCGGGGCCAAGTGGAACCGAGAGCTGGCGGCGTTCACGGCGCTGTTCCGCTGGGCGAAGCGGGCGGGGTGGATCGCGTCCAACCCGGTGGAGATGAGGGAGGTCGTGGGCCGGGACGGTGTGGTTTCGGAGGTCCCGGAGCAGCGGGCGAAGGACGCACGGTCGTCGAACGTGCGGTGGCTGACTCCGCGGACCTGGCGGTTGTGGACGGATGTCGGGCTGCGGGGGCTTGACCGGAACGGCCGGCAGAGGCACGGCTGGGCAGGGCGTCTGGAGGACCGGAACACAGCGTTTGTTCGGACGGTGACGTCGTCGGGACTGCGAAAGCAGGAGGCCGGGTCGCTGCTGACCTTCGAGGTCCCTGCGGTGCCGCCCGCCGGGGTGCGGTACGCGCACGGCCGGGTCGCCGCAGGGGTGACGCGCTCGAAGGCGACGCGGACGTTCTACGTCGCCGCGGGCGCGGTCGGTGACGTGGAGACGTACGTGGAGTCCTCGCGGGCCTGGGCCGTCGCCGGCGCTCAGCGGGCCGGCCGGTACGACCGGCTCGTGGGGATGCGGCTGGTTACCGAGGTCGTGCCCGGGCTGAAGCCGAGGGTGCGCTGGGCGGAACGGGACGGCGCCTGCGGGGAGCGGGAACTGGGCAAGTTCACCTGGCAGGAGCGGATGCGGTTGTTCACCGAGGGGCCGGACGGCCCGGAACCACTGTGGCTCTGGCTGACCGAGGAGGGCCTTCCGCTGCGGCCGCACTCCTGGAACGGGGTGTTCACCGCAGCCAACCAGCGATGTGAGGAGGCCCTCGCACCGCCCCCGGACCGACGTACGGATCCGCACCGGGTGTACTGGCCGACGGCCTGCCCGCACGCCGCCAGGCATTCCTTCGCGCTCTACATGCTGGTGGTGCTGAACGAGCTGATGGACCGCCGCTACGGCCTCACCGCCGAAGAGCGCCGGGATTTTCGGCTGCTGTACGGCGATCCGTGGTTCATGGTGCAGGGTCTGCTCGGCCATGCCTCGCGGGAGACGACGGTGAACATCTACCTGGCGCCGGTGCGGCACCTGCAGCTGTCGTCGCTGCTCGCCGTCGCGGCCGCACCGTTGGAGGGGCCGTTGCCGGATCTGGACGGGGTGTTCGCCCGTGTCGCCCGGGAGGCTGAGGGGATCGTGGACATCGACGCCCGGCTGTCGCCCGTAGGGGTGGTCTCGTGAGCGGGCGCGGCCGCCGGGCGTCGCTGCCCGGCCCCGGTGAGAGCCCGGCCTGTCCGCCGACACTGGACGACGGTGGCCTGGTGGTGCGTCACCGCAACGCGCAGGGGTTCGTGCGGGAGTACGACTTCTCGCTCCTTCCGGCCGCCGAACCGATGCGGCGCTCGATCGCCCGGCTGTTCGCCGTCCCGTGCGCCCGCTCGTGGACCAGCCACCGGACATCGGACACCCACTGGCGGGATCTGGTGGCCTTCGCCGAGTACCTGGCCGGACTCGACCGGCGTCCCGAGGACCTGGACGACCTCGACGCGCGGGCGGTGCGCCAGTGGTGGGACGGTCTGAAGTCGACAGCCGGGGGCCGGCACCGGTGGCAGGGGGTGTCGGCTGTCCTGCGCCACGATGAGCGTCTGCAGTCCGGGCCGGTCGCCGAGGAGCTGGCCCGACGGGTGGTCGAGAAGCGCACCGGCCAGCCGTCGTACAGCGCCGGGGAGTTCCGGAAGGTCAGGGCCGAGGCCCGCAGGACGTTCCGGGCCGCGCTGCTGCGGATCGAGGAGAACGCAGGAAACCTGGAGCGGTGGCGCGAAGGGGCCTTCACGGAGGGGACCGTGGAGTGGACGCTGGGGGAGGCCCTGGAGGTGATCGCCCGCACGGGCTTCACCCCGAGGACGAGGTGCCCGGGCGGGAGGCTCACCCTCCCTCAGCGGTACCGCACCGCCCTGGGCGGCACGTCGTCGCTGGGGACGTGGATGCGCTTGTACCTGTCCCGGTTCGAGGCGACCGCGCTGGGGGTGCTGCTGATGGCCGACTTCGGGTGGAACCTGTCGGTGATCGACCGCGTGCCGGCCCCGCGGGCGGCACCCGACACCGGCGAACAGGACGGCCGGGCGACCTACCTGATCACGTTGGAGAAGCGGCGGCGGGGAGCTGGGCGCTGGTTCGAGACGGAGAGTGTCACCGACCTCGGTGCCGGCTCCCCGGGCCGGCTGATCACCGAGGCGCTGGCGGCCTCGCGGTTCGCCCGGGATCTGGCCGAGCGCCTCGTGCCGGGCACCGACCACCTGGTGGCCTGGCGCGCCTACCACACCCGGGCCGTGAGCGCGGACCGCGACCGGCCCCAGGCCGTGGGGCCCGTCCGGTTCGGCGTCGACACCCGCAGCGCCACCGAGTGGGCCCAGGCCGTGGGGCTCGGCGGGTCGCCGTTCCAGCGCGGGCGGCGCACCGTCCTGGCGGTGGAGCGGCGCGAGCGGGCCCAGCACTCCCAGGCCACCCACGACCGCGTCTACGTGCTGCCTGACCCGCAGGTACAGGAGGCTGCGGTGCCCGTCATCGCGGCCGGCGCCCACGAGGCGCTCGCTCACGCCCGCGAGGCCGTGGGGCTGGGCGCGGAACTGCGCGGCGAAGCCGATCCCGGCGACCGGCCGACCGCGACGGCGGACTGCCACGATGCGGCCACAGGGCCTGCGCCGCGGGCGGACGGCGGCTGCGGCGCGTCGTTCCTGCTGTGCCTGGGATGCCGCAACGCCCGCATCCACCCCGGGCACCACCCGCGCCTGGCCCGTCTGTACCAGGCCCTGGACAACGCCCGCACGGTTCTGCCCGCCGGTGTGTGGTCCGAGGGTTGGGGCGACGCCCACACGCGCCTGGAAGACCTCCGTCACCAGGTCGGCGAACCGGCCTGGCAACACGCGCTGGCCGCCGCAACCGACGGCGACCGCGCCCTCATCGACCACCTGCTCGCCGGAGACCTCGACCCGTGACCACCGCCGCCGCCATCGACCGCTTCCGCCTGCCTCTGCCGGGGCCCCTCACGCCCGTCGTGCCCGGTCACCTTCTCGCGCCCGAGCACGCGCACCTCAACGCCGCCTACCGGGATCCGGTGTGGTCGCTGGCACCGCTGATCGCTAACCCGGGCGAGAGCCTGCGCTCGGTCACCTGGAGCCAGTTCCCCGCCGGCCTGCGCGAGGAGCTCCGGCTGCTGGCATGGACGCTGATCAACGGCGAGTTGCGGCCGACCTTCGTGAAGCAGCGCGGAATCAAGATGCGCACCCGCCTCTCGCCTCCGATCGTGCGTGAGACCCTCGGCCACTGGAAGCGCTTCGCGGCCTGGCTCGACGGCCGCGGCATCCGCTCGCTGGCCGCCTGTGACCAGCATGTCCTCCACGACTACGGCCTCCACCTGCGTGATACCGCGCCGTCGCGCAAGGGCGCGCACCGGCCGCTCACCGCGCTGATCCGGTTGTGGGCGTTCGACGGACTGGGCGCGCGCCCGGCCGGCGTCGCCCGCCCGCCGTGGGACGAGTTCGGCGTCGACGACTACCTGCCGCCCGCCACCGCCCTGGGCGGGGAGAACTCCCGCGAGCCGCTCTCCGCGCAGACCATGGGCCCTCTGCTCGTCTGGGCCATCCGCCTGGTCGAGGACCTCGCCGGCGACATCCTGGCCGCCTGGCAGGAGAGCGAGCGCCTGCGGCGCACCGCCCGCACGAACGTGGCCACCGAGGCCGGCCAGGCGGCCCTGCGCGCCTTCTTCGAGCCGCTGCTGGCCGCAGGCCTGCCACTGCCCGCCAACGAGGAGAACGGGGCGGTGCGTCTGGCCCGCGACTACGTCCTCGCCCGCACCGGTGCCGGCGTGAAGCAGCTCAACGCCATGAACAAGACCCACGACCTCACCGGCGTCGCCTCCCGCAACCCCGGTCCGTGTCCCCTGGACACCCCGGTGACCGGCCGCATCGCCGGACGGCCCTGGCGCGAGCACATGGACCACACCGAGACCATCACCCTGATGCGCCACCTGGGCACCGCCGCGTTCATCGTCTGCGCCTACCTGACCGGCATGCGCCCCCAGGAAGTCCTGGCCCTGCGCTCCGGCTGCTGCCCCGACCCCGCCGACCGCCCGGACGGCGCCGCCGGCCCGCACCTGCTCCACGTCGAGGACGACCCCGATACGGACGACGACCCCGACAACCGCGACAGCGAGGACGAGGCCGGGGAGGGCGCACACCTGATCAGGGGCGTGCACTTCAAGTCCGCCACCGACGACGACGGCAACCACGCCCCCGCAGGCCGGATCCGCACCGTGCCCTGGGTGGCGATCGCGCCCGTCGTGAACGCCGTCCGCGTCCTGGAGCAGATCACGCCCGACGGCGAACTGCTCTTCGACCGCAACGTCCACGACTTCGCGTGCCGGCGCGCCGGCACCGGGGCCCTCAAGCACCACAGCATGCGCACCCGGATCGAGCAGTTCATCACCTGGTGCAACACCGAGGCCGCTCGCCACGGCCTCCCCGAGCAGGCCATCGCCCCCGACCCGGCGGGCAAGGTCGGTCTCGCCCGTTTCCGCCGCACCCTCGCCTGGCACATCGCCCGCCGCCCCGGCGGCCTGGTCGCCCTCGCCATTCAGTACGGCCATCTGCGTACCGCCCTCGACACCGAGACCTCCGGCCGCTACGGCAACCGCGCCCGCGGTGGCATCCACGGTCTCATCGACGTCGAAACGGCCCTGAGCGTGGCCGAGACCGCCGCCGACCTCCACGAGCACTTCAGCGCCGGCGGCGGCGTCTCCGGACCGGCCGCCCGCCGTGCGCTCCTCCAGGCCGCGACCGCGCCCCGCTTCGAAGGGCGGCGGATCACCGCCCGCTTCGCCCGCACCTTCCTGGCCCGCGACGGCGCCGTCCTCTACGACAACCCGCACGCCCTGCTGCTGTGCCTCTACCGGCACGACAACGCCCTGTGTGCCCGCGACGGCGTGCGGAACGTGCCCGCCCTCGACCGGTGCGTTCCCGGCTGCGGCAACACCGTGCGCACCGACCACCACGCCGAGCGGCTACGCGACCGCGCCGACCGGCTCGACCGGCAGGCCCCGCACACCCCCGCCCCCGTCGCCGAACGCCTGCGGGCCAACGCCAGCCGGCTCCGGACCCTGGCCGACGACCACGACCGCGCCCGCATCACCACCGAGCCGGAGACGACGCCTCGATGACCCCCGCCCGTGACGAACGCACGCGCATCCTCGCCGCGATGGACCGCATCCTCACCGGTATCCCAGAGCACTCGAACGGCGCGCTGACGATCGTCGCGCTCGCCCAGGAAGCCGGAGTGCCCCGCAACGCCCTGACCCAGCGCCACCTCGACCTGAAGGACGCCTTCTACGCCAAGGTCCGCCAGCACGGCCACGTACCCGACAGCGAAGCCCGGCTGAAGCGCCGACTCGCCAAGCTCAAGGAGCTACGCGCCAAGGACACCGAGGAGCTCGCTCACCTGCGGGCAGACGTCCAGGCTCTCGTCCAGGTCGTCAACCAGCTGACCCTGGAGAACCTGCGACTGCGAGAAGCCCTCGCCCGGCCCGCGGGCACGGTCACAGCGCTACCCCTTCGCCCAGGAAGAAGCCTCACCTGACGGGGTGGTTCGCCGGTCTGCGCAGGCCGACCCGCACGGCGGCTCCTTCTACAGGCTGATGCGGCTACTCAGGTCGGCGACGGCATCCGGGAAGGCATCGCGCTGGCAACGATCGCCCACCGCGGGGCGGCACGCAGGTCGGCAAGGACACGCGGAGGGTCGGCACGTCGGCTTCCCAGCCGACGCCCTGCACAGCGAACTTGCACGAAGCCAGCACGCCGGGTCAGCTCTTCCGGCCCAGGCCGGCCTCGGTGCCGATCATCAGGACCGGGCGCTCGATCAGTGCCTTGATCCCGTCGCGGATCGAGCGGGCGGCCTCGATGCCCTGGCTGGCCGGGTTCTCCAGCTTCCGGTCCAGGTACTTCTTGCCGGGGAGGTAGGGGTAGGCACCGCCGCAGCCCATCGTGAGCACGTAGTCGGCGCACAAGCAGCCCTGCGGCCACAGCAGCAGAACGACAGCCGTGGGTGCCCCGTCCACTGGTCCGGGGCACCCACATGTTCCAGGCCGACCGTGCCGACACGCGGCTCGGGAACTGGTCAGGCGGTCTTGAAGATGAGGTTGAGTGCTTCCCCGCCGGGGACGGAGATGTTGAGGTTGAGGTCGACCTTGTGGAAGCCCTGGGGCAGCGGATCTCCCACCTTGATCACGTCGATGTCGGTGATCGCCTTGGAACCCTCCTCGGTCTCCTTCGTGTAAGCGAGGTAGAAGGGGATGGCGTCATGGACGCCGTCGTTGAGGTTCTTCTTGAGCACGGTGTAGTACGTGGACTTCTGCGCCCACGCCAGGTGGAAGACCAGGTTGGTCAGGGCGGAGCCGAGCCCGTGCTCATAGGCCAGGTACAGGGCCTTGCCCTTGCTGTTGATGTTCCTGTCGATCAACTTGTAGGTGCCGGGGACCTCGTCCTTGTCGGAGAAGGTCGCGAGCGCGGTGATTCCTTCGATGGCCATGGGTGTGCTCCTTGGGTCTGGGGTCAGATGGGTCACCGGCACATGCCCTGGGCGGGCTGCCCCGGTCGCGGTAGGCCGTCAGGTGACGGCAAGGTGGACGGCGAGGTTCAGGTCGGGGCGCGAGTGGGAGGTGACGGAGACGGTGAACTTGCCCTTGGTGCCACCGGCGGTCACCACGGACGCGCTCGCCACACCCTGGTCGTCGGTACGGGACTCGTCGACGGTTCCCCCGGCATGGAACCGTGATCCGGTAGAACCGGTGATGGTGAAAGTGATCGGCAGATCGGTGACAGGCCGCCCATGGTCGGTGACGACGACATCGAGCTTGCGGGCGAAATCGGTGTCCTGCGAGGCCTCCTGCCCTTCGGCCTTCTTGTCCACCAACTCGACGGACTGCGACGGCTGCGGTGGCGCCTGCAGGACCACAAGATTGTGTTCAAACTCCGCGGCGATGGCGGTGACCTTCACGCCCTTCAGCCGATCGGGCACCGCCCCCTCGCCGTCGGTGTTCTTACCCCAGGCGTCGAGAGTCCCGTCCTGCTTGATCACCAGATTCTGGTAACCCCCCGCGGCGATGGCGGTGACCTTCACGCCCTTCAGCCGATCGGGCACCGCCCCCTCGCCGTCCGTGTTCTCACCCCACGCGTCGAGAGTCCCGTCCTGCTTGATCACCAGACAATGCGAACCCACTATGGCAATGGCGGTGACCTTCACGCCCTTCAGCCGTTCCGGCACCTTCAGCCCATCCTCACCCACCCGGTCGCCATAGCCCCAGAGGTCGAGAGTGCCGTCCTGTTTGATCACCAGATTGCAGTAACCCGCTGGAGCGACGGCGGTGACCTTCACCTCTTTGAGTCGCTGCGGCACAAAACCCTCGCCGTAATTGTTACTGCCCCAGGCGTCGAGAGTCCCGTCCTGCTTGATCACCACATTGTGGGAATTCTCTGCGGCGATAGCGGTGACCTTCACACCCTTCAGTCGATCGGGCACCGACCCCCGACCGTCCTTGTCGGAACCCCAGGCGTCGAGAGTCCCGTCCTGCTTGAGCACCACATTGTAGGAATTCCCTGCGGCGATAGCGGCGACCTTCACACCCTTCAACCGATCCGGCACCGACCCCTCGCCGTTGGTGTTACTGCCCCAGGCATCGAGGGTTCCGTCCTGCTTGATCACCAGATTGTGGCTCTGGGCAACGGCGATAGCAGTCACCTTCACCCCCTTCAGCCGATCGGGCACCGACGCCAGACCGTTCGCGTCCTCGCCCCAGGCATCGAGAGTGCCACCCCCCTCAAACAGGGCCACTCCTGACACCGGAACGTCCCGCGCATCGGACACGACCATTCCGCCAACTCCTCAGCAGACAGAGTGCGCATACGCACCAGTTACCGCTTCACACTCCCCAAGGAAAAACCTTTGCTATCCGTTCGCGGCATCGATTCGCTCGGGCAGGCGAGCGCCTGGCCGAACTGCAACCAGGCCCCAGGCCACATGGACCTGCCTTCTCACGAGGGCTGGACAATCGGCAGGTTTATACCAGAGGTCACCACCGAGCACCGCTAGCATCCGCAAGTGCCGAACCGACAGATGCCGCAGAACGCCGCCGGCGAGCTCAGCGCCACCTCAGGCACCGTGTCGAGATCGCCCTCCACTGGTCGGGCTGGCTCATGAGACACCGCCGCCTGGCCCTCAGCTACGCCCCCACCGCTCTGAAGCCATGGTCCACGTGGCGGTGATCGGTCTCACGGCCCAACTACCTCAACACGCTAACTTGACAGGGAAGGCGAGTGTTCCGTCCAGGTCGAAGCCGACGGCCTGCGAGGCGGGGCTGTCCGGGCGAGGGGCGATGACGGTGCGGTTCATGCGGTCCTCCGTCGGGCGTGGGGCTGGGTCTACAGGAAGGTGAGCTGGTTCTCGTCAGGCTCGGGGCGTCGTCCTGGGGGAGTGCCTGGGCGCAGCCGCTGGTCGGGGTCGGCAGTGAAGAGGCCGCGGCGGCCGGCCTGGGCAGGGATGGTGGTCATCTGCGGTGTCTCCTTCGACGGGTCGGCCCGGCTCGCGGGGTGCGGGCCGGGCCGGTGGGTTGGCGGTTGGTCAGGCGCGGGAGGCCGGTGCGGGGGTCCGGGCCGTCGTGGGAGCGGTCGGCTGCAGCAGGGCGGCGGCGTGGGCTTCGGCCTTCTGGTCGGCGTTGTCCTCGTCGGCCCGGCCCTCGTCGGAGGCCGGGGTGGTGCACAGCTCGGCGATGGCGAGGTTCTGGCCGAGGGCGGTCCACGGGTCGCCGTCCTCGGTCTCGTCGGCGAGCTGCCCCGTGGCGGCGGCCGGGCCGTCCAGGAGCGCGACGAGGTCGCCGATGCTGCGGACCTCGAGCGGTCGCTCCTCGCCCTGGACGAACAGGTAGGAGCGGTTGGTGTACCCGTGGTCGGCGGGAGAGGGGACGCACAGCAGGTGCGCGCCGCCGGGCAGCTCGCACGTCGCGGTGCCGTCGGACGCGCCGACCCAGTTGGCGGCCTCGGTGAGACTGCCGGAGGAGCGGTCGAGGGCGTGGGCGCCGGCGGCGGCACGCTCGGCGGCGTCGGCGGCGACCTCGACGGCGAGCTGCTCCCGGGTCGGGGCCGGTCCGGCGTCGGCGGCGGGGCTGTAGGTGGGCTGAATGCCGAGGCAGCGGCGCAGCGGGGTGCGGAGCTGGAGGGTGGCCTGGTCGGTGAGGCAGGCGGCGAGGCCTGCGGCGGCCGCGGCGAGGGTGAGGCGGGTCTCGGTGGGGCGGCCGGTGAGGGCGCGGTAGGTGGTGAGGCCGGCGGTTGCGGCGGCGGTGACGGTGACGATGTTGTCGGCGGCGTCGAGGGCGGCGCGCAGGGTGCGGGTGCGGGCGGTCTCGGTCATCGGGGTGTCCTTCCGGTTGATGGCACGGGGTGGCGGGTGGTCAGTTCCAGGCGCCGGTGGGGTCGTCGCTGAACGCCTCGGCGACGGGCAGCTCCGGGGCGGGGGTGGTGGGCTGGTGGTTGAGGAGGGCGAGGAGCAGGTCGGCGACGGAGAGGATGCCGACGCGGATCCACGGCTGGGGGCAGCAGCCGTGGAGGCCGTCGGTGCCGGGGTGGATCGGGGTGCGGCCGCGGTGGTCCTGGTCGCAGGTCGGCGCGATGGTGGGCAGGCCGTCGAGCTGGGCCAGGCGCCAGGTTCTGGGCAGCGGCCGATCGGCGTACCGCTCGATCTCCCGTTGGGCGGCGGCACGCAGGGCGGTCAGGTCGGGGTGGGAGGTCATCGCGGGTGGCTCCGTTGCTCGCGGTGGGCGGTGCCGGCCGGGCGGCCGCGCCGCGCACCGGAGTGCCCCGGCCACCGGCGGGGGTGCCGAGGTCGGGGCGCGGGGCCGGTGTGCAGCGTCAGCGTCCGGAGCAGCTGACCGCCGGGCAGAGACGCACCTCGTCGAAGCCTTCGCTGGCCAGGCCGGGGAGGGCTTCGACGGCGAGCTGGTGCTGCCAGCGCAGCACGTCGTCCGGCACCCGCCGGTTCGCCGGCCTTTGCGAGTTGCGGCGCAGGCAGACGTCGAGTGGCGTGGTCATCACGATCGCCAGGAGTGGCCGGTCGTGGCGGCGGGCCCGCTCGATCAGCCGCGCCCTCACGGCCTGTTCCACGTTGGTGGAGTCGCAGACCACCGTGCGGCCTCGGAGCAGTCGGCCTTCGAGGACCAGGTCGTGGATCTGGACCGCCTCGGCCGTGGCGCCCTGGTCTCCGCTGTCGCCTCCGGTCACCAGGGCCCGCAGGTCGTCGAGCGAGACGACCTGCCTGGAGGGAACGGCCCGGGTGTAGGTCGTCTTCCCCGCGCCCGCCGGCCCGATCAGCGCCACCAAGGTCCCCCGGGCGATCGGGGCGTGGGCAGCGATCATCGCGTGGTCGCGGGGGGGCATGCGGTCTCGCCAGTCGGCCATGCCGGTTCCTTCCGGTTCGGGGTGGTGGGTGGTTCAGGCCGCGGCGGACAGCACCGCTGCGGCGGAGATGGTGAGGACGGCGACGACGCTGAGCCGGGCCGCCCAGATCAGCAGGCGCATCTTGCGCTCGCACAGCACGGACAGCTCGTGCAGGCGGCGGGGGCGGACGTCCACGGCGAGGGCCTGGAGCAGCTCGGCCGGGTCGCAGGCGGCCCAGCGGGAGAAGCCGTTGGACTTGGCGGGGTCCAGGCGCGGCTTGACGACGAGGACGGCCAGGACGGCGGCCGCGACCATCGCGACAGCGCCGACGGCGACCAGGGCGAGCGCGTAGCCGGGGGCCTTGCCGAGCGAGGCGACGGCGGCAACGAGTACGCCGTCGAGGCCCAGGACCAGCGAGGCCTTGCTGTCCGTGCGCGAGATCTCGTTGGCGACTGCGGCGAGTTCGCGGTCGAGGGCCTGGTCGGTCGCGGTGGTAGTGGTGGTGTCCATCTCGGGTGTTCCCTCCTTGGTCGGTGTCGGCCGGGCGGCCGCGCCGCTCACCGCTACGCCCGTCGTCCCGGCCTGGCTGGCGCGGGGCGGCGGGCGCGGCGGTGGGCAGCGTCAACGTCCGGGCGGCCGGGAGGTCAGTCGTCCTGCTCGCCGGGGGAGGGGCGGGTGCGGGGGTCGTGCCAGCACAGGCGGGTGTGGCCGATGGCTCCGGCGACGTAGCCGGTGCTCATCAGCGAGCCGGACCGGTTGATCCGGTAGCGCAGTTCGTTGAGCATGTGGGCCATCTCCTCCGGGTCGGTGAGGTCGACGGTGCCGGGGAGGGGGTTCGACGACGTCGCGGCCGACGTGCCGGTAGGTCAGGGTGACGCTCGCGCCGAGGTCCTGGAGGAGTCGGCCGGTCTCGCGGCCTACGGCCACGCTGCTTTTCCGGACTAAGAAGTGATCTTGTAGCTGAGGTCCGTGCGGCCGACCCGTAGGCTGCGCTTCGTGAACCGGTTCGATGAGGTCGTGGCGATGTTCTGGAACGGCGGCGACTTCGGCGTCCAAGAGCCTCTGACGGACGAGATGGTGCAGGAGGCCGAGCGTGAGCTCGGTGTGACACTGCCGCTGGCGCTGCTTGACCTCCTTCGGGTTCAGAACGGCGGCGTTGTGGCGGATGATCACGACGCGTTTCCCGCCAATCAGCCGACCTCGTGGAGCGAAGACCACGTGCCCTTCGACCACCTGATGGGCATCGGGCGCGACGAGGGGGCTACCTCGTTGCTCGACACTCCGTACCTGGTTGAGGAGTGGGGCCTGCCGACGCCGCTCGTGCTGCTCTCTGGCGACGGGCATTGCTGGATTGGGCTCGACTACCGCATGTGCGGACGGGACGGCGAGCCGTCGGTCACCTGGTTCGAGACTGACCTCAATGCAGAGCTTGTCCTGGCTGACGACTTCTGCTCGTTCGTCGAAGGCCTCACTTCCAGCAGCTCCTATGAGGACAGTTCGGCTGGGTAATGGCAGTGCCTTCGGAGCCGATGAAGTGATCACGAGCTGGCCGACCCGAGCACGCGGGGTAAGTGGACGTGGAGGTCTGACCGCCGAAGACGTCGTCGCGCCTGGTCGCTGGCAGCGGGGGTCGTCGGGGGCCAGCACAGCTCCAGCGGCGGTCCCTCGATTTCTTGGCTGCGGCGAGTTGTCGGCGGAGGTCCGCGATGGCGATGTTGTCGGCGGTGTCGAGGGCGGCGCGGATCGCACGGGTGCGCAGGGTTTCGGTCATCGGGCTTTCCTCTTCGGTTGGCGGCGAGCGGTCAGGGCGTGGGGCGGCGTGCGGTGGTGAGGAAGTCGGTGGTGGAGGTTCCGGAGGTACGGGTGGCCAGCGCGGCCGCGAGCCGGTCACTCGGCCGCAGGTTGGTGCCGAGGTGGGTGCGGGCGGCAGTCATGGCGTCGTCGGCGGTGGCATGAAAGCCGTGTTCGGCGACGGCGAGATCGACGGCGGCCAGGGCGATGAGGTCGTCGCGGTCGGGCCCGGCCAGACTGACGGCGGCCAACTGGTCGAAGGCGGCCTTCCACCCCCTGTCGGCTCGCTTGCGGGCGGTGGTGGCGCCAGGCGTGGTGGTCCCGGCCCGGCCGAGGCCTGCGATCCAGTACCGGACGGGCACCTCGACGAGGGCCTCGGCGAACAGCACCTCGAGCCGAATGAAGCCAGCCGTATCCGGACGGAACACCGGGCGCCGAGGCCGCTATTACCGGGTAATAGCTGTCCGCAGCTCTGCCCTGATGCTGGCGAACCACATGGTCGGACGACTGGTCTCTATTACCGGGAAATAGAGGAGGCCCACACCCCCTGCCAGGGGGTGTGGGCCTTCGTCATCCGGGGCCGGAGTAAGCGGCTGGCACAGCCGGCTGGTCAGCGGTAGGTCCAGGCCTGGGTGGTGTCGATCAGGTCAGTGTCGAAGGCGACGGCCAGGCCGTGGTGGTCGCTGGCTTCGGACGGGGTGTCGAGCAGGGTGTAGGAGGCGACGGCCGGGGCGAGCGGCGTGGAGACCCACAGTTGGTCGACGCGGTCGTCGGTACCGGTGCGGCGGAGCAGGGTGTCGTCGCCTGTCTGCTGGTACAGGTGCCAGGCGGTGTCGATGAGGCCGTTGGCGGCCAGCTTCCAGGCGACCCGTCGGTCCGGCACTGGGGCGGTCCGCTGGTGAACTGCCGGGTCGGTGAGAGCGGCGCGGGCACCACGGTTGTACGGGCGCATGCGGTCCCAGGCCGGGTCGGGTCCGGCGGCGGGTGCGTAGTTGATGTCGCCGGCGAGGATGCAGTAGGGGCCGTGCCGGTAGGCGCGGGTGGCGGCGAAGTCGGCTTCGGCGATGGCCTTGTCCGCGCTGTACGGGGTGAGGTGCACGCTGGCGACGGCGAGCGGTGCGGGCAGGCCGGGGATGGTGAAGCCGGCGACGCCGAAGCCGTGGTGCATCTCTGTGTCGGTGTAGTCGGTGTTCCAGGCGATGCGCCGGCCGAGGGTTTCGCGCCGGTAGAGCAGGGCGGTTCCGCGGCCGGAACGGGAGGGGGCGAGGAGTCCGTCCATGCCGAGGTCGTGCTCGGCGCGGACGAGTTGGCGGTGGCCGGCATCAGCCCACCCCTCGGCTTCCTGGAGCAGGACCAGGTCCGGGTCAACGGTGATGATGCGCTTGGCAAGCAGCGGCCATCGGTCTTCGCGGCCGCCGTCCGCGTCGAACAGGCCACCTCGCTGGAGGTTCTGGACGGCGATGGTCAGGATCACGGTTCTCCCTTTCGTCGTGCAGTGCGGTGGTGCCGGGTAGAGGGCACCCGCCCGGCGTCGACCGGGCGGGTGCGGGCCAGGACCGGGCGGATCAGCGGTGCGCCAGGGCGGGTAGGACGGCGGCCTGGTGGCGGTGGAGCATGGCGTGCTGGCCGGGGTCGAGTCGCCAGAGGCCGAGGCGGCCGGCGGCGGGGATCGGGGCGGCGAGGGCCTGGACGTCGGCGAGGGTCCAGTGCCACAGGCCGGGCAGGCCCCAGGGTTGGCAGCAGCCGGTGTCGCGGTGGCAGTCGGTGATGCGGGCGGTGGCGACCAGGGCGCCGGTCGTCAGCGCGGGGGCTCCGGGGCGGGCGAGGACGGCGCGGACGAGCGGGTCGGCCTGGCCGTCGCGGGCAAGAGCGCGGGCGGTGTGCAGGACGACCGGGCCGCGGTGCCGGGTCGGCCAGGACCGGTTCTCGATCGCTTTGTCCCCGGCGAGGATCGCGGCCAGCCAGGGCTGGCGGATCGTCAGCGCGGGGACGTCGGCAGCGGGCTGCGTCACCGGTCCGGGCAGTTCGCCGATGCGGCGCAGCGCTTCGGGCAGGGCGGTGTCCCAGTCGCCTTCGAAGCACAGGCCGCGGTCGTCGATGTAGATGCCGGCGCCGAGCTTCTTGTTGGTGACGAGCAGGGTGCCGTGCTGGAGCCAGTAGGCGCGGTCGGGGTCGTTGTCCACGGTCGCCGGGCGGCTGACGTGCTGCTCCAGCCAGCGTGCGATGGCGGGGTGGTAGCGGCGGTGGCGGGCGGTGACGATGAAGACCGCCCGCAGCTTCATGAGGGTGTGCAGCGCTTCGATGGCGCCGGGCAGGGGCTGGCCGTAGATGCGGCCGTTTCGCCAGCCCTTGTCGTGGCGGACGACGGTCTGGTCGAAGTCGACGCCGATGGCGTGGCTGGCGGGGGAGTTCGGGTCGAGTAGGACGACGGTCACGGGTGCTCCTCTGGGTGGGTTGGTCCGGTGGGTGTTGGGTGCGGGGGTCCGGCCGCGCCGCGCCGCGGTGCGGGGCGGCCGGGCCGAGGGGGTGTCAGCAGCCGTAGGGGCCGTAGGCGGCGCAGTTCTCCATGTGTCCGCCGGCGCGGTCGACGGTGGCGAGGAGGTGGTCGAGGGCGGCTTGGTCGCGGCCGTCGCCGAGGTGGTGCCGGCGCAGGGTGTCGGCGTCGAGGGTCCAGTCGGCCCAGGTGCCGGCGGCGTCGGCGAAGCCGCGGGCGGCGTCGGGGGTGCGGAACGCGGCGATCAGGAGGCCGGCGTGGTGGCCGATGCGCCAGCGGCACGGGCCGTCGCGGTCGATGTCGGCGGGGGATTCGTAGAGGTAGAGGCCGGGCGCGCTGTCCAGCTGTTCGGCCTGGACGGTGCGCCGGCCCTCGGTGCAGCGGATCTCGTACGACACGGTGCCCGTCCGGCCCGAGGCGGGCAGGTCGGCGGTGGTCGTGCGGGACGGCGCCGGGGTCGGGGTCGCGTGGATGGGCTGGGCGGTGGTCATGTGGTCCTCCAGTTCTCCGGGGTGGTTTCGCGGGTGGGCGGGGTGCGGCGGGCGATGGCGCGCATGCCGTCGATGCGGTGGGCCTGGCGGGAGAGCCGGGCGGCGAGCGCGGCCAGGTGGTCGGCGTCCTCGGGCCGTACGCCGTAGATGAGGCGGGCGGCGTAGTGGCGGGCGGCTTCGGCGAGCTGGGAGGCGTCCAGGGCGTGGGCCTGGAAGTCGCGGTCGATCTCCGGGTCCGGGTCGCGGGCCTGGAGTCCGTGGCGGTCGGCTTCGTTCAAGGCGGTGAACTCCCCGAATTGGTGGTGGTCGGGTGGTGCGGTCCCGGGCTCCGGACCGGTCGGTGCCCGGGACCGTGCCGGGGTCAGTCGAGGGAGCGCACTGCAGGCGGGAAGGCCTCGGGCAGCGGCGGCAGGAACGGGCACTGGTCGGCGTGGTCGCTGACCTGCTGGCGGACCGCGTAGACGTACATCGCGGCGGCCTGCCCGAGGCCGTGGCGGCAGCCGGTGCAGTGCCACCAGGCCTTGGTCTCGTCGTGGCAGTCGATGCCGGCGGGCCAGGGCTGCTCGCCGATCAGCTCGACCTGGGCACCGCCCCGGTTGAGTTGGCGCATCCAGATGTGGCCGGGGCCGCCGCCGGTCGGGGCGTCGCCGACGTGGACCTGGCCGTGGTCGAGGCGGATGCGGCCGTGGTCGGCGGCCTGCTCCAGGAGCGTCAGCAGGCGGTCGTGGCTGCCGAGGACCTGGCCGCTGGGGACCAGTCGCGTCATCGCGTACAGCTCGCCGACGCTGGTGCGGCGCCGGCCGCGGGCCTCCAGCTGGCCGAGCGCGGCCAGCACGACCGTGTAGGCGTCGTCGCGGCGCAGCAGGTTGTCGAAGGGGTCGGGGGTGAGGTCGGTGAGCATCTTCGCCAGGGTGTCGGCGGTGGCCAGGAGGCGGGTGTCGTTGATCACAGGTGTCTTTCCGTTCAGCGGGTCGTGGTGGTCTGGGTGCGGGTGCTGGGGTGCGGCTGGACCCGGTGGTAAACGTGGGTGGTGCCGGTGGAGGTGGTGTCGGTGATGACGGCCAGCAGGTCGGGGCGGCGGTCGGCGATGGTGGCGAGCTGCCGGTAGATCCAGGCGTCGGTGCGCTGGAGGAGCACGCGGTCGCCGGTGAAGTCCCCGATGTGCAGGTTGAATCCCTGGCCGTGCTGGGCGCGGGCGATGCGGGTGGTGAGGATGCCGGCGGCGGTCTCGTCGCCGGGGCGGCCGGGGATCGGGCCGGGCAGCGCGCGGCACCGGCCGGCGTGCTCGTTGGCCTTCTCCTGGCCGTCCCAGTAGTCGAGGGGGTACGGGGTGGATCGGGAGGGCTTGCTGTCCGTCATGGTCCAGGTGCCGGTGCAGCCGAGGCAGTGGACGCCGTGGGTGCTGGAGTCCTGCCTGTCGGCCAGGTCCCGGGTGTAGAGCAGCACGCGGGCGCCGGCGAGGTTGGCGTAGCGGATCCGGACGGTCACCCCGGCGGGGGTCCAGTGGTCCGGGTCGGGTTCGGCGGGCAGCGCGGGCGCCGGCGGGGCGGGGGAGCGGCGGAGGAGGTGCATGGCGGTGGTGTCCTTCCTGAGGTGGTGGTGTCGGGCGGGGGTGGTCAGAAGGGCGGGGGTGGTCAGAAGGGCGGCTCGTCGCTGTGGAAGCGGGCCGGGGTGGGGCGCCAGGGCAGGCGCCAGGTGGAGAAGGCGGTCATGCAGTCGCAGAACTCCCAGCCGTCTTCGCGGTGCCAGCCGCGGTGGTCCTGGCAGTCGGTGCAGCCGGGCTTGGGGTGGTGCTCGATGAACAGGTCGTACGGGCCGGCCATGACCTCCCAGCGGCCGATCCGCAGGCGGCGGGGCAGCGTGGCCAGGAGAGCGCGTAGCCGCCGGGCGGGGGAGCGGCGGGCCGGGGTGGGCGGTGTGTGGGAGGTGGCGGCGAGGTCGCGCAGGAGCGTGACGGAGGCTTCGAGGTCGGGCGGCAGGGTGGGGTCGGAGCCGAGCAGGTTCAAGGTGGCGGCGTAGACGAGATCGGCCTGGGTCATACGGGTTCTCCTCAACGGGGAGGGACAGGTGTCGGCCGGACGGCTGGCCCCTGTCCCCGGATGCACGTCGCCCGCCGGGCTGGGTGCCGGGCGGGCGGTGCGGGCCGGGGGCGAGGCCGGTCGTGCGGTACCCGGGTCGGATGCCGCAGGGCTCAGTGGGCTCGGTCAGTTGGCGGTGCGGGGGCCGGGCGGCAGGGCGCGGGGCGCGGTGGTCACGGTGGTGGCGAGGAGCTGGACGACGTTGTCGGACAGGCCGGAGAGCGTGGCGGGGATGAGCAGGTCGCGGGTGGCGGTGCGCTCGGCGAGGTGGACGACGGCGGCCAGGACGTGGCCGGTGTCCTCGCGGCGGCCGGCGACGACGGCGTAGGTGCCGACCAGTCCCTCGGCGTTGTTGACGGCGGTTCCGCCGACGCAGGGGCCGGGGACGGTGATGTCGATGCTGCCGGTGTCGTCGGTGAGGACGAGCTGGCGGGGGTAGCGGCCGTTCGTCTCGGTGATGACGCCGTCGACGGTGACGAGGGCGAGGTCGGGGGAGGCGGTGAGGCGGGGCAGGTTGTCGGTCATGGGGGTGGTTCTCCCGTTCGGTCGGGTCTGCGGGGTCGGGGTGACCGGGCAGCCGCGCCGGTCCCGGCGACGCCGGCCACTGGGTGCGGCCGGGTCCGGGGCCGGCGTCGGCGGTCCGCTCGGCGCGGGCAGCGACCGGGCCCCTTGCTCCGAGGTGGAGAAGGGGGCCCGGCTGTCCGGTGACGATCCGTCAGGCCGTGGTCTCGACGGCCTCGGCGTCGGGGCCGGCCTCGCCTGTCGTCCGCTTGTCCCACCAGGCCTTCGCGTCCCAGTCGGTGGCGTAGGTCAGGAGCAGGTAGGACGCTGTGGTGCCGACGGCGAGGATCCCGTGGGCCCAGCCCCACTGAGCGGCCTTGAGACTGGCGCCGATGCCGCTGCCGCCACCGATGGCACTGCCGAGCGTGACGATGACGCAGACGGCCAGCAGCGCGAACTCGGCGTCTTCGAGAAAGCCGAGGCGCGCGCCGTGGTGGACGGTGTAGCGGGCGTGGAGGGCCAGCACGGTCAGCTGGAAGGCCCACAGGGCCAGGACGACGGCGGCGACTCCGGACAGGGTGACGAAATGGTGCATCGGGGTCCCTTCGGTAAGTGGTGCGGGTGACTCTCGGGAGCGGTACGGCGCCCGGTCGTGGAGTTGGTGGGTTTCGACCGGTCCGGGTGACGGACGGCCCCGGTGCTGACCCGACCCCGCCGGCGAGGCCGGGGGAAGCCGGGGGAGGCCGACTCGGCCCGTGGTCAGCTGACGAGAGCGAGGAGCAGGACGGCGAGCAGCACCGGCACGGTCATGGCGACGGAGCGGGGGATGTTGATGCAGCGCTTGAGGCGGTCGATCTCGTCGCTGATGTCCTCGCACTCGGCGAGGAGACGGCGGTGGGAGCGGGTGCCGGCGGGGACGTTGGCCAGGGTCTGGCTGCGTTCGTGGTGGGTCTGGCGCAGGGCGGCGATCCGGGCGTCGCGCTCTATGGCGATCAAAGCGGCTGGTCCTTTCGGGAACGGGGGTGGTTCGCGGTGCGGGAGGATGGGGGTGGGCCGGTGGCGAGACCGGCCCGCCGGGCACGTGGTGCCCGCTGCGGCCCCGGGGTGGTTCGTTCATCCCGGGGCCGTGCCGTTGGTTCGCGGTTCGGGCGGCGAACCGGTTCGCGGTTCGCCGACTCCGGTTCGCGGTTCGCGGTCAGACACCGACGCCGCTCGCGGTTCGCCGAACCGGGTTCGTGAACTCCTTGCGGGCGTCCGCGAGGCGGTGGTGCGCGGTGGTCTTCTTCATGCCGAGGTTCGTCATGACGAAGTCGAGGTCGACCGTGTCGTAGCCGTAGGTCTCGATCAGTTCGAGGACCTGCTGAACCTGCTGTTCGGCGAGGAGCTGCGCGGTGCTGCGCCGGTTCGAACCGGGCCCGGCGGCGGGGCGTTGCGGCTGGTCGGCGGCGGTTCGCGGCTCGGGGTCCGCGGGGGCCGGTTCGCCGGACGGCACGGGGTGGTTCGCGGCTTCCAGTTCGCGGCGCGTGGCCGGTTCGCCGGTGCGTGCGGCGGGCAGGGCGTGGTTCGCCGAAATGCCGACGCGGTTCGGATGGTGGTTCGGCGAACCGACGCGGGTGAGGCGAACCGCGAACTGAGGGATCGCGGCCGGGTTCGCCGAACCTCCGAGGGCGACGGCGAGGCTGGCGTTCGGGACACGCGGCAGTGCGCGAACCGGCACCCAGTCGCCGACGCCGATCGCGGCAGCGACGAACCGGCGAACCGTGCCGAGGCCGGTTCGGCGAACCAGTTCGCGGTGGTTCGCTGCGGCCGTCCAGGCGAGCTCGACCGTGGACAGCGACTCGTCCGTGATCGCCGCCGACCACGCGGCGAAGGAGTGCGCGGGGTAGCGCAGCCAGCGGATCGCCCCGATGGTCGGCCTCGACTTGGCGACCTTGCCGTCCGTACGGAGCTTCTGGCGGTGAATCAGGCGGGCGTAGAGCTCCCACAGCACCATGCCGGTGATGCTCATCGCCGAGAACGCCACCGCCTTCGGCGTGGGCTCCCAGTAACCGACCTGGTCGACCATCTTCACGGCGACCGGGTCCCACGCGCGGCCGGTGACGGTGGCCGAGGCGTGCCAGTAGTTCATGACGGCCGCGCCGATCGCGAACACCCAGGTCCCGACCCGGTACAGGGTGCCGCTGTCGCCGCTCTGGCGGGCCTCGTTGTACATCCACGCGACGAACGCCGTGGACAGCTCCCACGCGGCGGCGAACAGGATCGTCGCGGGGAAGATCCAGCCCAGGACGTCGTGGGCGAAGCCGGCCTGGCCGGTCCAGGCGACGGCCATCGGCGCGGTGATCGGCACGATCGCCAGCAGCCGCCGGGCGTTGGCCTTCACCAGCGCCTTGAACCGGCCGCCGAGCGTGGGCCTGCCAGCGCGCTCGGCTTCCCGCGCCTCGCGCTTGAGACGGCGGCGCTCCAGCTTGCGGGCAGTGCGGCCGGTGGCCCGGCGCAGCGTTTCGCGGGCCTCGCCGAGTTCCTGGAGCGCGAGGACCTTGCTCTCCTCCGCCTCGGTCTGCAGTTTCTGCGCCTTCTCCAGTGCCTTGGCGGCCTCGGCCTTGTCCGCGGCCGCCTGCTTCTCCGCCTCCCGGCGGATCCGGCCGGCCTCCTGTTCTGCCTCGGCACTCAGCCGCGCCGCCTCGGCGGCGGCCTGGGCGCGCTGCTGCTGCGCCTCCGTTCCGGCCTGGGTGCGCAGCCGGTCGGCGTCGGCCGTCGCCTGGGCCCGGACCTCCCGCGCGGCGTCGGTGGCCTGGTCGACCTCCCGGTCCGCGTCCTCCCGCAGCTGGCGCACCTCGCCGCGCACCCGGTCGGCGTCGGCCTGCGCGCCGCGGCGCAGCTCCTCGGCCTGCTCGCGGGCCTCGGCGAGCAGGCCCTCGGCCCGGGTGCGGGCGTCGGCGAGGACGGTGTCGGCCTGTGAGGTGGCGTCCTCACGGACCTCGGCCGCGTGCCGCTCGGCCCGGGCACGCAGCTCGGTGGCGTCGCGGTGCGCCTGGGCACGGATCCGCCCGGCCTGCTCTTCGACGGCGCGGGTGAGGGCGCTGGCCTTCTCCTCGGCTTCCGCGAGCAGCTGCTCGGCCTGGACGCCGCGCTCGCGGGCCTGCTCGGCCGCCTCGCCGCGCACCGCCTCGGCCTGTTCCTCGGCGGCCTGGGTGAAGGCGGCCGCGGTCTGTTCGGTGTCGGCGAGCAGGGTGGTGGTCTGCGCCTGCGCGTCGGTGAGGATCGCCTGGGCGCGCTGCTCGGCCTCGTCGGTCAGCGCGGTGGCCTTCTGCGCGGCCTCGGTGGTGATCCGGGTCGCTGTGTCGGTGGCGGCCTGGGTGATGGCGGCGGCGTTGTGCTCGGCCTGTCGGCGGGCGTCGGCGTCGGCCTCCTCACTCTGTTCCCGGGCGTACTGGAGGATCAGGCCGGCCTGGTCGTGGGCCATGTCGAGGATCCGCCCGACCGCCTGCTCGGCACGCTGCGTGACCGTCTCGGCTTCGGCGGTGGCGTCCGCGCGCAGCTGCTCGGCCTCCGCCGCCCACTGCTCGGCGGTCGCCAGGTCGCGGCCGGCGGTGGCGGCGGCGCGCTCCAGGGCAGCGAGCGCCTGGTCCTCGGCGAGGGCCAGGACGTCGGCGGCGCGGTCGGCGGCGTCGGCCAGGACCGGGTCGGCAGCCGGCCGGGCGGTGAAGGTCTCGGGGGTCTCGGCCGGGGCCTGCGGCGGGGTGTCCGCGGCAGTGCCCGGGCGGGTGGCCGGCACGTTCGCCGGGGCCTTGGCGGCGGTCTTCTTGGCGGGGGTTCGGGTGCGTCGGCTGGTGGTGCGGGCCGGGGTCATGCAGGAGACTCCTGTCTCTCGTGGTGACGTTGCGTGGCGGCCGGGCGGCCCGGACGGGGTCGCTTCGCCCGGTGGCGGCGGGGGCGCGGTAACGGCCCTGATCCGGGGTGTCGGGGCCGTTTCCGGGGGGTGCGCGAATCTGATCCGTGTGATCCGTTTTCGCAGGTCACGATCTGTTTGGTGATCCGTGGCCGATCCGTGCTGATCCGTGGCTGATCTGTAATGGCCACGGATCAGCACGGATCGGCCACGGATCACGGCACAGATCAACGGAGCTGCTGCGCGGCTACGCTGCGTACTAGTCGGGCAGGGTGGTGAACGCTTCTTCGACGCTGCTGAGCGAGTAGCCGGACGGAGGGTTCTTGCTGTCGAGGTCGAACCGGCGGACGGTCTTGAGCAGAGGAAGGCCGGCCTTCTTGAAGTCCCGGGAGACCTTCTTCTTGAACTCGCGGCGCCGGTACTCCGGCTCGCTGTCGTCCCACTGGCGCCACTCGTCTCCGGTGGTGGCGACGTGCCCCAGGATCTGGTCGGTGGTCAGGAAGTCCGGGTCGCCGTGCTTCTCGAACGCGGCCCGGACAGCCAGCAGGACCGGCGGCAGATCCTCGTTGTCGCCGCTATCGGCGGGCTCGGGGGTGATGGTGACGTCCCCGGCGGCGAGCCGCTCCTGTGTACGGAGAGTGGCGGTCGCGGCGTCGAGGTGGGTGGCCTTGCGCAGGATCGGGTCGCGCAGGCCGGGGGCGAGGAGGTAGAAGCAGCCGGCGTCCGCGGGGTCCCAGTCGCCGGGGCTGGGGACGAGCCGGTGCGGCATCCAGCCCTCGGAGATGGCGGTGTCGGAGCCGACGACGAGTGGGACGTCGGCCTTGCGGGAGGGCAGCATGATCCGGATGCCGAACGTGTCGGCGATGGCGTCGCCGACGACGTCGCTGGTGGCGTCCTGCGACAGCAGGACCACCGTGACGCGCGCCTTGCGGCCGATCCGGCTCAGCTTGATCACCTTCTGCTTCTGCTCCTTCGTCAGCTGCGGATGCTCGTCGACGACCGCGAACACCGCCGGGTCCTCGTCGCTGATCTGCCAGTTGTCGACGTCGTCGCCCATCCGCTCGGTGCGGATCTCCGCCTCGCGGATCGCCCAGTCCAGGACCTCGTCGATACGCTCCTCGTCGTAGGCGCGCATCGCGGCCAGACGCCGCAGCGGGCCGAAACCCCGCCCGGTGGGATCGATGTCCAGGGCGATGGCGTCGGTGCAGCTGGTGATGTAGTCGACGAGGTTGCGGACGATCTGGGACTTCCCGCCACCGGAGACCGCGATGACCATGATGTTCTGCCCGGCGAGGACGACCTCGGTGGAGCTGGCGTCCATGGAGGGCCCGAGCGGGGCGGGCTTGAGGATGCTGTTCGAGCGGGGCTGGTGGACCGGGTGCGCCGGCATCGGGTCGAACGGGTCGCCGAGCAGGACCCGCAGCACGACGGAGCCGGCGGCGGCGGACTGGGGCTGGGCCATCACACCGCCGGTGCGCACGCCGAGGGCGACGTCGAGTTCGGGCAGGCGCAGGACCAGGGCGGACGGCTTGCCCTTGGTGAGGTGCGCGGTCGCCTTCCAGCCCCACTTCTCCCGGGTGACGTCGGTGACGGAGCCGACGGCCAGGCCCTCGTCGAGCAGGGCCCGCAGGATCGACGCGGCGGCCAGGCGCGGGTCGTCGTCCGCGTCCCGGATCGGGAACGGCTTGCCGGTGTCGCCCGGGAACAGGGCCTCGGACTCCTCGCCGGGGGCGTCGGCCCGGACCTCGACGGCCTGCGACTTGGCGGGCGGGTCGAGTTCGGGCAGCAGCAGCTCCGCGGGGACGGGGCGGTGGGTCAGCCGGGGCGGGTGAGCGGCGGTCCACCAGGACAGGCCCATCGCGGCGAGCAGGCCGACGATCCCGGCCGGCGGGGCGTTCACGACGCCGGCCGCGGCGCCGCCGGCCGCGCCGAGCAGCGCCCCGCCCCGGCGCAGCCGGCCGAAGGAGCGGGCGCGGGCGATCTGGCGCTCGGTCGGCTGCACGGGGCGGAAGTCGGCCTTGCGCATGTCCTTGAGGGTCTTCTCCAGGCGGCGCGCGGCCTCGCGGCCGAGGGTGAGCTGGCTGCGCTGGGCCTGGGTGAGGCCGCCGTCGGCGGCTTCCTCCTCCAGGCGCACGATGCGCTTGGTCTCCTTGCCGAGGGCGTCCTCGACCTCGGTGCGGCGCTCGGTGTAGGCCTCCAGCTGGGCGGCCACGATGCGGCGGCGGATCTCGTCGCCGGACTGGTCGGCGGTGGAGGCCCAGTGCCCCAGCCACTGCCCGATCAGCCGGGCGCCTTCGCCGGTGCGCTTGGCGGTGCCGGACGCGAAGGCGGCGATCGGGTTCGGCTTGGCCTCGGTTTCCCCGCTGTCGGCGTCGTTCTTGCCGGCGGTTGCGGTGGTCTGCGGGTCGGGGTCGGCGGCGGGCTCGGGGGTTTTGGTCAGGCGGACGGGCGCGGCGGCGGCCGCGGGGCCGGCCGCGGCGGGCGCCGGGCCGGGGTGGGTGTCGGTGCTCAACGGGGCCTCCAGGCTCCACGGATGAAAGGGGGGACGGGTGGTCCGGTCCGGGGTGGACGTCCCGGCGCCGCCGCCCAGGGGGCGGTCGGGTCCGGGGCGCCCATCACGGGCCGGAGTCAGCCGATGATCAGGCCGCCGATCCAGTTCGCCAGCGGGACGCCGGTGAAGGCGGCGAGGCCGCCGAGGGAGATCGACAGGCCCCAGGTGGCGCCGGTGACCGCGCCGGAGAGCATCAGCACGCGCTCGCCCATGTGCTTGGCGAACCAGCAGAACGCGCAGGCCAGACCGAAGATGATCAGCGCGATCCAGGAGCCGGAGTAGGTGAGCGTGCCGTGCTGGGCCACCGCGACGGTGCCCTCGCCGCCGACCATGCCCTGGCTGACCAGGGTTCCGGCCTGGTTGCCGGAGCCGGTGGTGAAACCGGACACCAGGCCGAGCAGGCCGCCCGTGCAGGCCGAGGCCAGGACCATCACGCCCAGGCCGAACAGGTAGGGCACCAGGTACTTCTTCTTCTTGAGCGCGGTGAACTTCCGCTTGTGCTTGAAGAAGAGGAAGGCCCAGGTGCCGATGAACAGGGTGAAGCCGAGCGCCGACCCGGCGCGGGTGACGCTGTGGGTGATCTCGATGCTGGTCATGCTCACGGGACGGCCTCCCAGGTGTAGGTGACGAAGGTGGACACGGCCGCAAGGCAGCAGGCGGCGAGTACGGCGGCGCCGGTGAAGCCGAGCTCGCTCACCGGCAGGGAGAGCCCGGCCAGCGGGCTCTCCCTGCCGACCGGGTAGCGACCGTTCACCGCAGGGCCCCGGTGAACACGGAGGCCACCAGCGCACCGGCCCAGTCGCGGGCCGGCTCGTAGGCGAGGGTGCCGACGACGACCGACCAGGCCGCCACCCGCAGCACGGTGCGCGGCACGGTGCCGCGCAGGCGGGAGCGGACGGCGAGGACGGCGGTGAGGGTGATGAGGCCCAGGCACAGGCCCGGGTCGGCGACGTCGGCGGCGGGGCGGAAGGCGTGCGAGCAGGCCTCCACCTGGCCGTTCCACAGCCAGGCCGGCCCGGCGGCCGCGACGGCGGCGGCCGCCAGGTTCGGCCAGGCCTGCGCCGCCCGCTTGAGGGCGGCGGCGGCGCGTTTGACGCGGGCCCAGTCGATCAGGTGGCCGTCGTCATCGGGCTTGAGCGGGATGGCGGCGTCCAGGCGGGACTGGCGCAGTTCGTGCGTCAGCTCGGCCAGGCCGTCCCCGTCGTAGCCGGGATGCTGCTGGTCCGCGCGGACGGGGTCGGTGTGCTCCGGGACGGCGGGGTCGTAGGCGGGGCGGGGCGGGACCTCGGGGGTGACGGTCACCTGGTCACCTCCGGTCCGCCGTCCGGGGCGGGGTTACGCATCGGTGGCCTCCTGTCGGTCGAGGTAGGGCGGGATCAGGTGGGCTTCCGCGTACAGCGCCACCAGCAGGCCCAGGGCCGTGGCGGTGCAGGTGGCGAAGAAGGCGAAGAAGACCTGGTCGAGCGGGGTCATGTGCTCGGTCCTTTCGGACGGCGACAAGTAGGGGAGTTCGGGGCGGGCCCGTGGCTCCCCTGGACAGCCGGCGGCTCGGCGAAGGGCCGGGCCGCGGTGTCGGCGGTCCAGGGGAGCCACGGGAGCGGGCGAGGTTCCAGACCGGCCGCCGGCGCCGCAGTGCGGCGGTGCCGGCGGCCGGTCCGGGGCGCGGTGGTTCAGCGGGTCTGCGGGTCCTGGCCTCCGACGAGGGCGACGTCGTCGTCGGTGTCCTCGTCGCCGGTCACGGTGTTCAGGTCGCCGCACTGGATGAGCAGGCCGGTGACGAGGACCGTGTTCTCGATGCGGTTGACGACGGGGCCGTGGCCGGTGCCGGTGTGGTTCGTGCCCATGGACGGTCTCCTGACGGGTCGTGGTGGTCCGGGGCCGGACGGCTCCCGGACGGCGCGGCCATGGCGGCCGCGCCGGTGCTTCGGTTCACGCCGCCGGCGGGAAGCCGGGCGGCGGCGGTACGGGGCCCGGGTCCGGGCGGCGGGTGGAGCCGGTTGTGCGGCGGGGGTTAGTGCGGGTCGCTCGGGTAGGTGCCGTCGCCGTAGCGGCCGGAGGGGCCCGCCACACCACTCCCGGCCCCGTCTGGACATGGGCATGCCAGAACCGTTCCGAGAGGCAGGCAGCGGGAGACCGTGCTGCAGAGATGAGGAGAGAGGGGAGCGGCTACTGGCCGGAACCGGAACCGGCGGTCTTCGCGGCGTCCCGGCGGGCCTGGTCAGCTCCTCCAGAACGAGCGGTTGACGTGCTGCGGGTCGGAGGGCGGGCTGACCCTACGGGTGCCGTCCGCGTCGTACTTCGCCGCGTCGAGCGAGACCTGCGCCTCGCGGTGGTGGCGCCAGGCGGTCGCCTCGTCGTAGGGCGGGTGCCAGCCGGTCGTGGACATCCCGCTCGCGGACACCGACGTCCGGGACGAGCCAGCGCTGGAGCTGGAGTTGCTGGGTCCGAGGCCCAGGAAGGAGCGGATCCCCATATCAGGCACCCCCCGCCAGACCGGCCTGCTGGCCCTCGTCCTGGGTGCGGGCGCGGTTGCGGGCGGCGCGGCGCTTCATCGCCCGCCGCTCGCCCTCCGACATGCCGCCCCACACGCCGGCGTCCTCACCGTTCGTCAGCGCCCAGGTGAGGCAGTCCTCCAGCACCGGGCATCGACGACAGACGGATCGGGCCTCCTCGATCTGCAGCAGCGCCGGCCCGGTGTTCCCGATCGGGAAGAACAGCTCCGGGTCCTCCTCGGCGCAGACGGCGCGCGTCCGCCAGTCGGTCTCGGCGGCGGTCGTGAGCATGATCTTGTTCATGGTGCGGCTCCTCTCGGTCAGCTGATCCGGGCGGTGTGGGCGAGGTGGTGGAGCGCGGCGACGGTGTCGGGGTGGGCGGCCTCGTCGAGGTGGTGGCGCTGCTCGAGGAGCGCGCCGCCGCCGGCGGCGGGCTGGGCGAGCGTGTGCTCGGCCCAGAACCGGAGGGCCTGGTCGCCGGGCTGGGCGACGACCTGGTCGCGGTTGTGGTCCCAGGCGGTGCTGTGCCGGCGGATCTGGGTCTCGCCGAGGGTTCGCACGCTGATCTCCCAGGCCGGCCAGCCCTTGTACGGGCCGGGGTCGATCGCCAGGACCTCGTAGACGTCGCCCCAGTAGCCGGAGCGGTAGAAGCCGCCGACCCGCTGGGGGCCGATCAGGCGGGCGACCCAGCGCCGGTAGTGGACGGCGTCGTAGTGGGCGCGGCGGGCGGGGGAGGAGGTGCGGGCGTGGTGCCTCATGGGTGGCCTCCGGCCGGAACGATGCGTGGGGGCGCCGCCGCGCCCCCTGGGCCCGGGGCCGGTTCAAGGGGTGCGGCGGCGCGGGGGAGTGGCGGGGGTGGGGTCGGTCAGCCGGCCGCGCGGACGCGGCAGCAGATCCGCTTGCCGATCGGCGAGGGCACGATGGTCCAGCCGGGGGCGAGGATGTCGATGAGGGTCAGGCCGCGGCCGGACTCCGCCTCCGCGCTGTCCGCGGGGATGCCGGTGCGGCGCGGGATGACGTCCGGGAGCGGGTCGTGGACGGCGACGACCGCGTCGGTTCCCCGGGAGCGGTGGACCTCCACGACCAGCGGTACGTGCGGGCCGCAGGCCCGGATCGCGTTGCCGATCAGTTCGGACAGGACCAGCCGGGCGGCCTCGGCGGTCTCCGGGTCGACGCCGTGGGCGAGCAGGGCGGTCAGGGCCAGGGACCGCACGGTGTGGAGGGTGTCCTGGCTCGCGGTCAGGTGGGCGGTGATCCCGCCGGGCCGCTGCCTCAGGTACAGGCCGGGGCGGGGCGGGGGCAGGGCCGGGTCGTGCGCGGCCAGGCCGGGCGCGGTGCCGGTGCCGGAGACCGTGGGAGCGGGCGTGGGCGTGGTCATCGCGTCCCACCCTTCGGCTTGCTGGGCTTGGCGACCGGCGTCCCGCCGGCGAAGCTACGGCCGGCCATCACCGACGGCCTCCCCGGTGCTCGTTGGCCCGGCGCAGCAGCTCGTCGGGGTCGGGGTCGCTGTCCCCGGGGACCGGGGTGTAGTCGGGCCAGGGGCGTGCGATGATGTTGTGCAGCACGATCGTTGCCTCCGTATCAGGCGACGTGGACGGCCTCGGGAGGGCAATCCCGGGGCCGTCGCTGTTTTGTGAGGGCGGCCTCCTGCCGTCCCCCCCGCCGCCCCCGCACCAGCAAGGCCGGGGCGGGAACGACGGGCAGCGTCGCAGGAGAAAGAGCACGCTGATCAGGCAGCCGGGCGCAGCGCGGCCATGTGCTCGAAGGCGTGGCTCGAGCTGGCGGGGCGGTGGGGGCGGGGGACCGGCCGGTGGCGGGCGGCGTCCACGGCGGCAATGGCGAGCCTGGCGACATCAACCGGGTCAGCAGCCGTGTTGAGCCGGCCGCCGGGGACCGCGTCCGGCTGGTGGCGGAGACGCTCGACGAAGATGTCGGCGGTCTCGTCCAGGAGGTCCAGGAGCCCGGTGAAGTCGAGGCGGTTGTTCGAGGTGAACTCGGCCGCGTGGAGCCACAGATCCCCGCACAGGTCGTCGACGGTGTCCTCGCCGGTGTCCAGGTCGGCCTCGTCCAGCAGCTCCCGCACGAGATCGCGCAGGCCGGTCGAGTACCAGGTGAAGGCGTCGGTGAGCAGCGTGGCGGCGGTGGTGTCGGGCATCGCGGTCTCCTCGGTATCGGCTCTACGGGTATGCGAAGCGGCGGCCCGGAGGAATCCGGGCCGCCGCGGGCGGTGACGACGATTCAGTTCTGGACCGGACCGGGCCGGGCCGGGCCGGGCCGGGCCGGGCGATGCTGGTCAGACGACGCGGCCCGAGGGGAGCTTGAGCAGCTCGGCGGGCGTGTCCTCCAGCAGCGTCAATCCGAAGATCGGGCCACGCGCACCCCGGACGGACTCGATCCGCTGGGTGTCGGCGGCCTTGACAGCCTTGTCGACGTCGGCCCACTCGGCAGCCCGGCGCTTCGGCTGCTGCCGGGCCTGACGGCGCTCGGCGCGGCGCTGCTCCTGCTCGGCAAGGGCCTGGGCCGCACGGCGGTCCGGCTCCTGCCGCAGCAGCTCGAGGTACCCGGCGCCCAGGCGCAGGCCGTCGGCGCAGCGCTTCGTCGGGTCGGTGCAGGCCCTGCAACGGCTGCGGTGACCGATGTAGGCGGCGTGGGCGGTGTCGGCGGTGGGAGCGGCCGGGGTGAGCTGGTGGAGCGCCTTGGGCAGCGGGGCCTTGACCTTCTTCAACACCTTGGTCGGCCGGCGGGCGGCGACGTCGGCGCTGGCCTCGACCCGCTGCTCCTGCCACCGGACGAGCTGGACGTCGATGACGACCAGGCGGTTGGAGTTGCTGCAGCGGCGGGCACCGGGGTGCCGGCGCGCTCGGTGTGGTGCGGGGAGATCTTCCAGCGTTTGGTGCCCTTGTCCAGGGTCAGCGGGCACCAGGTGTCGCAGGCCGGACAGGCCAGGACCTCGGCGCGGTGGGTGAGCTGGACCATGGCGGGCGGCAGCTGCGACACCAGGAGCGGCGGCTGGGAGGAGACGTTCGTCGTGCGGGTCCGGGTCTTGCGCTCCCGGGCGGTGGGAATCGCGGTCGAGGTGGTCATCGAGTGCTCCTCGTCTGTGCGGAGGGAGATGAGGGCCGCGTCGCGGTGCTCTCTCCGCCCGCCAGGCCGCACGGAAGATCCCGGCGCCCTGGCGAGCGGACAGCGCATCAGCGCTGCGTGGCGGTCGCATGGGTTTGGTGGAGCTACCCGGCACCCGCACTGCGGGCGGCGACTACCTGCGGTTTCGTGCTGCTCAGGGGCTACCGGCAGCACATCGATGCTCGGGCGGAATCACAGCCCAACCCAGGCGATCACGGACCGTAACTGGTCCGCTGCAATCGAAGATAGGGGCCCATCCGTCATGCGTCAAGATGGTTTGTTCATGTCGTGACGGGTGTCAAGATAGTGACGACTATTGCTTGACGCGATAGCCTGTCGCCAGCAGCCGCTTGACAGGAGATGAGCCTTGAACGCCAACACCATCGCGGCCGAGATCCGGGAAGGGATCTCGACCGGGCGCTACCGCCACGGGACGCGCCTCCCCGCTGTGCGCAAGTTGGCCGAAGAGCGCAACGTGAGCCAGCAGACCGTCGCCGCGGCCTACGCCCAACTGGCGGCCCTCGGCATGGTTCGGACTGAGCCTGGTAGTGGCACTGTCGTCACTGCAGGCCGGACCGCCGAAGCCCACCTCGGCACGTTCGGCCCCCCTGACTTGAGCGTGCCGATCTGGAAGCCGGCATCTGGCGGTGAAGCCCACGAGGCCACCACCCTTGTCCGTCAACTGCCCGCACCCGCGCATATGGCCGCTTGGGGGATCGCTGACACCGATGTCGTGGAGCGCACACGGGTCCGCTCGGTCGACGATGTTCCGGTCCAGCACAAGTTGACCATCGTTCCTTACGAGCTGGCTTCTCGTCGGCCTGAGGGTCACGAAGGAATCCCGCCCCTGCTGGCCCCTGTCGGCGCTACTCGCATGTCCCCCCCGGCCGGAGTCCGTTTCGCCGACTGGCTCGGCTGGAACGTGCTGCGCACCGACACCGTGATTTCTGCCGAGCCCATGGATCAGGCCGCAGCTGCGGCGCTCGGCGTGGCAGAGGGCACCCCGGGCTTTCGGATCCTGAGCATTGCTCGCGATCCACAGGAGTCCACGGTCTTTGTGACGGTCAGCACCACGCCCCTGCATCATCTGCTGACGCTGAGCATGGCTGGCTGACCACAGGTAGCCACATCTCTGCGGCGACGACTTCAAGGTCTCGTCTCTCATGGGATACATCACAGCGGCCAAGCGGCCGACGAAAAATCACATGGGTGTCATCAGCTCCATCAGCACGTCTTACACACCTATTCACATCTGCATACACATGGGTTTTGGCTGGTCAGCCCTAGGCTGCCGGGCATGGTGACACTGGAGGGTGGGGGCATGGCCAAGGGACGTGTGGGGTGGCGGCCCGACCTGCTGCGCGCGCAGCGGGAAGCACACGGGCTGACGCTAGAGAAGGCAGGGGAGCGACTGCGTCAGGTCGCTGAGTCGGCGAAGCTCAAGGGCATCCCAGCAGCGAACCCGCAGACCTTGTGGCAGCACGAGCAAGGCGAGGTCTACCCCGGTCCTCACTACCGCCGGGCGTACTGCCTGCTCTACCGGGCGACCGACCCAGAGCTCGGGTTCCGTGCCGCTCTGCCGGGTGAGGAGACATCCTTCCGGCTGACGCCGGCGAGCGCCGAGCGCAACGGCGGGCACGTGCTGGCCGTCGAGCGGGCGATCCACCGGATCGCGCCGGGCGGTGGTGAGGCCGACCACCTGGGCGTGCAGCAGCGGATCCTGGACGCCTGGAAGCGGAGGCACACCGGCGGGGATCCGCACCGCCCGGTTGTTGTTCTCGTCGGCGGGTTCGCGGGCAGCGGGAAGACCGAGTTCGCCCGCTTCCTCACTCAGCTGACTGGGTGGCCGCTGCTGGACAAAGACCCGCTCACCCGACCGCTGGCGGAGCGGCTGCTGGTCTCGCTGGGCGGTGACCCGAACGACCGGCACACCGACCTGTACCGCGACCAGGTACGCAACCTGGAGTACGACTGCCTGATGCAGGCGGCCTGGGCCAACATCAACTGCAAGATCTCCACGGTGCTCACCGCGCCGTTCATCGCCGAGCTGACCAACGCGGACTGGATGCAGCGGCTCACGAACCGCTGCGCCGCACTCGGCGTCGATGTCGCGCCGATCTGGGTTCAGTGCGACCCGGAGTCGATGCGCGAGTACGTCACCTTCCGCTCCGCGGCCCGCGACGCCTGGAAGTTGCAGCGCTGGGACGAGTACCTGCAGACCATCGACGTCGACCTGCGTCCGGCAGTACCGCACCTGGTCGTCGACAACCGGCTCGGTGCCGCGATCAGCCTCGCTGACCAGGCTCGGCAGGCGATCCGGGAGGTCTACGCATGAACGAGGCGCCCGCCGTGCGTGGCGTGATCCTGTACGGGCCGCCGGCGGCTGGCAAGGACACGGTCACGCGCGCCCTGACCTCCGCTGATCCGGTCTTCGCCTTGTTCTCGCGGGTGAAGGTCGGCCGGGGCCGGTCGGCCGGCTACCGGATGAGTACTCCGGAGGAACTCGCCGCGCTGCGCGAGTCCGGGGCCGTGGTCTACGAGAACTCGCGCTACGACAGCACCTACGTGACGGACCGGCCGGGCCTCGACCAGGCCTTCGCGGCTGGGGTGCCGGTGATGCACCTGGGCCAGGTCGACGGCGTTCGAGCGGTGCTCGACGGCTATCCGGCTCGGTGGCTGACTGTCCTGCTGTGGTGCCCGCGGGAGGTGACGGCCGCTCGGTCGGCCGACCGGGGGGACGCCGACACCTCCGCTCGCCTCGCCGCTTGGGACGCCACGGAGGCCGACCTCGCCGCCAACCCCAACGTCGAGTTCGACCTCACCATCCGTACGGACGAGATCGCGCCCGAGGCAGCTGCCCAGCAGATCCGGCAGGCGCTCACCGAGCGCCAGGACTCCGCTCCGGGTGAGCTGGTGCTGGTCGACTTCGACGACACCCTGATCGACCGTTTCGCCGCGGTGACGGCCTGGGTAGCGACGTACTGCACAGGTCACAGTCTTGGACCGGCCGTCGAGCAGCGGATGCTCGAAGCGATGCGAATCCGCGCCGACCGGGACGTCGTCGAGACCCTGTGCGCAGAGCTCGGTCTCCCTGACTCGCCTGACGCGTTCTGGGCCCGGTACGAGCCGGAGCTCGCCGCTGCCGTACGACCGTTCCCCGGCGTGATCGAGGCCCTCACTGATCTGCGGGAAGGCGGCCACCAGGTCGTCGTCGTCACCAACGGCGGCGGCCAGATCCAGCGCGCCAAACTCGCCGCGTCCGGCATCGCCGACGTCGTCGACACCGTGTGCATCTCCGGAGAGGTCGGCGTCCGGAAACCGGCCCGCCAGATCTTCGAGGCCGCAGCCGCCAGCATCGGCAGGGACCTCTCCTCAGGCGGGTGGATGATCGGCGACAACGCCGACCTCGACATCGCCGGCGGCCGGGATGCCGGACTGCGCACCGTATGGATCTCGCACGGCCGCCCGTGGCCTGGCAGCACCAGGCCGGACCACGTCGCGCGGACCGCCGCAGAGGCGCTCGCTCTCATCCAGGGCGGTGCCCGGTGACGTCGGATCGGCCAATCGTCGGCGTGCTGCACCCAGGAAGCATGGGCGCAGCCGTCGCGGCCTGCGCCGTGTCGGCCGGGGCCCGGGTGCTGTGGTGCCCGGCTGGGCGCAGCGCCGCGACGGTGCGGCGTGCCGAGCAGGCCGGGCTGGAGCCGGTGGCCGAGCTGGGGGAGCTTCTCCAACGGGCTGAGGTCGTGCTGAGTCTGTGCCCGCCGGCTGCGGCCGAGGACGTCGCCCGCGAGGTCGCTGAGGGCGGGCTCACCGGGGTCTACGTCGAGGGCAACGCGATCAGCCCGGCTCGGGTACAGAGGATCACAGACCTGCTCAGCCGCAGCGCCCGGGCGGTGGTCGACGGATCGGTGATCGGATCCCCACCCGTCAACGGCAAGCGCACCCAGCTCTTCCTCTCCGGGCCGGCCGACGCCACCGCCCTGGTGGCAGGCCTGTTCGCCGGTACTGCCGTGTCGACGCCGCTGCTCGGCGAGGAAATCGGCCAAGCCTCCGCGCTGAAGGTCTCCTACACCGCCTATCAGAAGGCCAGCAGGGTGCTCGCCGCGCTCTCGTACGGCCTGGCCCAGCACCACGGCGTCGACCAGGCGCTGCTGGAGGTCGCCGGCAAGCGGTCTGGCAGCTACCTGACCGAGACCGACTACATCGCCAAGACGGCATCACGGGCGTGGAGGTGGGCACCGGAGATGGAGGAAGCCGCCGACACTCTCGACGCGGCAGGCCTGCCCGACGAGGTACTGCGCGCCGTGGCCGAGACGCTCGGCCGGTGGACGGATGCGAAAGATGGCGAGCTCTCAGTCGAGGGCGCCCTCAGCATGCTGCAGGAGCCAAGGTGAGCAGGAACTGTCGGGCCGTCGGGCCGGTGGTTCGTCAGGTCGACACGGTGTGCTGTCGGCTGCGTGCTGGGCGTGCTGAAGGGGGTAGGGTGGCCGTGCTTGGCACAAAAAAATTTCGCCGCCCAGGCCTTGGACAAGCCGGGGCGGCGCAGTGGATCAGCGCCCCCTGGCAGGGGCCCTCTCCGCGGTCAGACCTAAACCCTAGGAAGGTCACGACATGTTGCAGCGTACCCGTACGCGCTCCCGAGCACACACGCGGCGCCCCGCCGTGGACGCGACCAGTGGGTCGCTCCGGCGGGGCGCCGTCGTGTCTGTATGCGGATACACCTCGCCCCCGAAGGGGGTTGAGATGACGTAGTCGTCGAGGGCGGCTGCCGACCCGTACCACCGGGTCTCCACCGCCCGGGCCGTTCTGCCGGTGACGCCAATCACCAGGCCCACGGCCACGTACACCGCCCGTCGAGCGCCAACTCGAGGAGCGAGGGCCCGATCTCCGGCTACCAACCGGGCGACCAGGCGAATTCAGGTTCTCAGCAGAACCACAACCGACGCCGAGGGCGCCTTTTGCGTGCCCACCTATCTCTAGGAGGCCCTGCCATCATGCAGCAGCCCCGTCCGGGCTGCCAGTGTCGTCGTGCTCGTGGTGCCGTGACCGGCGCCGCGGGTTTCGACGACGCTGGCACTGTTCTTGGTCGTCCGACCGAGTCGGATCCCGCTTCCTGCCTGGCCTGTCGAGACGCGATCTGCGTCGGAGGGTTCATCAGCTCCCCGTCCCGCCACCGGGTCGACGTGACGCATATCACTCGTCCGGGTGAGCGCGGCGGTACCCCGTTGACCACCCTGCCGGGTGTAATTCAGGCCGCCCCGCTCGTTCCCGGCCAGCGACAGAATCCGGCCGCCGCCGAATCCGTGGTCCCAGCGAAGAAGGCCGCGTGGGTGCCGCAGCAGCGCCAGCTGCTGTCGGGGACGGCGGGCCGGATCGCGCCGGACGGCTACAGCTGGCGGCAGGCCGCGCACTGGGTGCACGGCGCCGGCCTCCACGTCCCGACGCACGGCCCGCGGTTCGGGGAGACGACGCTGCGACTGGTCGGGGTGCTGTCGGAGCTGACGCCGTGCCGGCCAACGATCGCGTACCTGATGCGCGTGCTGCAGGCGAGCCGGCGGACGGTGCAGTACCACCTGGAGATCCTGCGGGCGACGGGCCTGCTGGCCTGGCGGTCGGTCGGTACCCGGCTGCCGATGACGGAGGGCCAGGTTCGGGTGGTGAGCCGGGCATCGGAGTACGAGCGGCTCATCCCCGCCTCGTACGACGAGGCGCTCGGGATCCGCACCGCGGGCGAGGGCGTGGAGCGGCGGATGACCGGCATCTCGGAGGAGGGCCGCGGCCTGATCGCGGAGCTCGGGAAGAAGGCTACGAAGCGCCCGCGCCGGACCCGTCGGGCCATCCGTCACAGCCGTACCCGACAGTCCCTCAACACCTCGCGTTGCACCCCAATGGAGGGCGGTACCACCGACTGCGTGAGCTCTTCCTTCATGGGTGGTGGAAAAACTACGGGCGAGGCCCGTGTCGAGAAGTCAGCCACCAGGAAGAAGCGGACGGCGAAACCAACTGGAGAGCGTCGTCGAACCGTGCTCAGCCAGGTCGTCACGGCGGCGATGATGACGGCCGGGGACCGGCTCGCCCGGGTCGCGTACCGCCGGGTGCCCTGGGTGCGCCAGGCCAGCCACGACCAGCTGCGGTGGGTCCTCAACGACCTGGCCGACCGGGAGTGGACCGACGACCGGGTCATGTCCTGGCTGGGCGAGATCGCAGGTCAGTACGGGTGTGCCGGGGTGCTGTGGCGCCCGGAGCGCCCACATGCGCTGATCGCCCACGCCCTGCGCCAGGATGTCGAACAGGACCGGCACGACCAGCAGGTGGTGGCCGATGCCGCTGCCCGGGTCAAGGACACCACCGTAGCCGCGGTGCGTGAGCGGACCGGTGAGCTGGAGTTCCTGGCCGACCTGTTCGGCAAGGCTGCCACTGCCACCGTCGCGCCGGTGACCGAGCAGGACCTGCAGGCGGCGCACTACCTGCCCGCCGCGGCCGCCGCCCGGATGGAAGCCGCCGGTGATCTGGCGATCGACGAGTTCGGCGCCGACATCGTCGCCCAGTACGCCGCCCTCGACGCCAACCCGAACATCCAGCTCGGCGTCACCCGCTGACCACCCCACCCCACCGTCCCGAACGGAGGTTGACCATGGCCAACACCACCACCGGCCAGGAGCTCGGCGGCGCCGATCTCGCCCGCACCGCACTGCGCGTCGCACGCCGTACCGCACGCGAAGCCGGAAACGCCCCGGCGAAGAAGACGACGCCGTCCCGCCAGCAGATCGCGCGCGCCGGCCGGGACGCCCGCGAACCTTCCACCCTGGCCGCCGTCCTGCCTGCGATGGCGGCCTCGCAGGGCTGGGCCCTCGGCACCGCCCAGGGCGCCATGCGCGGCAACTGGGCCCAGCTCGTCGGCGCCGAGGAAGCCACACACTGGGCCCCGTCCGGCTTCAATGCCGACACCCGCACCCTGCGCATCACCTGCGACTCCCCGACCTGGGCCACCAAACTCCGCCTCGAGCAACGCCAGCTCCTCGCCAAGCTCAACCACGCCCGGCCAGACACCGTCCGCGCCATCGACATCCGCGTCGGAGCCAACACCCCCGCCGAAACCGGTAGGGCCGCCGAGACCTCCGGAGCCGGCCAGCCACAGGCCCCCCGGGCCTGGGCACCCAACGGTCCGGCCGCCGCCGACAATCCGACCTACCAGCAGCTCCGCCGACAGATGCGTGACCAGGCCGTCGCCCGCCGGGTCGCGCTCGACGAGGCCACCGCCGACCGTGCCGCAGACCGCGACAAGTGGTTCCACGGGCACCGAGGCTGGCTGCGCGAGCCAGAGGGAACCCTGCCCGCCACCGAAGACATCCGACACCAAGAAGCCGCTGACCGCCTCCACGCGCGTGAGCAGCTCGCCCGCCACCACGCCGCCCTCGCAGCCGCCCGCGTCATCCGAGCCGGGGCGCTCCTCCTGCGCACCGCCTGCCCGGCCACGAGGCGGGCTGGAGCAGCGTGAGCAGCAGTTGCCCTCGCTCGTTAACCGGAAAGTGGTCAGGCCACTACAGTGAGCTCCTGGTATGGGAACCCGCTCCGGCAGAGCCCGCTCTACGACCCGAGAGGAACGGACACGTGGAACTGCGCCTGCGAGACCTGGTCGGCCGTGAGATCACTCTGGACGACGACGAGCAGACGCCCTGGGAAATGGGCGACTACCGCGACCGCCGCGTCGCCTACCGGGGTGCGGTCATCGACGTACAAGGCGGACCACCGCCGGTCCTGACGCTCCTCAACTCGCGTAATCGCAAGGAGATCCGGCTCAACCCGGACACCTGGACTATTCGCGACGCCAGCACGGGCGAGATCATCACGCCGGCGTGAACCGTACGCCCCTCACTACGCCGGCAATGACGGACATTGGGACGGCGTCTACACCGTCAGCAAAGTCCGCGGCCCGGAACCCGCTCGCCGGCAACACCACCGATCAGGAACTGCACCGCCTCATCGAGGCCGCCCTGCGGGTGGACCAGGCCGCGCACTGGGAAGCTCCGATCGACGACGTCCTCGCGGACCGCATGGTGGAGATCCTCGACGTCGCCCCACGGCCTGCCGACACCCCGGCTGGAATCCCAGCTCCAACCTGGCGTCAGACCTTGGGCCCATAGTGGCCCCGCCGACGACCATGGGTCGGGCATGGTCGTGATCGCCCAGCAGAGGGAGATCTGGCGATTCGCCGGACAGCGGGGTGGATTCCGCTCGATCCTGCCCGAAGCGCAGCACACGACACGATCCCTGAGTACCCGAACGGAGAGCCCGTGCAGCAGGCACAACCCCACCCGTACCCGGCAGGCACCACCTGGCTGTTCAACGCCGTGAGGAATAACTACCCCAACGCCTTCGAGCTCGTCCTGCGATGGGAGGCCCACGGGGAACGACAGTTCCGCGACAACGCGCCCACGGACATCGACGCGCTGACGCTATGGCACCAATGGGCGCACCACGTGGCCGACGACCTCCACACGGACGACCCCGTCCGGTACAGGCCGGGCGACGTCCACATCACCTGGACCATCAGCACCCCGACCGCACTCGGCATCGCCGAGTACGCCCCGCACTACGAACCCAGCCCCTTCCAGAAGACCCTCCCCCACCCCGAAGACTTCCTGACCCACTACACCCACCCGGTCCACAGCGTCACCGGAGAACGCGTCAACTGGCTGCGCCTTCCGGTCGTCGACCGGCGCTGGCAGACCGGCGGGCAGGACGCCGGCCACAGCTTTATCCAGGACGCCATCGGCTGGAAGCCCGGCCCGCTCCAGCCGGTGATGAACGTCCGCCAGCTCGCGGCGGCCGCCGGCGTCCAGCTGTAGCAAGGGGCCCTGCCACTGGCCCCGGGGCGGCGTAGCCCATGATGCCGCCCCGGACACCGGTCAGACTCGCCCGCCAGGGCCCCGCACCTCTCCTCTGGGTCGTTCCTCGGCGAAGGCCTGTTCGCGTGCTGGCAGGTGTACCAGGATGTCGTCATGCGGGTTGACGGGGAGGGCCAGGGCGATCTCGCCAGGGACTTGTTGCGGACGATGCAGGCGCGGGCCCGGCGAAGCCCGGTCGTCCGGACCGGGTCGGCGCGGCCGGGGCCGTTGCGCCGGCCTTACGGCAGCGAGCCGCTGCTGCTCGCGGAGCTGGCCCGCGAGTGCATGGCTGGCATGGGCTGGAGGATTCCGGGTCAGGCGATGGTGCGGGCCCGCTGGACCGAGATCATGGGGCCGGACATCGGGGCGCACCTTGTTCCGGAAAGGCTCGACGAGCGCTCAGGCGTTCTCCACCTCGCCGCGTCCTCGAAGGCGTGGGCGTCCCAGGTGCAGTTCCTGGAGCGGCTGATGCTGCAGAGGCTGCGTCACGAGCTCGGGGACGCTGCCCCCAGAGCGTTGAGGATCACGGTGCAGGGCCCGTCCGGTGGCCGGCTTTCCGCGGTGGGCCCCCGGTTCGAGGAGCCGACTGCGAGGGCTCCGGTGTCCGTGGCAGGTGGACGGCCGTCTGCGGACGAGGAGGGGGAGTTTCCGGAGATTTCCGAAGAAGAGTTCGCCGAGGTGTTCCCCGAATCGGCTTTCCCCGATGCGGCGCTCGCGGAGGAGGTGACCGATTCGGGTCCGGTTGATCAGGGAGAGCTCGTGCACGGGCGGCTGCGGGAGCAGCTGGCGCATCAGCGGGCGGAGGAGGACCGGCGGCGGCGCGGACGGGAGGACGTGCTGCGGTTGCCGAGCGGGTGGCTGGACGGTCCGGCAGGTCTGAATCCTGGGCCGCCGCCGGAACCGGGCCGGGCCCGGTGGGCGTGTGCGGTGCTGGCCTCGGCCCGCCTGCGTGCGGCTGCCGACCGTACAGTCGGCGGAGCTGAGTAGGGTTTTGGGACCTCCGGCGGGCGCAGGCCTCCGGAGGAGCGGATCACGGTGCGAGGGGGCGTTGGTGGGCGGCGAAGCGAGTGGGCTCGGGCCTGGCGGGGCGGTGGAGTCGCGGAAGGAGGAGGCGGAGCTCCAGGACGAGCGCGATCTTCTCAGCGCGATGACGAGGTCGCGGACGGTGGTCGCGGACGTCCTGGACGTGGTCGGCCCTGGTGATTTCCGCAGCCCGGCCCACGCCCTGGTCTTCCTCGCGGTGCTGGAGGCGTACGCGGGGGACGGGCCGCTCGATCCCGCCGCCGTCGCGGTCGCGCTGGCCGGCAGGGGTGACCTGGAGGCCATCGGCGGCGATGCCGCGTTCGACAAGATCATGTCGGCCGACTCGCGGGCGGGCCGCGCGGTCAAGCGCGCCCACCGGATCCGCCAAGCGGCGGTGCGCAGGCGGCTGGCGGAGGCGTCCGCGGTCATCGACCACGCTGTCGCCTCCGGCGCGCCGATCGACGACGTGATCGACCTCGCCGAGAACACGGTGCTCTCGGCCACCGGCACCGACCGGATTCCGGAGCTGCCACCGTTCCGCGACCTCGTGGAGGGTACCCTCGACGAGATCGAGGCGATTGACTCCCAGACCAGCGGGGTGTCTGGCGTTCCCACCGGCTTCGCCGACCTCGACGCCCTCACCAACGGACTCCACCCCGGCCAGCTGATCGTCATCGGCGCCCGGCCGGCGATGGGCAAGAGCACCCTGGGGCTCGACCTCCTGCGTTCCTGCACGATCCGCGGCGAGATGCCGGCGGCCCTGTTCACGCTCGAGATGGGCCGCAACGAGGTCATGATGCGGCTGCTCAGCGCGGAGGCGAGGATCGCGCTGCACCACATGCGCTCCGGCAACATGACCGAGGACGACTGGACCCGCCTCGCCAGGCGCCTGCCAGCCGTAGAGGGCGCCCCGCTCTACGTCGACGACTCCGCGCGCACCCTCACCGAGATCCGGTCGAAGTGCCGCAACATGAAGCAGAAGCGCGGCATCCGGCTCGTGGTCGTCGACTACGTCCAGCTCCTCGACTTCGGCCTGCGTCAGTTCGCGAGCCGCTACGAGGAGATCAACGAGATCTCCCGCCACCTGAAGCTGATGGCCAAGGAGCTGGGCATCCCCGTTGTCGCGATCTCACAGCTCAACCGCGGGCCCGAACAGCGCACCGACAAGAGGCCGCAGGCCTACGACCTGCGCGACTCCGGCACCCTCGAGGACGACGCCGACATCCTCCTCTTCCTTCACCGCAAGGACGCCTACGAGAAGGAGTCGCCCCGCGCGGGTGAGGCCGACCTGATCGTCGCCAAACACCGCAACGGCCCGACGGCCACCATCACCGTCGCCTTCCAGGGCCACTACTCCCGCTTCGTCGACATGACCCGGGACTGACCCGCCACACGGAATCGCGGAGTCCTGGACCGACCACCCCGTGGTTGTGTGTGGTCGCCGACCCCACATCCAGGGTCACCCGGCTCCGCATCCACCATCGCCCTCGCCCGGCCCCGCTATCGACCTCCGCGTCGGCCTCGACCCCCATCCGGCAGGGCCACGGCCTGGACGAACGTTCCGATCCCGTCCCACCCGCCTTCCTCGACGTCGCCGGTGCCCAACCCGCGGCCTCGACCGTGAAGACCCGTGCGGCGGTCAGCGTCCGAGGAACTGCTCCACGGTCAGGACCAGTTTCAGGCATGATGGCTCGTCAAGTATCGTAATCCACGGTCTTGTTGATCATCTTGCCTCGCTCTGGCACTCCGTCGCCGGGCGCCGGCGAACGGGCTGCACAAATTGGAGCTGAGATGAGCCCAGAGGAGCCGTTCAGCCTCGGTTTCGAGGGCACCGCCGGCCGCAGGCTGCGCCTGCACGCCAGCAACCCGTCGAAGGTCCTCCGTTCCCGGGCCCGAGGTACCTGCGGCTGGTGCGGCAACGTCGTGGACTGGTTCGACCGCTTCGACGGCGGTCGAATCCCGCTGACACCGATGCTGTTCCCGAGCGTCCGGGTGCCGCGGCGCCACCAGTGGAGCGTCGACCGCGGGATGGCCCACCTCGGCGCGACGGGTGACGAGTGCCGAATCCCGCACCCCGCGATCTGCCCGGCACTCGAGCATGTCGGCCAGGACCCCGAGCTGGCGCGGATGACCCAGGTCCTCGGCGTGAACACCCGCAAGCTGATCGACACGGGCAAGTTCACCCCGCCCGCCGCTGCGCCGGACGACGAGGACGAGATCGCTCAGCCGGAGCCCGAGAACGCGGCACCGGACGGAAGCGCCCGGCACATCCTTTATCACGGCTCTGTGCTCAAGATCTGCCCCGGCCGGATCGAAGACCTGCAATGCGTCGCCGACGCCGAGAGCACCAGGCGACGCTGCGAGAACCCGGTGTTCGACATCTCCGAAGGAGGATGGACCCAGGTCGACATCCCTCCCGCTGCCGGCCGCAGCGGCAAGGCGATCCTTCTGACCTACCGCGGCCGAATGTGGGCATGGGAGATCCAGCCGCTTGACTACAAAGACGCACTGCGCTGGTTCTGGCAGAAATGCCCCATGCATCACAACGCGCCCGAGGCCCATGATCGTGAGCTGATCGACTTCTCGACCGCCCGGCACGCGCCGTTCATCCTCACCGAACGCCCACCCGGGTACGAAGCGGCCCAGACCACCACTGCCGCCAGCGGCAGCGCCACGCAGCCCTCGGAGGCCGGCCGGACCCGCTGCGCCTCGGACGGCTGCTGGAACGGAACCCTCGTCCCCGTCAACGACGGTTGGCTGTGCTGGCAGTGTGCGAAGAGGGCGCGGACGCGGGAGACCGTCCGGCGGAAATGGCAGCAGAACCCGCAGCCCTCCCGCGAGCTTCCGACCGTTCTGATCCCCGAACAGCAGAATTCCGAGGAAGCCGGAGACGCCACGGCATTGTTTCTGCACGATGCGAGTCAGTCCGAGTCCCTGGTCAGCGAGGACTTCACGGGCTGGGACGACAGCTCGCCGTTCTGACACGTCACACGATCTGCCTGCAAAGGAGACGCATGGCAAGTCCTTTCGAGCCGGACTACGGGGAGGGATTCCGATACGCGCCGCCGCCCGACCCGATCCCGTGGCCTTCCGACGATCCCGTGGATGACCCCGTCGACGACCCGGTCGACGACCCTGTCGGTGATGTCCTGGAAGAGGCCTACGAAGCAGCCTGGAGAGAGGGACGAATCAGCCGGGACAGCGACGAGGCTCGCGCATGGCGGCACCTTCGGGCCAACCGGTACGACAACCCAACCTGACCGACGGCGGCCACGCCCGATCCCGTCGATGCGCACGACGGCAGTGTGTCGGGCAGCCGTGAAGACACAGAAGCCCAGCCGACGGTCGCGGTAGTAAGCGAACTGGTCGGCGCGCGACGCTACCGGTTGCGAGGACCCAGGCCGAGTAGCCTCACGACAGGAGAGGAGCATCGCCATGACCCAGCCCCCTATCCACGGGACCGAGCCCCTTCACCGACCCCCGCAGACTCCGGCTGCGCCGGTGGGCACACCAGCCGTAATCAGCAGGGAGCTAGGGAACAACATGGCCGGTGTACCCGTCAGGTACGTTCGGGTGATGCCCGAAGGGCAGTTCGCGGTCTTCACGGCACCATTCGCCGATGTCCGTCACGCGATGGGCGACGGACAGCAAGGTGACCTTGTGGGTGTCCCTCTGGCGACCCTCCACCCGGTGAGAGCCCTGCACTTCGAGCCTGCCTACTTCTACGGGCCCGACTGCCGTGACCTGAACCCGGTCGGTGGAAGCATGCGCTACTGGCTCAACAACAAGAGCTCCGGTACCCAGCGGCCCAGCCGGGGACCGATCGTATTCGTGGCGGGACCCGAGCTCAGTCTCACGGAAGAGCAGATCACGGTGCTCAGGGCCCAGCACCACCGATCTCTGGAGATCGCAAGGAGTCGGGCGAAGCGAAAGAGCAGGAAGCGGGATTCCGTTGCCCGGCAGACGACGCTGGAAGTGTAAGGCGAACTCCGGCGCCGACCCGGCCGACAACGACTTCGTTCCCCGCCTGTCTGCCGAGGCCACACTCAGCCCGGAGGAACGTCCCGGCGGCAGAGATCGAGGACCACGATCAATGGATCCCAGGGCCGGCCGCCGTGTTCTCCCACGCGAGCGCACCGATTCGGAGCGACTGCGCTGGGACAGCCTCCAGGACGAGGCCCCGGGTGAGTCACCGTTCTCGTCACCTGAAAGCGAGGGAAGGTCAGTAGACCTTACCCAGACGTCCGCCGCGGCTTGGTGCGGGCAGTGCCGGGGTGCTGCCCGCACCAAGCCGGTGTGGCGATGTTCTGGCCGACCCGCTTGTCAGCCGACTGTCCTGGCCGCCGCCCGCAAGTGTGTGCGAAGACGGCCACGCAGCCCGGTCAGGCTGGTCCGGGCGCCGAGCCGGGCAAGGAATTCGTCCACACCCCAGACCACCAGGTGGCCCTGGCGCGAGAGATAGAGACCGACCCGGTCGATGCCGTAGTCGTCGTCGTAGTCGAGCAGGAGGTAGCCGGCGAGCTGGTAGATCTCGTCCCGGCCGAGCCTCTGCGGGCGGGTGCTGGCCTTGCAGTCCAGGAGCAGGCCGTCAACGATGAAGTCGGCGTCGGCACCTCCGATGTCGGCACTGCCCGCGAAGACCGGGCCGCAGATCCGGTCCTCCGGCGGCAGTGACCGGAAGGCCTTGAACGGCTCCTCGGCGAGGTTCATCTGCCGTCGGAGATCCTCAACGACGTACGGAGGAACGTCCGCGCACAACAGGTCGAGAGTCGTTGTGCCGGTCGCGCCGGCCAGCGGGTTCTGCCGACGGAACCGCCCGCTGCGGAACACGTCCTCGAAGTGTGCGGCAACGAAGCACAGCCGACTCAGCCGTTCGTCGTCCGCCTGTGAGGGGTCGGCGAGGTACCCGCCCACCTCGGCCAGCAGTTCCAGCCCGGCCCTGTGCAGGGACATACGGCCGTCGGCCCCAGGTGCTCCCGCGAGCAGCTGCCCGAGGCCCGTCCCGCGGACGCCCAGCTCGACAGCTTCGCCGAGCGGCTGTCCCAGGGACAACCGCAGCCGGTAGTCGATGGCGTGTCCGAGCGCGGGCCAGTCCGGGTACTGGACGTCGACAGGCTGAACCGGGTGCGGCAGGCGGGAGATACGCCGCTGGTAGTCGGACACCACGGCGCCGCTTCCGGGCAGGTACTCGGCCATGAACCGGGACATCGGAGAGGTCGTGTACTGGAGCTGGCCGGTCAGGCTCAGATGGATCATCGGCACGCCGCCGATCGTGCCGTCCCGCTCCTCGATGGCCATGGCCTTCTCGTAGCCGCCCACCCATGAGAGTCCGCGTACGTCGAGCTGATGGCGGGCCCGGGTGACCGCGACGTAGACGAGCCGCGCCTCGTCCGGCCGCATGGGCAACTGTCGGCCTTCGTCGGTGACTGGAGGCAGTGAGAACCCTTCGCCGACGCGCACGGTGTCCCACTCGCGGCCTTTCGCCTTGTGCACGGTGGAGACCGTGACCCTGGCGTCACCCTCGGGGCTCAGCTGCGCCACGGCCTTGAGGATCGGCTGAGGCCCGTGGTCGTCGACCAGCTTCACGATCGCCTTCAGGTCCTGCCCGGCTTTGTCGTGCTCCACGTAGTCCTGCACCTCGCCCCAGGAGTTGAACAGGAACAGCTCGGGGTGGCTGGTGCGGCGTCCTGCCTGGAGTTCGAGGGCGGCGTTCGCGATCCGCTCCAGCGCGTCGCCGCCGCCGGCCAACGCGACCGGTACTCCGCGCTCCAGAAAGCCCAGGACCTCCTGCATCGAGTCGGCGTTGCCCCGGCACAGCACCGCATCGGGCTCGCCCAGCGGCTCGATCCGCGAACCGACCGATCCGGATCCGGTCAGACGCAGGTCCGACTCAGCGTGCTGAAGCCACCGGTTGGCCTCCTCGGAAATCCGGGGGCCGAAGCGAAACGACTGCGTCAGATGGAGGTGCTCGGCCGGGAACCCCGTCATCACGTCCTTCGCCGAACGCCAACCGTAGATCTGCTGGGCCGGGTCCCCGACACAGATGCGCTGCGCCGGCTGGTTGAGGAAGACCTCCTCCAGCACCGGGTTGGTGTCCTGGGCCTCGTCCAGCAGGACGAAGTCCGCAGGCAGCACCGGCGCGCCCATAGCCCACATCTTCATGTAGAAGTCGTGCTCGAACCGGAGCCTGCCCTCATAGGCCTGGATGTCTTCCCATGCCCTTACCGCGTACGGCAGCAGCGTGCGAGCAGCGAAGTCCTGGCCTTCAACGTTGAGACCGTTCAGCCGCTCCATGTGCCGGGCCATCACCTGCCGGTCGGTCGTGTAGCAGAAGCGCCGCACCATGCCCATGACCAGGCGTGCCTGGTGAGCAATGGTGATCTTGGTGCCGTTCACCATCAGGTCGCTCGTGATGCCCAGCAGCCGCGCAGTCTGCTTCGCGGGGATCCGCGCGGATGCCTCCAGCCGCGGCCCGTAGTTCCTTCCCACAGCCTTGAACGCGAGCGAGTGCGCTGTCCGGCACTCCACGTTCCGGCCGAACCGGCCCCGGGCATCGTCCGCGATCGCCCGGTTGAACGAAATGTACAAGCCCCGCCTTTTCGTGGCGGACCCCATCAGCATCAGGGTCGAGGTCTTGCCCGTCCCGGCCCCCGCCACCAGTGCCAGGTCCCGGCCAGCCACGAACACCTCCCTGGCAGCCTGCTGCTCTTGTGTCGGCTTCATGGCCATGCCGTCCTCCTCGGTGTGCGGCTTCATGTACCGCGATCACAGAGAATCACCGACCGCCAACTCACCGTCAAGAGTGGGATCTTGACAAGCGCTCGCCTCTCTCCAGCCCCGGCGTCGATGAACACTGCTGCAGAGCTACTCCGCCGGGCCCTGAGCTCGCCAACAGTCCCAAAACTGCAGAAGGAAGGCTTATTGGCTCCGTCAACTGTCGCACCACCCGAATCAACCGATCCAGCGTCCAGTCCACGACAGCCAGACCACCCGTGCCGAGGCAACGCGGTGCGCCTCTACCCACCGTTCATGCTCCGAGAGCCGGGCCCACTCACTGAGCGACAGCTCCGAGTTCGAAACGGTACCGACGCCCGTGCGGCGCCGGATGGATTCGCCCCAACGGTCACACCGCTAGGGCGATCCTGCTACTCGCCGACCAGCAGATCAGCCAGCGCGGTCAGCGAGTCCACGGTCCAGTCCGCATCCGGCGCGCTGGTCGTGAGGCCGATAGGGCCGCGGCGGAGGTGCACGGCACGCAGCCCAGCGGCCTGGGCCGGTGCGACGTCGTTCGCGGGGTGATCGCCGACGTACACGATCTCGTGGGACGCACCGGGCGCCCACTCCTTCAGGCGCTCGAAGAAGGCCTCGCTCGGCTTGGACACCCCCCACTCGCCGGACGTGGCGATCGCGTCGGCTGGCAGGCCGAGCTCACGCAGCAGCCCCGAGACCGCCGCATTCTGATTGCCCGCGATCCCCACCCACAGCCCCGCTGCCCGCAACCGCGCCAGAGCGGGGCGAACGTCTGGGTACAGGTCGGACTCGTCGAGTGCATCGCCGCGGCCGGCCGCCTGCCGGGCCTGCCACTCGGCGGCGACGTCCACGCCGGGCCTTACGATGCGAATGGCGTCGGCATTGTCACGGCCCTGCGCAAGTACTGCCCCGACCAGGGCAGACATCGTGTGCGTGGGCACGTCGAGCCAGCGCGCCCAGTCGCCCCAGTAGCGGGTGTCACTGGTCAGGGTCTCGCCGATGTCGAACACCACGGATCGCATGACGGCGAGACTACGCATGGCCGCTGCTGTCCGATGTCGGCATGCCCAAGCCGCTGCCCCTCCAAGCCGCCGACGCCACCGGCGTCCCCGATTCGAACGCCGGCCGGGCCGTCGCGGACGACCTCGCCCAGGACCTAGCCGACCTCGCCGCCGACTACCTCGCCGTCGGCGAACCCGGCCTCAAGGCCGCCACCGCCTGACCCCGCACCACCCGCTCCGGACCCACCGAGGGCCGGTCCCCTCGGCGAGAGAACCGGCCCTCGGTGGGTCCCCCGGCGAAGGAGACCCAGGTGCCACCCCAGTGCCGGCTGCCCGGGCAAGGAGCTATCCCCTGCACGTGCGGGGCCAACGTGGACCAATGGCCGTCGGTGCCCTTGACCACGGAGCCGTCCCCGCGAGCGCGGGACCGCTCTGAGGTGCCCCCGGCAGGAGGACTAAGGGGCGCGGAGTCAGCCGCCGGTGGTCGAGCGGTACGCCGTCATCGCCGCCGAGAGAACGGTTTCCGTGTCCGACGACGGATGGTCCTCGACAACGTGCTGCACCATGAGGATCACATCGCCCATGCGGACGAAAGCGGTTTCGTTGACGAACTGCTGCCCGCCGTCAGGAAAGGCCGACGTGAGGTGGAGCAGCAGGCTGTCATCGGCTGCGACTAGGGCCGCCGTGACGGACGCGGTGTCCCTCAGCGGTGTGCCGTCGGCGAGCGTGTTGGTGGAGGAAGTGCAGCGCCCGGCGACTCCACGGATGGCGGCCATCACCTCGGCGGCCTGTCCGGGTGCGTACCGGTCGAGTGACTCCTGGCCGAACCAGCCCATGTCGTCGTCGCCAACCGGTGTCCGTTCAACCCCCACCGCCACGTCCTCCACGGGGTGGGCGTGAGCCGTCATGAAGGACTCGACGCCGAGTTCGGAGCACGGCATCGACGCGATGGAAACCGCGGATGGGGTGTGCGGAGCGCCGGTCGTCGTCGAGTTGACGTCCGCCGTGTCCAACTGGAACCCCCGGGGGAGCCGGTCCAGGGTCAGCAGGCCGTCGCGTAGTGGAGCCTGAGGATGCGTCCGGTCGGAGGCCGCGCCGGTCGCCGGTCTGCCCTGCGGGTCGGCAGAGCAGGCTGACACTCCGAGAACCGCCAGAACGACCCCAACCACCGCGCGATGAAGTGTGCGCACTGATCTACCCCCAGGATTCATGATCGCGTCGTACTCTCCCACACAGGCAGTTCCGGGCACTGACGCCCCCGGGCAGGTACGGGCAGAAGACCCGAACCGCGGACGGTGATATACATTCGCGTCCCTCGACTGCCCCCCGCGCAGGTAGAGCGAACACCGATGGGGTTAACGGTTTCGTCTGGGTTCTGGCCCAAGTTGTGTGACCGGTGTAGTGCTCGGCTGCTACGGGACCTTGGGGGTGCACATCTTGCAGAGCCGGTACTGTGCTCCGCCCCGAGGTCCGGTGTGCTCCCGGATCCACGTGGCGGCTTCCTCGGTGGTCAGCACCCGCATGTTGGAGCCCTGGTAGCCGTGGTGAGCGAAGTCCCGGAGCAGCTGTGTGTCACGTTCCACCGGGTCCCAGCCCCCGAGGTCCGCCAAGGAGCCGGCACGTTGTGCTTCCTGGCAGACGGAACGGTGCAAGGAGCGCCGTCCAGCGGCGTACGGGTACTCGTCAGGAACCTTGAGACGTTCCCGCTGAGCGACTGCATCGGCCCGCAGCGCCGCGAAGGCGGGCTTGGCATCGGCGCAGACCGTGCAACCCACCGGGCAGTCGGAGCCCCAGGGCGCGCTGCTGACGGGCTCGTCGTCCATCCCGGGCATCGGCTCGTCGTACGCGGTGCGGATTTCTTCGGCGAGGCGAAGGAGTTGTCCGTGGAGTTCCTCTGCGGAGACGCTCTGCTGGGCGACCAGGTGCACCATCTCGATGACCGCGGGCAGTTCCATGGAGATGCCCCAGCCGACCTGCCCACGCCGGGCCGGGTTGTGGTGCCAACCCCAGGTGAACTGCACGTTCTCAACACGTTGGCTGCCGATGGGCAGGTTCGCGGATCCGTCGATGGGCACGCTCTCCGCCTCGCTGTCGAGTCCGATGACCTGCGCAGCGTACCGGCGAGGCAACGCCCGTAATTCGCCCCCGTCGCATCGACGTCGGCCATCTGTCCGGTCCGCGAGGCGGTGGGCGCCCGATGACCAAGCCCATCCCCAGCGGTGCCGACCTGGCCCGCACCGCCCTGCGCGTCGCCCGCCAGGCCGCCCGCACCAGCGGAAACGACCAACGCCGATACAGGGCCGTTCCAGCCCGCACCCGGACTTCGCGACCAGGTGAAGCTGGGCCGTTTCGGCCCGGCGGAAGACCCTGGAACGGCAGGATGGCGGCCATGACAGTCACGATCGGTATCCGAGTCGATTTCTGGGAGCAGCCGGCCCTCGGGCCGGACGGGGAGTCCAAGGGCTACGTCTGCTCGGTGGTGAAGGAGGACGGGTTCACCGCGTTGGCGGTGCCCGCGGTCGGGGAATCCCTCTCGGCGGTCAGCCTGCTGGTGGGCCCGATGAACGAGAAGCCGTACATCGCGCCGCCGCAGGGCGGCTACCCGTTCCACATCGTCCGGGTGGTGGAGCACTACCCGCGCCCGCTCGGCGACGACCGCGGGCCTGGGGCGATTGTCGTGGTCCACGCCCAGGTCGGCTACGAGGGCGAGCGCCTGGAGGAGTTCGTCCGCGTCTACGCCGAGGCCGGCTGGCACTGGATGCCCGGTGAGAGCCGGGCTGTCTCGAGGGCGGCGGAGGCCGCCCGGACCGCCGGCTGACGGGATCCGCCCGGCAGCACGGTCCCACGCCCGAGCCGCCGGGAGCAAAGAACCACCACGAACGGTCCGCCCCGAAGCGGATCGTCAAGCAGGAGGGGACCACCATGCTCACCCGCTACCAGTACGACGACGGCCACGACCTGCGCCAGGAGTACGTCCGGCAACAGCTCAACTGCCCCGAGGACCTCGAACTGTCCGAGCTGACGGTCGACCACGCCCTCCAGTTCGCCGCCGTCACCGCCGCCCAGCCCACCGTCCACGCGGCCAACCAGCGGCTGCTGGCCCTGTTCGCCGCGCTGCCCACGCCGAAGGACGACCCCGGATTCTGGCGGGCATTCGGGACGACGGCCGGCAACGGCTACTTCCTGCTGGGCAACCTCCAGAACGCCGTGCGCCTCACCTACGTGCACACCACCGAGACGGCCCTCGCCGGGCTGCTGCTCTCCGGTTTCGACGAGGTGCCCGACGACCGGCGCGGGGCCCTCGCGAAGCTCGTCGGCGAGCAGCTCGGTGAGGGTGCGCGCGCCGGGCACCTGTGGATCGCCGCCGTCGAGCAGGCCGCGCTGGCGGTACTGGTCGCCTCGCGACTGCCCAGGAACACCGAGCAGGTCGAGAGCTTCCGCGACGGCTGGCGCCTGGACTGAATCGCCCGGTGGTGGCCCCGCTGGTGAGGGGCCACCACCCCGGTCGCCCCATCGTTGTGACAGAAGGAGAAGGCCGTGTCGGAGTTCCCGGGCAGGGACCAGCTGAATGTGCTGAGCAAGCCGGGGCTGGAGGCCCTGTCCACGATGAACGAGGCGATCGGCGACCTCGCGCACGAGTGGCATTCGGCGATCGTGGTCGAGCGCCGGGCCCGTTCGCTGGGCGAAAGCGCCGAGCGCCGGCTCGACGGGGCGTCGTTCGACGCCCACGCACAGGCACTGAGCGGGCTCTGCCACCACGCGTTCGTGTACGGGCGGGGAGTCGAGACGCTGCTGTGGCGCTACGCCAGCGCAGGCGCAGCCTTGGGCATCACCGTGCTGGACCGCGTGGTCACCAGGAAACCCCCGCTCGACCAGGAGAGCCTCAAGCGGCTGTGCGAGGAACCGACCCTGGCCGAACTGGAGGCCCTGCTCAGGATCCCGGTCGACCGGCTGCTGAGCGCCCGCGACGCCGACGCACTCGCCCGAGCGAACGAGCGCCGCCAACGGCTGCTCGACGGCATCGAGATCGCCTACGGGATCCTCACCGACGACATGATCGAGGAACGCCTCGACCGCCCGACAGCGGCAGGAGCCCAGCTGTCCGTCTCCGCGATCGAGGGCTGCGACGCGCCATGGGACGCGCTGCTCGACGGCATCCTTGCGATGGCGACCGAGACGCCGTACGAGATCGCCTACGCCAGCCGCGCCTGAGAGCCCCCGCCTGCCAGGCCGCCAGCTGCTGCCCACTCAACTCGAAGCGGGGCATCGGCTGAGGTGTGCGGGCTGCGTTCGGGACCCCTGCCAGAACACCCACGGGGCCACAACGGCAGGCCCAGCCCCAAGAAGCCCGACCTCAATCGGCTGGTGCAGCAGGTGGAACCGCAGGGGACTGGGGCGCCGATTGCTACTGCCGATGCCCCGCCTCTGGGTCGGCTGAGCCCCGGCGGGGCCGGATCCGGCGTCAACCGGGTACTCGATGTCTCCCCGCTTTCGGGTGGATCGTCGTCCCGAAACGCCCGCCGGCACGATCCACCCGCGACCATGACGCGCGTGAAGATCCCGCACCTGTCCCTGCGCGTCACCGCGGGCGCGCTCGGCGCCCTGCTCCTCAGCTAACCGAGCTCCGGCAGATGCACACCTAGGGCGCGTATTCGGTTGTGATCATTTTGGGAAGTTGCCCCCGCGGTGCGGCCTGATCCGGTAGACCGTGTTCCGTGACGCGAGCGCAACTAT
>NZ_JBEOSV010000047.1:8571-67407 GCF_040303245.1 Kitasatospora sp. NPDC096077 | reverse complement strand
CCCCTCAAACGCGCCCAACACCGCAACTGGCCACCACCCGCTCCGGCCACCGTCACGATCACCAGAGCGAGCACGACCTAAGTCACTGGCATTGGGTCTAGCCTCTGCGGTGCAGTCGCGAGCCCCGCCCCGGCCGAGCGCCGGGGCGGGGCTCGTTCCGTACGGGGGCGGGGAGGGCGGGCGGATGAGCACGGCGGGGGAAGCGGCAGGGGTCGAACCGGGGGAAGCGGCGGGGGCCGAACCGGGGGCTGGTCCGGGGGTCGGGTCGGAGGAGAAGCGGGTCACCTGGGCGGAGCTCTACTTCGACCTGGTCTTCGTCTTCGCGATCACCCAGGTCTCCGGGCTGCTGCACCACCAGCACGACCTGACCGGCCTGGTCCGGGCGTTGGTGGTGTTCGTGCCGGTGTACTGGTGCTGGGTCGGCACCACCGTGCAGGCCAACATCCGGGACGTGGACAACCTGCGGGACCGCCTGGGCATCCTGCTGGTCGGGATGGCCGGCCTGTTCATGGCGCTCGCCGTCCCCGGCGCGTACGGCCGCCGGGGCCTGCTGCTCGGCGCCGCGTACTGGCTGGCCAGGGTGGTGCTGCTGCTCCTGCTGGTGCGGGTCCCGGGGGTGTGGCGCGGCCCGTACGGGGCGGGGGCGCTGGTCAGCGGGCCGCTGCTGCTGGTCGGCGGACTGCTGTCGGACGGGCCCCGGCTGGCGCTCTGGGCGGCGGCCGCGCTCTGCGACCTGGCCGCGCCGCTGGTGTTCCGGCGGCGGCTCGCGACCGTCGCCTACCACCCGTCGCACATGCCGGAGCGGTTCGCCACCTTCCTGCTGGTGGCGCTCGGCGAGACCGTCGTCGGGATCGGCGCGACGGCGGCCCGGGTCCGGTTGGACGCGGCCGAACTGGTCGCCGTGGCCGCGGCGTTCACCATCTCGGCCGGGCTGTGGTGGCAGTACTTCGTGTATGCGGCGGACGCGATGCGGCACGCCGTGGAGGTCGCCGACTCGCGTCGGGACGTGGTCCGGCGGATCTTCCAGTACGGGCACCTGGCACTGGCGGCCGGGGTGATCGGGGTGGCGGTCGGCTTCGAGGAGACGGTCGCGGACCCGTGGCAGGCGCTCGGCACCGGGTCGGTGGCACTGCTGTACGGCGGGTGCGGGCTGTACCTGCTGACCTTCGGGTACACCCGCTGGATGATGTTCCGCCGGCTGTCGACGACCCGGATCGCCGCCGCGGTGGTGGTGTTGGGGCTGCTGCCCGCGATGGTGCGGCTGCCGGCGCTGGGGGTGCTGGTGACGTTGGCGGTGCTGCTGGTGCTGCTCAACGGGGTGGAACACCTGCGGGTGGTGCGGGCGGCGGCGGGTGCTCCGGTTCCGGTTGGGGCGGTGTCGGCCGAGCCGGTCCCGTCGGCGGCGTCGGGCGGGGCCGTCGGGGCTGTCAGGGCGGTCGGGGCTGTCGGGGCTGTCGGGACCGCTCCTGCGTCGGCTCCCGTGGAGTGAGTTGTCGGTGGGGCTGTGTAGCGTTCGGGGTGTAAGAGGGCGGGCGGCGCAGCAGCCGCGGTGTGGGAGGTAGATGTCGTGACGGACACGGTCGAGGCGGGCGTGGTCGAGGCCGGCGAGGGCGGCGGGCTGGAGCTGCCCGAGTCCTGGCGCGAGGTGCTGGGCGCCGAGGTGGAGCAGCCGTACTTCGCCGAGCTGGCGGCCTTCGTGGCGGCCCAGCGAGCGGAGCACGAGGTGTTCCCGCCGAGCGGCCAGGAGTTCGCCGCGCTGGACGCCACCCCGTACGACAAGGTCCGGGTGCTGGTGCTCGGCCAGGACCCGTACCACGACAACGGCCAGGCCCACGGCATGAGCTTCTCGGTGCTGCCGGGGACGAAGACGCCGCCCTCGCTGCGCAACATCTTCAAGGAGCTGGACGCCGACCTGGGCATCCCCGCCCCGGACAACGGCTACCTGATGCACTGGGCCGAGCAGGGCGTGCTGCTGCTCAACGCGGTGCTCACGGTCCGCGCGCACGAGGCCAACTCGCACAAGGCGAAGGGCTGGGAGAAGTTCACCGACGCGGTGATCAAGGCGGTGAGCGCGCGCGAGGAGCCGGTGGTCTTCGTGCTGTGGGGCAACTACGCCAAGAAGAAGCTGCCGCTGATCGACACCGAGAAGCACGTGGTGGTCCAGGGCGCGCACCCGTCGCCGCTGTCTGCCAAGCTGTTCCTCGGCAGCCGCCCGTTCTCGCAGATCAACGCGGCGCTGGACGGCTTCGGCGGCGAGCCGATCGACTGGCAGGTGCCGAACCTGAAGCAGGACTGACCGCAGGACTGTCCGCAGGATCCGACTACGGGAACTGACCGCGGAACTGACGGCGGGAACCGACCTCCGGAGGGGCGGCTTCCGGGTCGGGCCGGGTGGCCGTGGCCGGACGGGACGGATTCCCGTTCGACCACGGCCATTTGCCGTTCACCGGTGTGGGCCGTCCGCCGGGGTCGGGTGTGCTTAGCTGGTGCCGGCCGGTCGTCGGACCGGTCCGGTGGGGCGGGGGTCGGCCCGGAGGAGCGGTACGTGCGCGGGGTGGGACGGGCAGGAACGTTTCGGTGGGCCGCGCTGCTCGCGGGCCTGACGATGCTCGCGGTCTCCGGCTGCAGCGGCTCGGACGGCGGCCCGGCGGGCGCCGCCCCCGGCGGCTCCGGCGGTGCCGGAACCCCTGCCGCGCAGCCGACGAGTGATGTCCCGGGCCTCAACCAGCTGCCCGGACAGGCCTTCTACGTCTCCGACCGGACCAACGCCGCCCAGCAGGTCGCCGCGCTGCGCAGCCAGGGCCGCTCGGCCGAGGCCGACACCCTACTGCGGATCGCCGGCCAGCCCTCCTCGCAGTGGCTCGGCGAACAGGGTGCCCAGCAGATCGCCGAGCAGGTGAGCCGGCGGGCCGCCGAGGCGGGCCGGACGGCCGTCTTCGTCGCGTACGACATCCCGCACCGGGACTGCGGCCAGTACTCGGCTGGCGGCGCTCCCGACGCCGCCTCCTACCGTGCCTGGATCAGCGGTGTCGCCCAGGCCCTCGGCGACCGCAGGGCCTGGGTGGTGCTGGAGCCGGACGCCGTCGCCCACACCCTGGACGGCTGCGGGCTCAAGGGCGACCTGGCCGCCGAGCGGTACGGTCTGCTGGCCTTCGCCGTCCAGGAGTTGAAGAAGAATCCCAACGTCCGGGTCTACCTGGACGCGGGCAACCCGGGCTGGGCACAGGACCCGGACGCGATGGCCGGCGCGCTGCGCAAGTCCGGCATCGCCGCGGCCGACGGCTTCGCGGTCAACGTGGCCAACTTCTACCCGACCGACCGGAACGTGGCCTACGGCGACCGGCTCTCCGCCGCCCTGGGCGGGAAGCACTACGTCATCGACACCAGCCGCAGCGGCAACGGCTCGGCGGGCGCCGACTCCTGGTGCAACCCGCCCGGCCGGGCGCTCGGGGAGGCGCCGACCGCCGACACCGGGCGGCCCGGGGTCGACGCCTACCTGTGGATCAAGAACCCGGGGGAGTCGGACGGCGAGTGCGGCCGCGGCGAGCCCAGGGCGGGGCAGTTCTGGCTGCCGTACGCCCTCGGCCTGGCGCAGCAGGCGGCCATGCGCTGAGGTGCGGCGGGGCGGCGAGGCGCGGTCGTGCGCTGAGGCGCGGTCGTGCGCTGAGGCGCGGCTGTGCACTGAGGCGCGGCCGGGCGGTTCGCGTCACCCGGTGACCTGGATCCAGCGGGCGACCGACGGGGTGCCGGCGGCATCCGTCAGGAACAGCATGTACCAGCCGGGCGGCAGCAGGTTCGGGTTGCCCGGGAGGGTGAGCGAGACCCCGTCGGCGGTGCGCCCGGCGATGTCCAGGGCGACCGAGCGCTGCTCGACGTCGGTCACGTGGGTCACCGAACTGGGCCGGATCAGCTTGGCGGTGGCCACCGCGTCCGGCCGGGCGGTGCCGACCTTCACCGTCCCGCCGAGCTTCGTCGCCGAGGGCGCCGCGGTCACCTCCGGGCGGTCTCCGTGGTACAGGTACGGCGGGGTGTAGATCTCGATGCGCTGCTCGAAGCCGCCCGGCTGGGTCTCGGCCTTGTCGGCGAACAGCGGGTTGGAGCCCAGCACGGCGACCCGGCCGTCCGGCAGCAGCAGCGCCTCGGAGTGGTAGTCGCGGCCGACGGTGGGCTCGGCGGCGGTGCTGAAGCTGTTGGAATCCGGGTGGTACACCTGCGCCTTGAGCAGGTCGCTGTCGCCCCGGCCGCGGTAGCCGCTGGAGCCGCCGGTGGTGAACACGGTGTCGTTCGGGAGGATCACGCTGTTCAGGTAGCGGGTCCCGCCGGCCGGCAGGTCCGGGCCCGGGGTGAAGGCGGGCTTGGGGGCGGTGAGGTCGACGACGTCGGTGCGGGCCGTGGACAACGGGGACTCGCCCACCCCGCCGCCGCCGAGCACCATGACCTTCTGCGCCTGCGCGGGCGGCAGCAGCACCGAGGAGGAGGTCTCGGTCAGCTCCGGGTCGCGCAGCCCGGGCACGGGCTGGAAGCCGTCGTTCGACAGGTCCCAGATGCCGGGCTGGCGGCCCTTGTCGGCCGGGCCGTAGCCCGCGTTGGAGCCGGAGTAGAACAGCTTGCCGCTCGCCGTCAGGAAGATCGACGGGTAGGTCGGGAAGTAGCGGTCGGGGGCCTTGGCCCAGCTCTTGGTCTTCGGGTCGTAGACCTCGTTGTCGTTGCCGTTGAGGATCTGCCCGGTGTCGTCCAGGCCGGAGACGGTGACCACCCGGCCGTCGCCCAGCCCGGTCAGGGTCGGGTACCAGCGGGCCTGCGCCATGTCGGTGACCTGCTCGTAGAGCTCGGTGTCCGGGTTGAACTCGAAGGCGGCGCGGATGCCCTGGTAGTCCTGCTTGTCCAGGTTCAGCTTGTCGCTCTGCCCGTACAGGTTGTGGGCGTCGACGCCGGTCAGGCCCTTGATCCGGTACTGGGCGGAGGAGTTGGTGACGTAGGCCGCGCCCTCGCCGACCGCCTCCACGAACACGTGCTGCTCGCCGGCGGTGACCACGGTCTGCTTCCCGGAGCCGGCCTTGGTCGCGGCGGGGACGGTCACCTCGACGGTGCTGGCGTACTCGCGGCCGTTCGGGCCGACGAACACCGTCCCCTTGGGGAAGGTGCGGGCGCGCTCCGGGCTCTCGTTGCGCACCCGCATGACGCCGGCGGCCTTCTTCACCGCGCCGTCCAGCTTCTCGTACCGCTGGGTGCCGCCGGCCACCAGCACCCGGCCGTCCGGGAGGGAGGTGTGGCCGCCGCAGAACATGTCGGCGGGGGTGGGTATCAGCTTGTAGGTGTTCTTCGCCGGGTCCCAGAGCAGGCTCTTGAAGGTGCCCGCGTTGAACTGCTTCTCGTCGTTGCCGGATCCGGCGACGATGAGTACCTTGCCGGTGCGCAGCAGGGTCGCGTGCACGGCGTTCACACGGAACTCGGAGGGCAGCGACAGGGTCTGCCAGTGGCCGTACTGCGCCTTGTACTCGGGGCGGTTGATCACGTACTGGTGGTACTGGTCGCTGGCGAAGCCGAGGACGGCGGGGGCGTTCATCCCGGCGACGGTCAGCGCGACGGTGCTGCCGAGGGCGAAGCGCTTGGTGCGGCCGGTCTTGTGGATCTTCACGGTGGTGGTCCCCTCGGATGGCGGGCGGGACGGGGTCAGTGGGTGGGCGTGCGCTCGTCGGACCCGGGCAGGCGGAGCTGGAGCGTCGGGCTGTCGAGTGGGGAGGCGTGCGGCGTCGGGCGGTCGAGCGGGGAGGCGCCGAGTGCGGTGTCGAGTGGGGAGGTGCCGAGTGGGGAGGCCGTACGGGCGTGGCGGGGGCGGCGCTTCTCCAGGACGACCGTCGGGGTGGCCGACGGACCACCGGTCACGGTGAGGGTGGCGGTGGGCCGGGTGCGCCGCCGGCGGACGGCGTCACCGGCCGAGATCAGCAGCGGCAGCAGGGTCAGGGCCAGCGCGATGCAGGCCCAGGTGCGCATCGCGACGTGGTCGTAGCCGGTGCGGAAGGACGCGGCGACGGCACCGCCGAACACCAGCGTCCAGAACAGGTGGTAGCGGAAGGTGCCGGGCCGGTCGGCGCTGGTCGAACGGCCCTTGGGTGTCACCACGAAGCGGCTGCGGCGGCGCACCAGCGCCTGGAGCAGCGAGGCCGCGTACACCGGACCGCAGAGCGCCGACATCACCATGCCCGCGACCCCGGAGGAGCCGGCCGGCTCGTGCGGGCTCACGTTGTGCTTGCGGTTCCAGGTGTAGAGCAGGAGTTGGAGGGCGGCGGCGTCGCTGTACAGCATCATCCAGATCTCCGAGGAGACGTGGACTCCGGAGGCTCCGAAGCACAGGTAGAGCACGCTGGACACGCCACCGAGCAGCCAGGTGAGCGCCGCCATCGGGTAGAAGCCCACCATCAACGAGTAGTTGAGCAGTCGCCCGGGTGAGAGCCGCCAGAGCACCCGCCAGTACTGGGTGAGCAGGGTCTCGTAGGTGCCGCGGCTCCAGCGCAGTTGCTGGGAGAAGAAGTCGGTCCAGGAGGAAGGGCCTTCCCCCACCGCGAGCACATCCGGGGTGTAGACGGACTTCCAGCGGTCCCCGGTCTCCGGGTTCCGGCTCCGGTGGAACTCCAGACCGGTCGCCATGTCCTCCGTGATGGAGTCGTACAACCCGCCGATCGACTGGAGCGCGCGGATTCTGACGGCGTTGTTGGTGCCGACGAACATCGGTGCGCCGTAACGGTTTCCGGCGCGTTGGATGAGGGCGTGGAAGAGGTACTGCTGGCTCTCGGAGAATTTGGTGACGGCCGAACCCGAGCTCCGGTAGTTCCCGTACACCTGGGGGCCGACCACGAATGCCACGTCCGGGTCGCGGAAGTAGCCGAGCATGCGCTCGCAGAAGTCGGGCAGCGGTACGTGGTCGGTGTCGACGGACACCCAGAAGTCGTAGTCGTCGCCGTGGGCCTGGAGCCAGGCGTTGTAGTTGCCGTGCTTGGTCCCGGCGCGGAACCGCCCCTTCGGCCGGTTCCAGTGCGGGCGGTCGGCCCGGCTGAAGTGGCGGACGCCCAGCTCGGTGCACAGGGCCCGCATTGCAGGATCGTTTCCCTCGTCCAACAGCCAGACGTCGTAAGGACCTTCGTGCCGGACCGCGCGCGCCGCCACCAGGGTGGTCCGGACCAGCTCCGGCGGCTCCTTGCCCGGCACGCAGGTGGTGAGGAACGCGACCCGGGTGCCGGACTCCGGCGTCACCGGTATCGGGTCCCGGGCGACGAGGGTGGCGTGGGTGTTGGAGACGACGTTGACCAGCCGGAACAGCTCGACCACGGCGATGATCCCGATCATCACCTTGTCGCCGAGCAGCACCAGGAGGTTGGTCTCGTCGGGGCGTTCCGGCCAGTGCTCCGGCAGCAGCAGCCAGACCAGCAGGATCGCCTCCACCAGCGGCGCGGCCACCAGCAGCAGGGCGGCCCGGATCCGGTGCGGCTCGTGGCGCAGCAGGCTGCGGTACTGGACCCGGTAGGGGGTGGCCGGCTCCGCCGTTCCCGGTCCTGCTGCTGCTGGAGCCGAGGACGCCCGGCTGCTGCCCGGTTCCGGCCGGTAGACCCCGCCGCCGAGCTCCCGGTCCTCGTCCGGATCGACCGCCGGACCGGCCAGGCGGCTGAAGTGGCCGTAGTCGTACGGGGCTTCGGGCACCGGCAGGCCACGCAGTGCGGCCTCGTCGAGTTGTCCGTCGAGTTGTCCGCCGGGCTGTTCGTCCAGCTGCTCGGCGAGCGGCCCTTCGTCCCGGCGGCGGGCTCGGGTGCGGCCGCGGGACCGTCCCTCGGCTCGACCCTCGGTCCGGCCCCCGGTGTGACCCGGTTCGGCCGTTCCGGCGTCCTCTCGTCGCGAGGACGGAATGGTCATGGCGTGCTCCCCCCGGAGTATTGCGGCGTACTGTGCTCGGCGTTGCTCGCCTCGCCCCGGAGCCGCCCGGGTGGAACGCGGCCCGGCGAACTGCGGGCCGTCCCACAGTTTCCGGGCCGTGCAACTCGCTCTCCGGCAGCGGGAATCCAACGCGTGGAGCCCGGCGCACGATGTGTGTGCGACCGGTTCGGTCATGGGCGCCTGTGCGGCGGCTTCGAATGCGGGATCCCGGTGCGCTGTCCAGCTTCCCCTCCGGGTGCGGCAGGATCCTTGGCTTGCTCAACTCTCCCGGAGCGTAACGCTGATCGCAACCATTCCCACAGACGATCGCCGCGCAAGCGTGAAGATACTACGGTTCCTGGCCACGGTGGCTGGCGATGGTGCTAATGCGGGGGAATTCGACACCGTGATGGTTGGCGGATGCCACCGGGGGCAGGCGAACGGCCGGACCGCCGGGGTGAGTTGTTCCACGGGGGCGGTCCGGCCGGAGGGTCGGGGCTCTGGGGTTCGGGGGGTTCGGGGGGTTCGGAGCTCGGGCGAATTCGGAGATCCGACGGTTCGGGGCTCCGACGGTTCGGAGCCCTGGCGGTTCGCTACGCCTCAGAGTGCGGGCAGCAGGGTGGCGTCGGTGGCCGCCCGCACCTCGGCGGGGCTCACGCCCGGGGCCGTCTCCACCAGGCGCAGCCCCTCCGGGGTCACGTCGACGACCGCCAGATCGGTGACGATCCGGTCGACGACCCGCCGACCGGTGGCGGGGAGCGACAGCTCCCGGACGATCTTCGGGGAGCCGTCCCGTGCCGTGTGCTCCATCACCACGATCAGCCGACGGGCACCGTGCACCAGGTCCATCGCACCGCCCATGCCCTTGACCATCCGGCCGGGGACCGTCCAGTTCGCGAGGTCCCCGGTGGCGGACACCTGCATCGCGCCGAGCACCGAGACGTCGATCCGGCCTGCCCGGACCATGCCGAAGGAGAAGGCGGAGTCGAAGTACGAGGCTCCGGGCGCGATCGTCACCGTCTCCTTGCCCGCGTTGATCAGGTCCGGGTGCTCGGTGCCCTCCAGCGGGAACGGGCCCACGCCGAGGACGCCGTTCTCCGAGTGCAGCACCACCTGGACGCCCGGCGGGAGGTGGTCGGGGATCAGGGTGGGCAGGCCGATGCCCAGGTTCACGTACTGCCCGTCGCGCAACTCCCGGGCGGCGCGGGCGGCCAGGGCGTTGCGCGGGTCGAGCGGGGCGGAATCGGGAGGGGTGGTCGGGGCGGTCGCGGTCGGGGTGGTGGCGGGCATGGGGTCAGACCTCCTGACGGGCGGGGCGGACGGTTCGGCGCTCGATGCGGCGGTCGGCCGGGTCGGCGGGCACCACCCAGTCGACGTACACCCCGGGCAGGTGCACGGCGTCCGGGGCCAGCTCGCCCGGCTCGACGATCCGGTCCGCCTCGACCAGGGTCACCCGGCCGGCCGTCGCGCAGAGCGGGTTGAAGTTGCGGGCGGCCGCGTGGAACACACAGTTGCCGTGCCGGTCCGCCACCTCCGCCCGGACCAGGGCGAAGTCCGCCGTGATCGCCTCCTCCAGCAGGTACCGGCGGCCGCCGAACTCCCGTACCTCCTTGGGCGGTGAGGCCAGCACCACCGAACCGTCCGCCGCGTAGCGCCAGGGCAGCCCGCCCTCCTCGACCTGGGTGCCGACGCCGGCCGGGGTGAAGAACGCCGGAATGCCCGCGCCACCGGCCCGCAGGCGCTCGGCCAGCGTGCCCTGCGGGGTCAGCTCGACCTCCAGCTCCCCGCTGAGGTACTGCCGGGCGAACTCTTTGTTCTCGCCGACGTAGGAGGAGGTCATCCGGGCGATCCGGCCCGCCCGCAGCAACAGGCCCAGCCCCCAGTCGTCCACCCCGCAGTTGTTCGACACCACGCGCAGCCCGGTGGTACCGGCGTCCACCAGGGCACCGATCAGCGTGCTCGGGATGCCGCACAGGCCGAAGCCGCCGACGGCCAGCACCGCGCCGTCGGGAACGTCCGCGACCGCGGCGGCGGGGGAGTCCAGGACCTTGTCCAAGGGATCACCTCATGAGGGGTGTGGGAGGGAGGGGACGTGGTGCGCGCGCCGGACGGACGTGGCGCGTTGGGGCGAGCCGGGCCATGGCGCAGCGTGGTGTGGTGCGGTACGGCGGTGCACGGCAGCACAGGGGTGCGTCCGGGCCCGGGCGGCCGGCGGTCGTATCGGCCCTCGCACGGACCCGTGCCGCCTCCACCGCCGGTGCTCCGGCTCCACCGCCGCAGTGCCGCTTCCACCGTCGCCGGGCGCGGGCCGCCGCGGCCATGGGGGCCGCCGCCATGGCCGGGCACGGACTCCTGTCGGCAGACCACATCCGGCCATCCGGGGCGCGGCGTCCGGGCGGCGGTATGGCGACTGGAGCCACATCACGGTGGGCTGCTACGTCGACCGGGCACATGTCGCCGGTCCCACCGCACACCTACGGTTCCGGCATCCACCCCGCCGCACCCCCAGGAGTCGGTCACCATGCGCAGCACCACAGTCCCCTCCAGGACCGCCTCCGGCGCCCGCCCGGGCCGGGCCCTGACCGGTGGCCCGGCGCGGAGGCTCGCCGCCGTCGCGGCCTGCTTCCTGCTCGCCGCGGGCTGCGCCAAGGCGGGCACCGCCGGGACGGCCGCGGTGGGCGGCGGTGACGCGAAGGCCCCGGTCAAGGTCGGCCTGGTGTACTCCAGGACCGGCCCGCTGGCGGCCTACGGCAAGCAGTACCTGGACGGCTTCAAGGCCGGCCTGAGCTACGCGACCAAGGGCACGGGCGAGGTCGACGGGCACCGGATCGAGTTCGAGGAGCAGGACGACGCGGGCGACCCGGCCAAGGCGGTGTCCGCCGCCAAGGACCTGATCGGCAAGGGCTACAAGGTCCTGGCCGGTTCCACCGCCTCCGGTGTCGCCCTCCAGGTCGGCCCGATCGCGGCCCAGAACAAGGTGCTCTTCATCAGCGGCCCGGCCGCTGCCGACAAGGTCACCGGCTTGAACAAGTACACCTTCCGTTCCGGCCGCCAGTCCTACCAGGACACCAGGACCGCGGCCTCGTTCATCGGTGACGCCAAGGGCAAGAAGGTCACCGTGCTCGCTCAGGACAATGCCTTCGGGCAGGCCAACGTGGCCGCCGTGAAGGCCGTGCTCGGCGCCCAGGGGGCGACGGTGGACCAGGTGCTCGCCCCGCCGAGCGCCACCGACCTCACCCCCTTCGCCACCCAGGCCAGGACCGCCAAGCCCGACCTGCTGTTCGTCGCCTGGGCCGGCGACACGGCGTCCGCCCTGTGGACGGCGCTCAACCAGCAGGACGTGTTCGCCGCCACCAAGGTCGTCACCGGCCTGGACATGGCCGCCTCCTACCCGTTGTTCGGCCCGGCCGGTGAGAAGATCTCCTTCCTGGACCACTACTTCGACGGCGCCGCCGGCACCCCGGTGGAGAAGGCCATGACCGATGCCGTCACCGCTGCCGGTGGCAGGACCGACATCTTCACCCCCGACGGCTTCACCGCGGCCCAGCTGATCGTGCACGCCGTCGAGGCCAACCGCGGCTCGGCCGACGACACTTCGGCCCTGGTCAAGGCGCTGGAGGGCTGGAGCTTCGACGGGGTGAAGGGCCGGACCACGGTTCGTGCCGAGGACCACGCCCTCCTCCAGCCGATGTTCCAGGTCCGGCTGACCGGCACCGGAGCCGCCGCCAAGCCCTCGGTCGAGAAGGTCCTGACCGCGGACGAGGTGGCGCCCCCGGTCACCCCGATGGCGGGCTGACCCCGATGCCCGCTCCTGCCGCCTCCACCCCTCCGTCCGCCACCTCCCAGTCCTCCGCGTCGGCGCATTCCTCGGCCGGCTCCTCCTTCCTCGGGGTTGCTCCTTCCGGTCGCTCCGTTCCGGTGCTGCGGTTGGACGGGCTCGGCTGGTCCGTCCGTGGTGTGCCGATCGTCGAGGACGTCTCCTTCTCGGTCGGCGAAGGCGAGTTCATCGCCTTCATCGGTCCCAACGGTGCAGGCAAGACCTCCCTCTTCAACCTGATCTCCGGCATCTGTCCGGCGACCCACGGCACCCTCCACCTCGACGGTGCGGACATCACCGCCGAGGCCGTGCACACCAGGGCGCGTCGCGGGCTCGGCCGGACCTTTCAGACCTCCTCCCTCTGGCCCGGGATGACCGTTGCCGACCACGTCCGGCTGGCCGCCCAGGCGGCAGCCGGGCCGGGCGCCTCGTACCGGCTGTGGCGCCGCGCCGACCGCTATGCGGAGCAGGTGACCGAAACCCTGCACCGCACCGAACTCGCCCACCGCGCCGACACCCTGGCCAGAGCGCTCTCGCACGGTGAGAAGCGCAAGCTGGAACTCGCCGTCCTGCTCGTCTCCGACCCGAGGCTGATCCTGCTGGACGAGCCGATGGCCGGCGTCAGCGCGGAGGAGGTGCCGGCCCTCACCGAACTGATCCGTTCCGTGCACCGTGAGCTCGGCCGCACCGTGCTGATGGTCGAGCACCACATGGACGTCCTGCTCGGCCTGGCCGACCGCCTGGCGGTGATGCACCACGGCACCCTGCTCGCCCTGGACACCCCCGAGGCCGTGATGGCCGACCCGACCGTGCAGCAGGCCTACCTGGGTGAGGCGTTGTGACCTCCTTTCCTGGTTCTTCTCCCGGTTCTTCGATGCAGCCGTCCTCCTCCATGTCCTCCTTCGTGTCCTCTGCCGAGCAGTCCGCAGGCGAGCCGTCCGTCGCCGAGTCCCTCCTCTCCGTCCGCGATCTGCGGGTGGTCATCGATGGGCTGCACATCCTCCACGGCGTCGACCTCGACGTGGCCCCCGCCGGGGTCACCGCGCTGCTGGGCCGCAACGGCGCGGGCAAGACCACCACCGTGAAGGCCCTCATGGGCCTGGTGCCGCGCACCGGAAGCATCCGGTTCTCCGGCGCGGAAATCTCCTCCCTGCCGACTCATCTGGTGGTCCGTCATGACATCGGGTACGCGCCCGAGGACCGGGGGATCTTCGCCGGCCTGACGGTCGCCGAGAACCTCCGCCTCGCTGAGCGCGGAGCCCGGGGTGGGGACGGGGCCGGTGCGGGCGAGCCGAATTACTCGCTCGTCCACGAGCTCTTCCCCGAACTCAAGCAGCGGGCCGGGCAGTTGGCCGGGACGCTCTCCGGCGGCCAGCAGCAGATGGTGGCGATCGGGCGGACGCTGCTCAACCGGAACCGGCTGATCATCGCCGATGAACCCACCAAGGGCCTGGCGCCGAAGATCGTCGCGGAGGTGGCCGAGGTGCTGGCGCGGGCGGCCGAGGCCGTGCCCGTTCTCCTGGTCGAGCAGAACCTCGCGCTCGTCCGCCGCCTGGCCGGCACCTGCGCCGTCCTGGCCGACGGCCGGACCGCCCACCGGGGCGACACCGCCGAGCTGTTGGCCGACGAGGAGGCCGCCCGCCGCCTGCTCGGCGTCGGCTCCCGCCGCCCGCTCGCCGGTGGACCGCGGCCCGCCGTCGCCTCCTCGACTGCCCCTGTCGTCACCGCGGAGGTGAAGCCCTGATGGACACTGTCGTTCTCCTCTCCTGTACTGGTCTCGGCCTCGGTGCGCTGTACTTCCTGGTCGCCTCCGGTCTCTCGTTGATCTTCGGGTTGATGGACGTGCTCAACTTCGCGCACGGCGCCCTGCTCTCGATCGGCGCCTATGCGACCTGGTGGGCCGGCGTGGAGGCCGGCTTCCCCTTCTGGCTCGCGGTGCCCTTCGGCACCCTGCTCGGGACGGTCGCCGCCGTCCTGTTGGAGCTCTTCCTGATCCGGCCGCTCTACAGCCGGCCGCGCGATCAGATCCTCGCCACCGTCGGGGTCGGGCTCGCCGTACCCGCCCTGCTCATGGGGATCTGGGGCGCGGACGCCCGCCCCTTCCCCCAGCCGGCCCTGCTGGCCGGCACCTGGCACGTGCTCGGGGCGACCGTCCCGGTCAACCGCTTCGTGCTCGTGGCCGCAGCCGCGCTGCTCCTGCTCGCTCTTCGGTTGTTCCTCGCCCGTACCCGCTACGGGCTGATCGTCCGGGCCGGCGTCGAGGACCGGGCGATGGTCACAGCGCTCGGCATCGACGTCCGGAGGGCGTTCACCCTCGTCTTCGCCCTCGGTGGGGCGGCCGCCGCGCTCGGTGGCGCCCTCGGCGGCCTCTACTTCGGTTCGGTCAGTCCCGGCCAGGGGACCAGCCTGCTCATCTTCGCGTTCGTCGTCGTGGTGATGGGTGGCATGGGCTCCGTGACCGGGGCCGCCGCCGCCTCGGTGGGCGTCGGCCTCGTCCAGCAGTTCGCCAACTACTACACCGGTGCCGGGCTCGGCGACCTCTCGGTCGTCGTCCTGCTCGCCGTGCTGCTTCTGGTCCGACCCCGTGGACTCACCGGGAGGCTCGCGTGAACGCCGAAACTCCGATCACGAGCACCGGTGGCCCCGCGGCCGCCCGCAGCGCCGCCACCTCGGCAGGGGGGACTGACACCAGCCCTGCCGTGACCACCATGTCAGCAGAGGGGACTGACACCAGCTCCGCCGACACCGTCACTATGGCAAGGGGGACTGACACCAGCCTTGCCGGAACCCATTGTGAACACAGGGACGGGCCCGGCGCCATCCCTCGAACAGGTGATTCAGTCACTAATCGCTGGACAGTCATGCACAGAGCGCTACGCTGGTGGCCGATCGCCCTGCTGATCACGTTCCTTGTCGCCCCATACAGTGCGCTTCCCGTCCCGGGACTGCTCGACGGCCCGCTCGGCAGCCCCGGAAGTCTCCAACTCATCGCCCTGTGCCTGCTCTACGGGGCCCTCGCCACCGGTTACGACCTCCTGCTCGGTCGCACCGGACTACTTTCCTTCGGCCACGCGCTCTACTTCGCGACCGGCCTCTACGCCACCGACCTCGGCATGCTGGAACTGCGACTCCCCTTCGCCGCCGCCGCGGTGTTCGGCGTCGCCTGTACGGTGCTGCTGGCCGTCGTGCTCGGCTCGGTGAGCCTGCGGGTCACCGGCATCGGGTTCTCCATGGTCACCCTCGCCTTCGCCCAGGCCGGCGCGATCCTGGTGCAGCGCAACCCCGGTGGCGTCACCGGCGGGGAGGAGGGCCGCTCCGCCCCGGCCGACCTGCTGCCGTCCGGCCTGCTCGGGATCGAGAACACCGCCAATCTCTACTGGATCGCCGTCGGATACCTGGTGCTGACGGTCGCGGTCGTCCACTGGGCCGTCAACTCCCGGACCGGGCGGGTCTGGGAGGGCATCAAGGAGAACGAGCGCCGGGTCGAGGTGCTCGGACTCCGGCCCTACGGGTACAAGCTCGTCGCCTTCGTGCTGGCCGGTGGGCTCGCCGGGATGGGCGGCGTGGTCTACCTGTTGCTCACCGGCGGGGCCGCACCGCAGGCCGCCGGCTCGGACGCCACACTCGCGCTGCTGGTCATGGTGGTCCTCGGTGGCTCCGGCACCCGTTGGGGGCCGCTGCTCGGTGGCGTGCTCTACACCTGGGCCGGCCACCGGCTCGGCGACCTCGCCAACTCGACCGCCGTCGCCGAACTGCCCGCGGTGCTGCGCGTGCCGCTCTCCCAACCCCTCTTCCTACTGGGCTCCTTGTTCGTCGCCGTGGTCTACCTGCTTCCGGGTGGCCTGGCTAGACTGCCCGCCCGCATCCGCGCCGCCCGATCCGCCCGCGCGGTCCGCACGCCGGCCGGCGTGCCCGCCGCCCGTCCCACCGGAGGTTCCCCCGCGTGAGCCAGTCACCCCTGAAGCCCGAGGAGTTGACCGTCCCCGTACCCGGTGGGGACCTGGCCGTCCTGCGTTGGCCCGCCGACCGACCGGACGCCCCGACGGTCGTGGCGGTGCACGGCATCACCGCCAACGGCCTGGCCTGGTACGAGGTTGCCCGCCGACTCGCCGGGCGGGTCACCCTGCTCGCCCCCGACCTGCGGGGACGCAGCGCCAGCAGCACGGTCACTGGACCGTACGGGCTGGCCCGGCACGCCGACGACGTGGCCGCGCTGACCTCCGCCCTCGGTACGGGGCCGGTCGTGGTCGTCGGCCACTCGATGGGGGCCTGGGTCACGGCCCTGGCCGCCGTCCGGCACCCCGAACTCGTCCGCCGGGTCCTGCTGGTGGACGGCGCGGTGAGTTTCCCGCTCCCGGAGGGCGTCCGCGAGGAGGACGCCCTGGCGGCGGTGCTCGGTCCCGCGCTGGCCCGACTGTCGATGACCTTCCCGGACCGCGCCGCCTACCGGGAGTTCTGGCAGCGCCACCCGGCCTTCGACGGCGACTGGGCGGACGGGATCGACGCCTACACCCAGCGGGACCTCGTCGGAACGGAGCCCGAACTGCGCTCCTCCTGCGTGCTGGAGGCCGTCCGGACCGACGGTGCCCAGGTCCTGCTGGACCAGGAGGCGGCCACCGCCGTGCACCGACTGCCCTGTCCGGCCGAGTTGCTCTGGGCGGAACGCGGCCTGCTCAACGAGCCGCAGGGCCTCTACGACCAGCAGCGGATCGGGCTGGCCGGGCTGGACCAGCAGCGGGTGCCGGCCTCGCCCGTGCCGGACACCAACCACTACTCGATCCTCTGGGGCGAGGCGGGGGCCGACCGCATCGTCCGCGGCCTGCTGGCGGACGCCCCCGCTGCCGGGTAGGCCTCAAGTCGGCCCGGTCGAACGGCAGAGCGGCCGCACGCCGCAAGGCCGCACGCCGCGACGACGCGATGGCGCGACGGGCGCGGCCGGCGGGGTGCGAACACCCCGCCGGCCGTGTACCAGCCTTGACCGGCTCCGATCCGGCCGTGATCCAGCTCCGATCCGGCACCGGCCGCCCGGGTCCTACCGGGTCAGCCCGCCGTGCCCAGGAAGCCCGCCCAGCCGCCGGCCGGCGCCTGGCCGACGTTGAGCGTACGCAGCTTGCGCAGGGTGGACTGGTCTTGCACCTCCAGCCATTCGACCAGCTGCCGGAAGGAGACCAGCCGGACCTCCGGCTTGCCCGCGATGGCCTTGAGGGTCTCTTCGACGGCGTCCATGTAGATGCCGCCGTTCCACTGCTCGAAGTGGTTGCCGACGAAGAACGGCGCGCGGTTGCTGTTGTAGGCGCGCTCGAAGCCCGCCAGGTAGGAGTTGGTGGCCTGGGTGCGCCAGTCGTTGTACTTGGACGGGTCGCCCTTGGTGCTGCCGTTCGACTGGTTGGCGAGGATGTTGTAGTCCATCGACAGCACCTGGAAGGTGTGCCCGGGGAAGGGGATGGACTGCAGCGGGAAGTCCCAGACCTTGCCGTCCTGCACCTTCTGCGGCCATATCTGGAGGCCGCCCGCGGAGCTGGCGTCGTACTTCCAGCCCAGCTTGGCGATGGTCGGCAGCAGCGCCTTCTGGCCCTCCAGACACGGGGTGCGGCCGCCGATGAGCTCCTTCTTGTAGTCGAAGGGCAGCGGATCGACGTCGGTGAAGCCGGTGTTGGTCCGCCACTGGGTGACGAAGGAGATCGCCTGGTCGATCTCGCTCTGCCAGTCGTCCGGGGTCCACATGTTGACCCCGTTCTTGTCCGGACGGCTGGAGCAGAAGTGCCCGTTGAAGTGGGTGCCGATCTCGTGCCCGGCCAGCCAGGCCTGACTGACCAGCTTGAGGGTGCTCTTGACCGCGCCGTCCGACAGGTACGGGATGTCGGAGGCGCCGACCGCATGCTTCGGCGGGTGGTACAGCTCGGACTTGCCCTTGGGCAGGGCGTAGATGCCGGAGAGGAAGAAGGTCATCGTGGCCTTGTACTGCTCCGCCAGCTTCAGGAAGCGGGGGAACTGGCCGTCGTCGGTGCCGCCCGCGCCGTCCCAGGAGAACACCACGAACTGCGGCGGGCGCTCGCCCGGCTTGAGCTTCTCGGGCTTGGGCTGGTTCGGCTGCGGGCCGGTGTCCGCGTTGGACCCGTCCCCGATCGGGGCGCCCTTGGGCACCACGGCCTGGGTGGGGTCGGCGGTGCCGGTGGTGGCACTACTGCCGCTGGAGGAAGCCGAGGTGGAGTTCTGCCCGGAACCGGATCCGCTGCTGGAACAGGCCGCGACCGCGCCGAGGGCTGCGGTCGCAGCGGTTGCACTGAGCACCGTCCTGCGCGAGATGCTGGTCATGGTCTCCCCTGGGTGCCGATGGCCGGTGGTGAGGGCGGCCTCGGGCCGCACCGGCCAAATCGGGCAATTGATGAATATTCCGCCGTTAGCATGTCATGTCGCCGTGGTGGCTTCCAAGGTCGCCCGGCTCCGACGACAGTCAACACGCCTGGGGCGCCCGGTCGGGCTGCACGGATCCATCGTCTGTTGCGGTCCTGTGACGCTTCACACCGCGCGTCTTCAGGGAAGTACGGTACCGCCGCGCCGCCCGGCGCGGTCAGAGTTCGTCAGCGCTCGGAACGGACCGTCGCCCGTAAGGGAAAATTGTGCTACTGACAGCACAGTGCAGTCAGATGGCGCCGTCCGGCGCCGTCCGGCGCCGGACAGCCGGTCGGTGCGGATCGGCGCGGATCGGCCCGAGGGGCCTCAGAGCGCGGCCAGCCGCCGGTTGCGGCGCACTATTCGCGCGATCGCGGTGCTCACGGCGGTGGCCGCCGCGCAGGAGACCGCCAGGCTCAGCCAGGCGGTGTTGAACCAGTGGCTGTTCAGCCAGCCCAGCGTCACGATGTAGGCGGCCCAGATTAGTGCCGCCAGGGCCGACCAGTGCAGGAAGCGGTGCGGGTGGGCGGGGGAGTGGCCGATCGCGAGGTCCAGGACGGTTCGCCCGGCCGGCACGAACCGTGCGACCACCACCATGACGGCCGCCCCGCCGTGCGGGCGTTCGATCAGGGACTGTTGGACCCGCGCCACACTGGCCGCCAGTTTCGGGCGCCGGGCGAGCCGGCGCTGCAGCACCGGGGCGCCGCGTCGGGCGAGGTGCAACAGCAGGACGTCGCCCAGGAAGGACGCCACCGCCACGCCGAGGCCGAGCAGCAGCGGTGCGCCGTTGATCTGTGCGGTCTTGAGAACGGCCAGGATGACCAGCGTCCCGCTCGGGATGAAGGGGAGCAGGGCGTCGCCGAGCACGGCGAACAGGGCAAGGGCACAGATCCACGAGGATCCGATCGTCGCTACGAAATTCAAGGCCCTTACTCCCTCCACGCCGCCCTGGTGGAGCAGGTGGCTAGGAGGTCAACGCTAGCGCCTCGACTTTTCATGCCATGAAGCACCCCGGTGGGCGGGGGTCGCTCGGCGCCGGGGTGCGGACCCGGCGGCGGCGAACCCGGACACCGGGAGCCGGGGGCCGGCAATGGAACGAGCCCCCGGGGCGGGGTGCCGCGCCGAGGGCTCGCAGGGATCGTCCGAGGCTGGTCCAGCCCGGCGATCTTGCTGACGGAGCGCAGACCCGCTCGGTGACCCGCTCCTGATCACCAGCCTGCCCGAGGCGGGTCGCCGACCGCGAGCGCCGGGGCTGGCGACTTCCGACCCTGGCGTGAAGTCGCCAACCGTGTCGGCCCGATGGCTCTGAGTCATCCGAACGGTCGGTCGGCCCATCGTTGGCGACCGGTGCCCACCGGTGCCCGACGGTGCCCGACGGCCGGACCGCCTCGGCGACCGGGGCCCGAGCAGCCACCCGAACCGGATCGGAAACCGGGTCCGAGCCCCGCCCGGACCCGTCGTCCGAACCTCGCCCGGTTCCGGCGGCCGACACGGGAACAGCGGGCCCCCGGCGGTGGTTGGTCTCCGTCGGCAGCAGCGACCGCCGGGCCGTCCGAGACCCGCGCGGCCGCCCACGACGGTCGGCTCGGAGGAGAGCCGGACCACCACAGCCAGGAGGGCGGACGGCATGACCACCGAGGACCAGCAGGAGCACGGAACCGGGCCGGGAGCCAGCGAGGCGATCCGGGGCACCGCCCGCGGCACGGCCCCCGCTCCGCTCTCGATCCTCGACCTGGCCACCGTCGGCGTCGGCTACACACCCGGCCAGGCCCTGACCGCCACCACCGAGCTGGCCCGCAGCGCCGAGAAGTGGGGCTACCACCGCTTCTGGGTGGCCGAGCACCACGGCATGCCCGGTGTGGCCAGCTCGACCCCGGCCGTGCTGCTCGCCCACCTCGGCGCCAACACCACGACGCTGCGCCTCGGCTCCGGCGGGGTCATGCTCCCCAACCACGCCCCGCTGGCCATCGCCGAGCAGTTCGGACTGCTGGAGGCCCTGCACCCCGGCCGGATCGACCTCGGGCTCGGCCGTGCCCCCGGCACCGACCCCGCCACCGCCCGCGCTCTGCGCCGCGGCCTCGCCGAGGGCGCGGACGACTTCCCGCTGCAGCTCTCCGAGCTGACCCACTTCCTCGACGGCGACTTCCCCTCCGGCCACCCGTACGAGCGGCTGACCGCCGTGCCCGCGGGGGAGAGCCGCCCGCCGATCTGGCTGCTCGGATCCTCCGGCTTCAGCGCCCAGCTGGCCGGCCGACTGGGGCTCCCGTTCGCCTTCGCCCACCACTTCAGCAGCGCCAACACCATCCCGGCCCTGGACCTGTACCGGACGTCCTTCCGCCCCTCCGCCGTGCTCGGCGAGCCGTACGCGCTGATCGGGGTGAGCGCCGTCGCCGCCGAGGACGAGAACACCGCCCGCCGCCTGGCCCGGTCCGCGGCCCTCGGCATGCTCCGGCTGCGGCGCGGCGCCCCCGGCCCGATCCCCACCCCGGAGGAGGCCGAGGAGTACCCGTACAGCCCGGTCGAGGCGGACTTCATCGACAACTGGCTCGACAACGTCGTGCTGGGTGACCCGGGCCAGGTGGCGGACGGCCTGGAGGCCCTGCGCAAGCGGACCGGGGTGGACGAGCTGATGGTCACCTCGCACATCCACGGCCACGAGGCCCGGTTCCGCTCCTACGGCATGATCGCCGAGGCGTACGGCCTGACGGCGGCCGTCTGAGGGCGGTCACCCGCCCCGGCCTCCCCTCCCCGCCCCGCCGGGCTAGCGCCCGGTCGGGGTGGGACGGCCCTCCCGGAGTATCGCCGCGACCAGCTCGGCCTCGCCCGGCCGGGCGAAGTACCAGCCCTGGGCGGTGTCGCAACCGGTCAGCCGCAGCCGCTCGGCCTGGGCGGCGCTCTCGATGCCCTCGGCGGTGACGGTCAGGCCGAGGGTGTGGGCCAGCTGCACCATCGCGCCGACGATCTGCTCGTCCGCGTCGCTGCGGCGGGAGCGGAGCTCCGGGCGGCCGGGACGGTCCGCCTCCGCAGTGCCGACCGCCGCCGATGCCCCGACCGCACCCGACGGCGTGGCCGACGGCGCGGCCCCGGCCGGGCCCACAGCGGCGGCCGGCGCGGGTGCCGGATCGCGGAAGCCCTCGATGAACGTCCCGTCGAGCTTCAGGACGTGCACCGGCAGCCGGGAGAGGTAGGCCAGGTTGGAGTAGCCGGTGCCGAAGTCGTCGATCGCGATCCGCACGCCCATGTCGGCGAGCGCCTGCAGAGCCTGCAGCGGGCGGCCGCCGGGGCCGAGCAGGGCGCTCTCGGTGATCTCCAGCTGGAGCAGCCGGGCGGGCAGGCCGGTGTGTTCGAGGGCCCGGGCGACGTCGGCCACCACGTCGGAGTCCCAGATCTGGCGGGCCGCCAGGTTGACGCTCACGAAGGTCTCGGTGTCCGGGAACTCGGTGAGCCAGCGTCGGGCCTGACGGCAGGACTCCTCCAGCACCCACTTGCCGAGCGGCACGATGGCGCCGGACTCCTCGGCGAGCGGGATGAAGCGGTCGGGGGAGAGCGTCCCGTAGCGGGGGTGGCGCCAGCGGACCAGGGCCTCGGCGCCGTGCACCGTGCCGTCGGCCAGGCTGACCAGCGGCTGGTACTCGATGGTGAACTCGCCGCGTTCCAGGGCCGGCCGCAGTGCGGTGGCGAGCAGTTGGCGGGTGAGCTGGTGGGCGCCGCGGTCCGGGTCGTAGAGGGTCCAGCGGGCGCGGCCGTCGGCCTTGGACCAGTAGAGCGTGGCGTCGGCGTCCTTGACCAGGTCGGTGGGGGTGGTCTCGTGCACCGACCGCTCGACGACGCCGACGCTGGCGGTGATCACCAGTCGGTGCCCGGCGACGTCGAAGGGCCGTTCCAGCACCTCCAGGATCCGTCCGGCCAGCGCGGTCAGCTGCTCGTCGCCGCTGCTGTCGGTGACCAGGACGGCGAACTCGTCGCCGCCCATCCGGGCCACCAGGTCGGTGTCCCGTCCGGAGAGTCCGCCCCGCAGCCGGGCGGCGACGGCGATCAGCAGCTGGTCGCCGATGTGGTGGCCGAGGGTCTCGTTGATCGCCGCGAAGCCGTCGAGGTCCAGGTAGCAGAGACCCACCCGCCGCCCGTCCGTCGAGGTGACCGACCCGTCGGAGCTCCCGTCGCCCCCGCCGGTCCTGCGGTGCACGGGCTCCTCGACGGCCGGGAGGCAGGCGGCGTCGAGCCGTTCGAAAAAGAGGGTCCGGTTGGGCAGCCGGGTCAGTGGATCGTGCAGGGCCTGGTACTCCAGGCGGTCGCCGAGCCGCCGCTGCTCGGTGATGTCCTCGACCAGCGCGAGGGTGTAGAGCGGCTGTCCGGCCGGGTCCCGGATCAGCGAGACGGTCACCTTGCTCCAGACCGTGTGCCCCTCGCGGTGCTTGAGCTGCTTCTCCACGCGGAACCGTTCCCGCCCGCCGTGGACGAGCTCGTCGAAGAGCCGGTGCGGCATGCCCTCCGGGTCGATGATCTCGTACAGGGGGGTGCGGGCCAGCTCGCCGACGCCGCGGCCGATCAGGGCGGCGCAGGCGGGGTTGACCTCGATGATCCGGTCCTCGGGGTCGATCAGGGCCATGCCGATGACGGCGTCGCAGAAGGCGGCCCGGAACCGGGATTCGCTGGCCCGGAGTGCCGCCACCAGCCGGTCGTCGGAGCTGCCCGGCAGGCCGGGGGCGTCGCTGCCGCCCAGGTGCGCGCCGTCGGCCAACGGGGTCGAGCAGGTGGGGCAGAGCAGCACCCCCGGATCCTCCAGGGTGCCGCAGGCCGTGGCCGGGGCGGCGGTGGAGGAGGGGGTAACGGTCGATCCGCTGTGGGCCGCCGGATCGAGGAGCGGTGCGGCGAGGCGGCGGTGGTGTGACGATTCCTCGTGTCGCACGCCTGGGTGGTGTGCGTCGGCCCCCTCGGTCTGGCCCGGCACGGCATGCTCCCGTCCGCTGCTGACGCTTGACGATGGTTCGCCTGGTCGGCCGGGATACCGGCGGCCGGCTCCGCGCTCTGTCGGGGTCTCGGGGTCGGTCCGCTGCGGGGCGTTCGCCTGGGGCGCTGCCGCGCGGGGACCCGGGGGAGAACAGGGCGCTTCGGCCGATCATAGGCCGCGATGACAACGCGCGGTGACCGCCGGCAGGGTGATTCGTCCCGTTTGTGATCATGCATGGTGGAACGTTCGGACGCCTTCGCTACACATCACATGAGGTGCGCCGGGAGCGCGCGCGCCGAGACCGCGCCCCCGGGCGCTGGTTGCGCGCCGGGGGCGGGGCCGGGTGCGCCCCCGGAGGGGCCGGGGCGGTCAGGCCAGCTTGGCCGTGAGGGTGATGGTGGTACCGGTCAGGGCCTGGCTGACCGGGCAGTTGGCCTTGGCGTCCTCGGCGGCCTTCACGAAGCCGGCCTCGTCCAGTCCGGGCACCTGGCCGGTGACGGTCAGGTGGATGCCGGTGATGCCGGTGCCGGGCTGGAAGGTGACGTCGGCCTGGGTGTCCAGCTTGCTGGGCGGGGTCCCGGCGCCGGTCAGGCCGTGCGAGAGGGCCATCGAGAAGCACGCGGAGTGGGCGGCCGCGATCAGTTCCTCGGGGCTGGTCTTGCCGTTGGGCGCCTCGGCACGGGCCGGCCAGGAGACGGGGTACTCGCCGATCCCGGAGGAGGCGAAGGTCACCTCCCCCTTGCCGTGCAGGAGGTCGCCCTCCCAGGCGGTACGGGCGGTGCGGGTGGTTGCCACGATCGGTTCCTCCACTACTGGGGGACTGCTGTTCGTCACGTCCGGTCATGCACGCACCAGCCTACGGGCAGCCCCGTCGCCGAGCCGGGCGGCGACGGGGCGACGAGGCGACGGACGTGGCCGCGGCCGTCCGGATGCTGGACCGTTCCCCGGACGGTGCCGGTCCGGCGCGGGCGCCCTGTTAGATTTGCCGGGGCCCGAGCCCGGCCGCCGTACGGTCGGGCGCCCATCACAGACACCGGGAGCCGCCCCGATGACGGACCAGCCCACGACCTCCGACGCCGGTGCGCCCGAGGGGATCGACGACGCGGTGCGGGCGGAGCTGACCAGCCTGCGCGAGAGCATCGACAACATCGACGCCGCGGTGGTCCACATGCTGGCCGAACGCTTCAAGGCGACCCAGCGGGTCGGTCGGCTCAAGGCCGAGCACAAGCTGCCGCCGGCCGACCCGGCCCGGGAGCGGGACCAGATCAAGCGGCTGCGGGAGCTGGCCGCCGGGGCGAAGCTCGACCCGGTCTTCGCGGAGAAGTTCCTGAACTTCATCATCGCCGAGGTCATCCGCCACCACGAGGCCATCGCCCGCGCCTGAATCCGGCGCTGAACGCGACTCCGGGAGCGCTGGAACGCCGGTGCCGGGCGCGCCGCACCACCCGGCACCGAGGGCGCCGCACCACCCGCCGCCGTGGGGCCGGACGTCGGCGCCGCGCTCCGGCGCCCGGCGACGCCGCTCCCCGGTCGGGGGCCGCCCGCGAACGGGCGTTCCGCCGTCCGGCGATGTCGGGGGCGGCTAAAGCCCGGATTTCGTGCGGCTCCCCGGTTGGCGTAGCGTGCAGGTTTCCCCAGCCGGAGAGGTGGAGCAGCGACGATGGCGGTGAACCTGCCCGAAACGCCCAGCGGAGCTCCCGGCCGGCCCGGCCCGAACGGTCGGCCCAACCTGCCCGGCCGGCCCGGCCCGAACGGCGAGCACCCCCGGGACCCGGCCGGTGGCCGTGCCGGGGCCCGTCGGAGGGCCGGCGGGGCGCGCGGGCGCAAGGCCCGCCGGGCGGGGCGCCGTCCGCGACCGTGGTGGATCGAGATTCCGGCGATGGCGGCGGTCGGGCTGGTGGTCGCGCTGCTGATCAAGACCTGCCTGTTCCAGGTCTTCACCATCCCGTCCGGGTCGATGGAGAACACCCTGCGGATCGGTGACCGGGTCGGTGTGAACAAGCTGGCGCCGCTGACCGGCTGGAAGCCGGAGCCGGGACAGCCGGTGGTGTTCAAGGACCCGGGGAACTGGCTGCCGCCGCAGCCGGTCGACTCGAACCCGCTCACCAACACCGTGACCTCGGTGCTGAGCTTCGTCGGGTTGATGCCGCCGAAGGACGACAACTACCTGGTCAAGCGGGTCATCGCGACCGGCGGGCAGACCGTGCAGTGCTCGGGGACCACGCTGACCGTCGACGGCAAGAAGGTCGACGAGCCGTACCTGCACCCCGGCGACGACTCCTGCGCGGGCATGGACTTCGGCCCGGTGACGGTGCCCTCGGGCTACATCTGGGTCGAGGGCGACCACCGCAGCGACTCGGCGGACTCCCGCTGGCACCGGCAGAACCCGGGCGGCGGCGCCGTACCGGTGGGCAACGTGGTCGGCCCGGTCTCGGCCGTGGTGTGGCCGGTCAGTCACCTCGACTGGTTCGGCTGGACCGGCCGCTGACGCCACCGTCGGCGGCGGTCACCCGCTTCCGGGCCGCAGCAGTGGCACCGGAGGGAGCGGCACCGGAGGCAGTGGCACCGCCACCGCCGAAGGTCGGCTCGGCCGCCGTCGCCCCCTCGACCTCCGGCGACTTGCTGGTCTGCGCCGCGAAGGCGCCCGCCAGCACCAGCAGGCCGCCCGCGACCTGCGGCAGTCCCAGGTGCTCGCCGAGCAGGACCCAGGCCAGCACGGTGGCGACCACCGCCTCCAGGTTGGCCACCACCCCGGCGACCGGCGGCGAGAGGTACCCGACGGAGACCACACCGGTCAGGTAGGCCAGCACGGTCGCGATCAGCACCATCCAGGCGGCTGGGATCAGCGCGGGCAGGCTGTGCCCGTTCATCACCACGGACCCGCCGAGCAGGCTCCAGTCGGCCTGCCAGGGCCGGGTGAACACGGTGAGCACGACGGCGCCGATGAGCAGCCCGTACGCGCTGACGGCCAGCGGGTCGACGGGGCGTTCGCCGCGCCGACCGGCGTCGGCGAGCAGGAAGTAGCCGACCTGGCAGCAGGCCGCGCCGAGGGCGAACAGCACGCCCAGCGGGTCGAAGCCCAGGCCGTTCCAGACCTCCACCACGCAGGCCAGCCCGGTCACCGCGACGCCGGCGCCGACGGCCGCGCCCCGGGTGATCGGCTTGCGCTGCACGAACTTGACGTAGCCGATCAGCAGCGGCGGCCCGAGGTACTCGATGAGCAGGGCGACGCCGACCGGGATGCGGGAGATCGCGGCGAAGTAGCAGGCCTGGACACCGGCCACCGCGAGCAGGCCGAAGCCGAGCAGCAGGCCGGGGCGGCGCAGGACGGCGTCCCGGTGCCGGTAGGCGATCGGCAGCAGGGCCACGGCCGCCCCGGTGACCCGGAGCCAGACCACGTGCAGGGGGGAGAGGCCGGCCTCGATCAGTGGTTTGGCCGCGGTGCCGGAGCCGCCGAACGCGACGGCGGAGACCAGAGCGAGGCCGAGGCCGAGGGTTCTGCCCGAAGGGAGGGTGGGCGAGGCCGTTGATCTGTGCACGGCCGCATTGTGACAGTCATACCGATGCTTCGGTAAGGCGCCATTTCGTCATTTGGTCCTGCACTGAACTGTCCGTAGAGGAGTGCTCACGGACGCGGACCGTCGAACGCCGGGACGACGTCGGCCGGACCACCGACCCGAGGTCAGTGGTCCGGCCGATGCGGCTGGGAGGCAGGCGAGACGCAGGTGGGCGACCGGCCGGGTGATCAGCCCCCGGCCCCGGCACCCGCCCCGCTGAGCGCGTCCGTCCCGCCGGTGGGCTGGGTGGTCGGCTGCGTGGTCGGGCCCGTGGTGGGCTGGGTGGTCGGCGTCGGCCGGGTGGTGGGCCGGCTGGTGGGCCGGGTGGTGGGCTGGGTGGTCGGCTGCCTGGTCGGGGCCGTGGTCGGCCCGGTGTCGGAGCCGTCGGAACCGGAGCCGGAACCGGAACCCGTGCCCGAGCCGCCCGAGGAGGTCGCGCCGGAGTTGCCGCCCGACGGGTTGCCGGCCCCGGTGCTCGGCGTGGCGCCGCCGGTCGACGGAGTGCTGTTCGGCGTGCCCGGGGCGGTCGGCAGGTCAGTGGCGCCCGAGGAGTCGTCGCCGTCCGCCGGGGTCGGGAAGTCGCTGACCGGCTGGCCCTTGAGCGCGGCCTTCATGTAGCTGGTCCAGATCTGGGCCGGGTACTGACCGCCCGCCGCGCCGTCGATCCCGCCGATGCCGCTGAGGCTGACCTGGGCGCCGGTGCCCGGGTCCTGGCCGAACAGGGCCACCGAGGTGACCAGTTCGGGGGTGTAGCCGACGAACCAGACGGACTTCTGGTCGTCGGTGGTGCCGGTCTTGCCCGCCACCGGGCGGCCCAGCGCCTTCGCCCGGAAGCCGGTGCCGCCCGGGTCGCTCACCACGCCCTGGAGCATCGAGGTGACCTGGTTGGCGGTGTCGGAGCTGATCGCCTGGGTGGCCTTGTGCGCGGGCAGCGACACGGACTCGCCCTCGCGGTCCACCGACTGCACCAGCCACGGGGCGATCTGCTTGCCGCCGTTGTCCAGCGTGGCGTAGACGCCGGCCATGTCGAGCACGCTCGGGGTGGCCGCGCCCAGCGGGATGGACGGCACCGGGTCGAGCCCCGGGGTGTTGCCGGGCAGGCCCAGCGCGACAGCGGTGTCCTTCACCTTCTGCAGCCCGGTGTCCTGCGCCAGCTGGGCGAAGGCGGAGTTGACCGACCAGTCGGTGGCCTGCTGCAGGCTGATCTGGCCGTAGCTCCTGTCGCCCTCGTTCGGCGGCGCGTACGGGGTGCCCTTGCCGCCGCGGACCTTGCGGCCGCTGGTGCCGTCGTAGACCGTGCGCGGGGTGACGGTCCGGCCGTCCTGGGTCTTGGCGTTGTTCTCGAAGGCGGCGGCCAGTGCGATCGCCTTGAAGGTCGAGCCGGCCTGGTAGTCGCGCCGGGTCGCGTTGTCGACGTAGTGCTTCACGTAGTCGACGCCGCCGTACAGGGCGACGACCGCGCCGGTCTTCGGGTCCACCGAGACGGCGCCGGCCTGGGCGGCCGCGTCCTTCTTCCGCTTGTCCGGGTTCAGCGTGTCGTGCAGCTGCGCCTGGACGGAGTCCTGGAGGGCCTGCTGGCGGTTCGGGTCGATCGTCAGCTTGATCGTGTAGCCGCCCTTGGCCAGCTCGGTCTCGCTGATGATGTTGTTCGAGGTCAGGTACTGGGTGGCCGCGTTGACCAGGTAGCCGGACTGGCCGGACAGGCCCGGGTTGGGCTGCGGGTCCTTGACGTCCGGGAAGGTGGCCTTGGCCCGGTCGTCGGCGGAGAGCCAGCCCTCCTTGACCATGCCGTCCATGACGTAGTTCCAGCGGTTGACGGCGTTCTGCTTGCCCGCCGGGGTCGCGGTGGCCACGTCGTAGGCGCTCGGGGCGTTCAGCAGGGTGGCCAGGTAGGCGCCCTGGGCCGGGTCGAGCGCGGAGGCGTCGATGCCGAAGTACGCCTGGGCGGCGGCCTGGATGCCGTACGCGCCGCGGCCGTAGTAGGAGGTGTTCAGGTAGCCGGAGAGGACTTCGTCCTTGCTCTCGGTGGCGTCCACCTTGATCGCGATGAAGAGTTCCTTCACCTTGCGGGTGATCGACTGCTTCTGGTCCAGGTACGTGTTCTTCACGTACTGCTGGGTGATCGTGGAGCCGCCCTGGGTGCCCTCGCCCTTGGCGGTGTTGAGGGCGGCCCGGGCCAGGCCCTGCACGTTGATGGCGCCCTCGTTGTAGAAGTTGCGGTCCTCGGCGGCCAGCGCCGCGTGCTGGGCGGCGGGGGAGACCTTGTCCAGGCCGACGTTCTGCCGGTTGGTCTGGCCGGTACGGGTGATCACCGAGCCGTCGGCGTAGAGCCAGGTGTTGCTCTGGGCGGTCGCGGCGGCGTGCGCGTCCGGGACCTTTACCAGCGCGACACCCAGCGCGAACAGGCCGACGCCGAGCAGCAGCGCCGCGGCGAAGCCGAGCAGCGTCATCCGCCAGGTGGGTATCAGCCGGCGCCAGCCGGTGCGCTTGCGCTTGGGGCGGCGCGGCTTCCCGCCGCCGGACGTGGTGGCGGTGTTCTTGAGCCGCTTGACCGGGCGGAGGCCGATCGACGGCTTGGGACGGCCGCCGCTCTGGGCGTTTCGGAACAAGGCGCGGCCTTTCCTGCGGGCGGACCGGGCCAGCCTGCACGGACGGGGACATCGGCGGTTAGGGACCTTTGTCCCGATTCCGGATTCCGGTTTTACTGCCCTGGACGCGTCGGATGGGCCCAATGGCTCCATCGGAACGGCAATCGAGACCGACATCACACGCAAAACGGACGTCGAGGGCCAAAAAATCGGGGAGCCCCTCGCTGTTGCGAGAGGCTCCCCAACTGTCTGTGCGCCGCCAGGGACTCGAACCCCGGACCCGCTGATTAAGAGTCAGCTGCTCTAACCAACTGAGCTAGCGGCGCTTGCTGACCTGGAGAACAATACACGGTTCCGGGGGGTGCCTCGAACCGCGCCCGCTCCGCCGGGTGCCCCGCCAGTGCTCCGCCGGGGCTCCGCCACCGCGAGAAGGCGCCCCGGTCCGCCCGTTTCCTCCCGGTTGGGACGGAGTTCGCGCCCGGTTAGGGTGGAAACGTGCCCAGCTCCCGGCCGGACGACCGCGCGAGGGACGACCGCGCGCGGACGCCGGTCGCCGTCCTGCTGCTGCTCAGCGCCGTGGCGTACACCGCGTGGGTGCTGGAGGTGGTGCTGAGCACCGGGCTCGACCCGGTGCAGGCGTACATCAGCGAACTCGCGGCCGAGGACCAGCCGCTGGGCGGCCTGTTCCGGGCCACCGACCTGGCCGCCGGGCTCTGCGTGCTCGCCGCCGCCGTCACCGCCCTCGCCGCCGGGCAGGCCCGACACCCCGGCGCACCCGGCAGGCGCCCCGGCGCCGGCGGTTGGGACCGGTGGGCCCTGGTCGGCTGGTCCGCGCTGGCCCTGTTCGGCGCCGCGACCGCCGCCGACTCCCGGCTGCCGCTCAGCTGCGCCCCCACCAGCGACGAGATGTGCGCCGCCCGGGAGACCGCCGGGCTCGTCCCCGCCACCCACACCGCGCACGCCGTGACCAGCAGCCTCGCCATGCTCGGCGCGCTCACCGGACTGGTCGCGCTCACCGTCGCCGCCCGCCGCCACCACCGCTGGCCGGCCGTGCGCCGGCTCGGGCCCTGGCTGCTCGGCGCCGAACTGCTCGCCACCGGCTGGAGCCTCGGTGCGATCGCCGCCTTCCAGGCCGGTCGCGGCACCTGGGCGCTGGGCGCCGGGCAGCGGCTGCAGGTGTTGCTGGTCGCACTCTGGCTGGGCGTCCTGGCGGTGGCCGTCGCCCGCGCGGACCGCTCCGGTGGGGCGGGCCGCCCGGCCCGGTCCGACGGCCGGCCCGAGCCCGCCCCGGATCGGCGGCGGACATGACCGAGCCCACCGGCCCCGGCGGCCCAGCCGACCCCGCAGACCCCAACGACCCTGCCGACCCTGCCGACCCCAATGACCCCATCGGTTCCGAAGGCCCCGCCCGCCCCGAGCCCCGGGCCCGCTTCCTGCGCATCGACGGCGTCCCGTTGCACGTCCGCACCGAGGGCAGCGGCCCGGTCTGCCTGCTCACCGGCGGCCTCGGCAGCAGCTGGTTCGACTGGGACCTGGTGGTCCCGTTCCTCACCCCGTACCGCACCGTGGTCCGCTTCGACCGGCCCGGCTACGGGCTCAGCGCCGCCGAGCCCGCGACCGGGAGGCGGCCCGCGCCGACGGTGGCCGGCGAGGTCGAGCGGATCCGCGCGGTGCTGGACGGCCTGGGGTTCGACGGGCCCTGCACCCTGGTCGGCCACTCGCTCGCCGGCTTCCACGTGGAGGCCTTCGCCCGGCTGCACCCCGGGCGGGCGGCCGGGCTGGTCCTGGTCGACAGCAGCGTGGAACCGGAGGCCCGCCCGTACCCGGCGCCCGTCGCGCGGGACCGGGCGGCCCGGGCGGTGGCGGGCGCCGCGACCGCCCTCGCCGTGCCGTACCTGCTCGGTCCGACCGTGCGCCGGATGACCGCCCGGCTGTCCACCGTCCGGCGCGAGGACCTGGCCCCGGCGCCGCTGGTCCGGCACTGCTACCGCACCGGACGGGCCCTGCGCGCGCTGCTCCGGGAGAACGGGCGGTACCTCGACATGGCCGCCGAACTGGACGGGCTGCGGCGCAGCCGGCCGCTGCCCGAGGACCTGCCGATCACCGTGCTGGCCGCCGACGACGGGTGCCGGAACAGTCGGACCGAGTCCTGGTTGGCCGAGCAGCGGGAGCTCGCGACGCTGCTCGGGGCCGACTACCGGACCACGGCCCCGGCCGGGCACCTGGTGATGTTCGACCGCCCGGACGCGGTGGCCTCCGCCGTCCTCGACACCAGCTGAGGCGGGGACGTGGGCGGACGGCCCCCGGAAACGCCTCAGGCCGCCCACCGGAGTGGACGGCCTGAGACCTTGCCATGTGCGCCGCCAGGGACTCGAACCCCGGACCCGCTGATTAAGAGTCAGCTGCTCTAACCAACTGAGCTAGCGGCGCTTGCTGACGTGGAAGACAGTACACGCCGCCGGGCCGATCCGCCGAATCGTATTCGGCCGATCACCCACCGCCATCATCCCGGGTGGTGGCAGGCGGCCTGGTGGTCCGTTGCGCCCCGGTCGCCGTCGAGCGTCGGCCGTTCCTGCTCGCAGCGCACCCGGGCCGTCGGGTCCGCCAGTCCGGCGTACAGCGGGCAGCGGGTGCGGAACGGGCAGCCGGTGCGGCGCTCGGTGGGGGAGGGCGGGTCCCCGGCGAGCAGGATGCGGTCGCGGGCGCGTTCGGCGGCGGGGTCGGGCAGCGGGACGGCGGAGAGCAGTGCCCGGGTGTAGGGGTGGCGGGGGCGGTCGAAGACGGCGGAGACCGGGCCCTGCTCGACCGTCCGGCCGAGGTACATCACGCTGACCCGGTCGGCGAGGTGCCGGATCACCGAGAGGTCGTGCGACACGAACAGGTAGGACAGCCCGAGCTCGGCCTTGAGCGACTGCAGCAGGTTGAGCACCCCGGCCTGGATCGAGACGTCCAGGGCGGAGACCGGTTCGTCCAGCACCAGCAGCTTCGGCCGGACGGCGAGCGCCCGGGCGATCGAGACGCGCTGGCGCTGCCCGCCGGAGAACTGGTGCGGGTAGCGGACCGCGTGGTCCGGGTCGAGGCCGACCTGGTGCAGCAGCTCGGGCACCCGGCGGGCGATCTCCGCGCGCGGGGCGCGCCGGGCGCGCAGCGGTTCGGCGACGATGTCGCCGATCGGCATCCGGGGGTCGAGGCTGGCCATCGGGTCCTGGAACACGATCTGCAGTTCGGACCGGAGGCGTTCGGCCTCGGCCCGGGTGAGCCGGGCGGTGTCCCGGCCGAGCAGTTCGATCCGGCCGGTCTCCGGGGCGCCCAGCTTGAGCAGTTCGAACAGGGTGGTGGACTTGCCCGAGCCGGACTCCCCGACCAGGCCGAGGGTCTCGCCCTCCCGCAGGTCCAGGTCGACGCCGTCCACCGCGTAGACCTCGCCGACCTTGCGCTTGAACACCGCGCCCTTGAGCAGCGGAAACGTTTTTCCGAGCCCGCTCACCGACAGCACCGACGCCCGCTCCGAGCGGTCCCGGTCCGTCGCCCCCGTGGTCGGCAGCGGCAGCGGCAGCGACGGCACCGGGTACACCTCGTGCGGTGCGGGCCGCCGCTCGGCCAGCTCGTCCGAGCGGACGCACGCGGCCGAGTGCCCGTCCGCGCCCGCCAGTTCGGGTTCCGCGGTCGAGCAGCGCGGCTCGACCAGCGGGCAGCGCGCAGCGAACGGGCAGCCGGGCGGCAGTTCGGCCATCGGCGCCGGGGTGCCGGGGATCGGTACGAGCGGACCGCCGGGCCCGTCCAGCCGGGGCAGCGCGCCGATCAGTCCGAGGGTGTACGGGTGGAGCGGGGCCGCGAACAGCTCGTCCACGCCCGCGGTCTCGACCACCCGGCCCGCGTACATCACGGCGACCCGGTCGGCGGCCCCGGCGATCACCCCGAGGTCGTGGCTGACCAGGACGAGGGCGGCGCCGGTCTCCGCGCGGGCGGTGCGCAGCACGTCGAGCACCTGGGCCTGGATGGTGACGTCCAGGGCGGTGGTGGGCTCGTCGGCGAGCAGGATGTCCGGCTGGTTGGCGATGGCCATCGCGATCATCGCGCGCTGGCGCATGCCGCCGGAGAACTCGTGCGGGAAGCTGTCCAGGGCCCGGTCGGGCGTCGGGATGCCGACCAGGTCGAGGAGTTCGGCGGCCCGGCGGCGGGCGGTGGCCCGGTCGACCGGCTGGTGGATCCGGACCGCCTCGGCGATCTGGTCGCCGATCCGGTAGACCGGGGTGAAGGCGGACAGCGGGTCCTGGAAGACCATGGCGACCCGGCGGCCGCGGATCGCGGCGAGCTCCTTGCCGGGCAGGCCGACCAGCTCCCGGCCGTCCAGCCGCACCGAGCCGGACACCCGGGCGGTGCCGGGCAGCAGGCCGAGCACGGACAGCGCGGTGACGGACTTCCCGGAGCCGGACTCGCCGACGATGCCCAGGGTCTCCCCGCGGCGCAGGGTGAGGTCCACCCCGCGGACGGCGGGCACCGGGCCGTGCGGGCCGGCGAAGTCCACCCGCAGGTCCCGGACGGCGAGCAAGGGGGTCTCGACGGCAGTGGTCACTTGGATTTCCTCGCAGGGCTACCGGAACGGCGGGAGCGGCGGGAGCGGCGGGGCCCGGTCCCGGAGGTGGGGTCGAGGGCGTCGCGCAGCCCGTCCCCGACCAGGTTGACCGCGAGTACGAACAGCACCAGCAGCCCGGCCGCGAAGTAGAACATCCAGGGGAACACCGGGGCTTCGGAGGTCCCGGCGGCGAGCAGGGTGCCGAGCGAGACGTCCGGCGGCCGGACGCCGAAGCCGAAGTAGGAGAGCGCGGTCTCGCTCATCACCGCGCCGCCGACCGCGATGGTGGCGTCGACGATCAGGAAGGAGGCGACGTTCGGGAGGATGTGCCGGGTGATGATCCGCAGCGGCCGGACGCCCATGAACCGTGCGGCGCGGACGAATTCGCGGTCGCGCAGGGAGATGGTCATCGAGCGGACCACCCGGGCGGTGATCATCCAGTTGAACAGGGCGAGCAGCAGCACGAAGGCGATCCAGCCGCTGCTGCGCAGCCGGGGCGAGACCACGGTGATGATCAGGAAGCTGGGGAAGACCAGCATCAGGTCGACCAGGAACATCAGCGCCCGGTCGGCCCAGCCGCCGAAGTAGCCGGCGCAGGCGCCGACCAGGGAGGCCAGCACGGTGGAGAAGAGGGCCACCAGCAGGCCGATGATCAGCGACTTCTGCAGTCCGCGGACGGTCTGGGCGAACACGTCCTGACCGACCCCGTTGGTGCCGAACCAGTGCTCGGCGGACGGGGGTTGGTGCAGGGCGGTGAAGTCGGGGGCGGCGTAGTCCCAGGGGATCAGGTGGGGGCCGCCGAAGGCGAGCACGAAGAGCAGCAGGATCAGCCCGGCCCCGACCAGGGCGCCGCGGGCGGCGAGCAGCCGGGCCAGGACGAGTCGGCCCCGGCCGGCGGCCCGCGGCCGCTCCGGGACGCTCATGGATCCCGCGGGTCCGGCAGGGCCGGCAGGGCCAGCGGGTCCAGCAGGCCCTGCCGGCCCGGAGGGGCCGGAGGGTTCCTCGGGGCCAGTGGGTTCAGCGGCGACGACGGTCATCTCGGTCCACCTCCGGTCAGGACCGCACGCGCGGGTCGAGGGCGGCGTGCAGGGTGTCGGCCAGGAAGCCGGAGGCCAGGACGACGACGGCGGTGAACAGGTTGATCGCCACCACCGAGTTGACGTCCTGTTCGTTGATCGACTGGATCAGCCACTCGCCCATGCCGTGCCAGCCGAAGATCGTCTCGGTGAAGATCGCACCGGTGAAGATGCCCAGGAAGCTGTAGGCGAACATGGTCGACATCGGGATCACCGCGGTTCGCAGCCCGTGTTTGAGCAGGGCCCGGCGCCGGGTGAGGCCCTTGGCCTCGGCGGTGCGCAGGTAGTCGGAGCCGAGCACGTCGAGCATGGTGCCGCGCTGGTAGCGGCTGTAGGTGGCCAGGCCGCCGAGGGCGAGCGAGACGGTGGGCAGCAGCAGGTGCAGGGCCCAGTCGGTGAGGTGGGTGCCGAGGCCGCCGGCCAGTCCGGGGGTCTCGTAGCCGGTGAACGGGACGACCTCGTGGCCGGCCGCGTCCTTGGCGGCGATGGCGCCGTTCTTGAGGAACAGCGCGACCAGGAAGACCGGGGTGGAGAGCAGCACGAAGGACACCACGGTGAGCAGCCGGTCGGAGATCCGGTACTGGCGGACCGCGCTCCACGCCCCGGCGGCGACGCCGAGGAGCGTGCCGAGCAGGCTGCCGATCACCAGCAGTCGCAGCGACACCCAGACCCGGCGGCCGAAGTCGTCGGCGACCGGGGTGTCGTGGATGGTCCGGCCGAGGTCGCCGTGCAGCAGGTCGCCGGCCCAGTGGCCGAAGCGCTCGACGACCGGGGTGCGGTCGTTCAGGTTGAGCGCGGTGAGCTGGCGTTCGACCGAGGCGGCGGACGGGCGGGGGACCTTGGCGTCGAAGTAGGCCCGCGGCTGCAGGGCGCTCGCGGAGATCGCGTACGCCAGGAAGACGGCGGCGACCAGCAGCGCCGCGTAGTAGCTCAGCCGCTTCGACAGGTAGCGGAGCATCAGCGGCCGCCCGGGGTCGGGGCGGGGGCGACGCGTCTGGAGGGCATCGGGTGGTGGCCTTCGGTCGGGGCCCGATCGGGCGTCAGCTGGCAGGAGCGGCCGGGCGGTTGGGAAACCGCAGGTCAGAGTGAAGCACCGGGGTGTTGCGGCTGGATTGCCGCGTGTGACTTTTGGATCAGGTGTCCGGTCCTCCCCCTGGTGGCGGATCTGATCCGCTGTTACGTTCCTCTGGCTCGGTGCCGGATTGAGTGCCCACGCTCAAGCCCGGTCATGCCTGTCGCGCCCAACTCCTGCTTCCCGTACCTGACGCATACCTGTCGCATACCTGTCGCTCGCCCGACGGATGTCGGACGCCCACCTCGCGCCTACCTCGCGCCCACGCCGCGCAGACCTCACCAGGGGGACCCTCATGGACGCTGTCACCACGCCCCGTCGTCTCGGCCGGGCGCTCGCCCTCGCCGCCGCCGTCGCGCTGGCGGTCACCGCGTGCACCTCGGGCGGCGGCGGTTCGGCCGGTGACGTGGCCAAGAGCGAGCCGCCGAGACAGGACTCCGAGGACATCAACGCCAAGTCGCTGGACCAGATCAAGGACGGCGGCGAGGTGCGCTTCCAGCTGGACCAGTGGATCACCCAGTGGAACCCGCTCCAGGTGGACGGCGGCTCCTACAACGACACCGTGGACCTGATGCGCACGCTGGAGCCCACGCTGTTCAGCACCGACGCCTCCGGGACGTTCCGGGCGAACCCGAACTACCTGACGGAGGCGAAGGTCACCTCCGAATCGCCGCAGGTGGTCACGTACAAGCTGAACCCCAAGGCCAAGTGGTCGGACGGCAAGCCGCTCAGCTACCTGGACTTCAAGGCCGACTGGCAGGCCAGCAACGGCAAGAACCAGGCGTACAACCTCTACGACCCGTCCGGCTACGAGCTGATCTCCGCGGTCGAACAGGGTGCCGACCCGACCGAGGTGAAGGTCACCTTCTCGCAGCCGTACGCGGACTGGCAGAACCTGTTCCGCCCGTTGATCCCGGCGGCGGGCATCGCCACCCCGGAGGACTTCAACAAGGGCTGGGTGGAGAAGATCCCGATCACCGCCGGGGCGTTCAAGATCGGGACGGCGGACAAGACCGCGCAGACCATCAGTCTGGTCCCGGACCCGGCCTGGTGGGGGACCAGGGCCAAGCTCGACAAGATCACCTTCCGGGTGATGGACAAGTCGGCGAGCATCCAGGCCTACCTCAACAACGAGATCGACTTCGCCTCGGCCGGCACCGCCGCCGCGTACGGCCAGCTCAAGAACGCCAAGGACACCGTGATCCGGTCCGCCAGCCCGTGGGACGAGGTGCACATCTCCTTCGGCGGCACCGGCGCGCTGGCGGACCAGAAGGTCCGCCAGGCGCTCGGCAAGGCGCTCGACCGCTCGGCGCTGATCAAGATCGCCAACAACGGGGTGCCGGTGGAGTTCAAGCCGCTCGGCAACCACATCATCATGCCCAACCAGGCCGGCTACCAGGACAACTCCGGGCAGTGGGCCACGTTCGACCTCGCGGCCGCCAAGAAGCTGCTGGACGACGCCGGCTGGAAGGAGGCCGGCGCCGGCCAGCCGCGCACCAAGGACGGGAAGCCGCTGGAGCTGCACTGGATCCTCAGCGACGGCACCGCGCAGGCCCAGCTCGACCTCGCCACCGCGGCGGCGGCGATGTGGCAGACCGCCGGGGTCAAGGTCGACCTGGACAAGGTGGCCGCCAACGACTACTTCGACAAGTACATCACCCCGGGCAAGTTCGACATCGCCAGCTGGCGCAACACGGACTCGTTCCCGAACTCCAAGAGCCTGGCCAACTTCCGCCTGCCGGTGGGCGACAACACCTTCAGCAACCCGTCCCGGCTGGGCACCCCGGAGATCGACGACCTGCTGAAGAAGGCCTCCGGGACGGTCGACCCGGCGGAGGCCGCGAAGCTCTACAACCAGGCGGACGCGAAGATCTGGGAGCTCGGCCACACCGTCGAGCTCTACCAGCGGCCCGCCGTGGTGGCGACCCGCAAGGGACTCGCCAACTACGGTGCCTTCGGCCTCGGCCAGGAGGACTACAGCACGGTCGGCTGGGAGAAGTAGCCCGAGCCGCCGGGCCGGCCGCAGCGACGGCGACGGCGAGGGCACGGCAGGCGCTGGCGAGCAGCGCGGTGATCACGAGGCCGGTGGTACGGACACGGGTGGGTCGGAACTGCCGCCCCCGCTGTCCTGCCACCGGCCTTGACCTTCCGCGTTGCCCGCAGGCCGCCCGTGTCGTGGGGCCCCGCAGAGGGCCCGCGCTCGCTTCCAACCGGGGACGAATCTAGCGGGGCGTTCCGGCCGCTCGCGGTGCAGCGCGCGGGGCGCGCCCGGAAACCCGCCGTGCTGTCACCCACTTCGCGCACCGGGGCGTCAACTCTCGCTGACGGCAAGGAGAAAAAGGGCATAAAGGGGCATCGTGCCCCGGGTCGAACGGAGTTGCCGTCCGTGGACGCACCCGGCGGGCTCCCGCGGCGCACCCGTGGACGCACCCGCGCGCGGACGGGGTATCCGCGCCGCGCCGGTGCGTGCGCCAGGCCCGGACCGCTGCCAGGATGCGCGGGACGGCGCGCCCTTCCGGGCCCCGGCCGCCCCTCCCGCGGACCCCGTCCGCCTCCTCCCGACCCATCCGGAGCAGCACCGATGGCCAGTGACCCCGCCGCCGCGGCACCCCGAGCGCACCACGTCGACCCGCCCCCGGTGCGCCGGATGGTCCCGCGCGACCGCGCCGAGCCGCACCGGGTCGCCACCCCGCTGGAACTCTTCTTCGACCTCTGCTTCGTGGTCGCGGTCGGCCAGGCGGGCCGCGAACTCGCCCACTCCCTCGCGGCCGGGCACTACGGCGAGGGCCTGCGCGGCTACGCCATCGCTTTTTTCGCCATCTGGTGGGCCTGGATGAACTTCACCTGGTTCGCCTCCGCCTACGACTGCGACGACGTGCCGTACCGGATCACCACGCTGGTGCAGATCGCCGGCGTGCTGATCCTCGCCGCCGGGGTGCCGAGGCTGTTCGCCACCCAGGACCTGCGGCTGTCGATCGCCGGCTACGTGGTGATGCGCCTGGCGATGGTCACCCAGTGGCTGCGCGCGGCGGCCGCCGAGCAGGGCGAGGCGCGCCGGGTCGCGCTGCGCTACGCGGTGGGGATCGCGCTCTGCCAGATCGGCTGGGTGGTGGTGGTGCTGCTGCCGGCCGCCGCCCGGCCGGTGGTCATCCCGATCGGGGTGCTGTGCGAGCTGGCCGTGCCGGTGGTGGCCGAGCTGCGGATGCAGACCTCCTGGCACCCGCACCACATCGCCGAGCGGTACGGGCTGTTCACCCTGATCGTGCTCGGCGAGACGGTGGCCGCCGCGACGGTGGCGGTGCAGTCGGCGGTGGACGAGCACGAGGAGCTGGGCCGGCTGGTGCCGGTGGCGGTCGGCGGGCTGCTGATCTGCTTCGCGGCCTGGTGGATCTACTTCGCCCGGCCGGTCCACGACCACCTGCGCTCCAACCGGCAGGCCTTCGCCTGGGGGTACGGGCACTACCTGGTGTTCGGCTCGGCGGCGGCGATCGGCACCGGGCTGGAGGTGGCGGTGGAGTCGGCCGTGCACCAGGCGGAGATCTCCCCGGCGGCCGCCACCGCGACGGTCACCGTGCCGACCGCGGTCTACCTGGTCACCGTCTGGTACCTGCACTCCCGGCACACCAAGCGCGGGGTGGTGGCCCAGTCGGTGGCGCCGGTCGGCGCGCTGCTGGTGCTGGCCTGCACGGCGCTGGGCGGCTCGGGGGTGCCGGCGGCGGGCCTGGTCTGCGCGCTGATGGTCGCGACGGGCGTGCTGATCCACAGCCGGGAGAGCCGGGCGATCCGGAACAGCCGGGCGAGCCGTGAGGGCCGGGCCGGATCCTAGGCCGAGAGTCGTCCCAGCAGCACCGGTTCGTGCCGGGCCAGCCAGGCCAGGTACGCCGGGTTGACCTTGGCCAGATCCAGGTAGGCGGCGCGCAATTCGCCGTAGAGCGCGTCCAGGGCGGGCGGGCTGAGCACCCGGGGGCGCCAGGTGAACAGCAGCCGGACGGCCAGCGGGTCCCCGTGCACCGGGCGGACCACGGTGCCGGGCCCGGGCAGTGAGGTGGGCTGGCAGGGGCGGACGGCCTCGCCGGAGGCGACCAGCTCGGCGGCGGTGGCGTTGTCCCGCACCTGGACCACCCGGGGGTTGAGCCCGGCCTCGCTGAACACCCGGCGCATCGCGGCGTACTCGTGGTCGGCGGTCGGGTCGACCATCCAGGTGTCCTCGGCCAGGTCGGCCAGGTGGACGACCGGGCGGGCGGCGGCCGGGTGCCCGGCGGCGAGCGCGACGAACTGCGGCTCGCGGGCCATCAGCACCCGGTGCTCGGCGTCCGGCGGCACCCGCAGCGGGAAGCCCTCGCTCTCGTACACGAAGGCCACGTCCAGCTGGTCGGCGGCGACCATCCGCAGCAGCGCGCTGGCGGAGATGTCGACGTGGATGGTGGTGTCGGTGTCCGGCAGCCGCTCGTGCACCCGGCGCAGCCAGGCGGCGACGGCCCGGCTGCCGACGCTGCCGATCCGCAGCCGCCGCTGCCGGCCGGGCCCGGTGGTGTCCCGGGCCTCCTGGCGGGCGGCGGCGACCAGGGCGGCCATCTCGCTGATCACCGGCCGGGCCCGGGACAGCACCGAGTGGCCGAGCGCGGTGGGTCGGCTGCCGGTCTGCTCCCGGGTGAACAGGGTTCCGCCGATGGCCCGTTCGATGCGGTGCAGCTGGGTGGTGAGGGAGGGCTGGGTCATGCCGAGTTGGAGCGCGGCCTTGCGGAGGCTGCCGGTGTCGGCGATCGCGCACAGCACCCGGAGGTGTCTCACGTCGAGCTCCACGACGGGAGCATAGACGTCATCGCGCCACATCGCCAAGGACATGACAGGGATTCAAGGGCGCGCTGACAGGACCGACGGCGGACGCCCCGCCGGTATGCGGCCGGACTATCGCCGGTTGACATCATCCGCGATGGGCCCGGGCGGGTCGAAGCTCAGGGGCACCACACCGCCCCGGTGCCCCGCCGGGACGGCCCCCACCGCGCGCCGCCACCGTCCGGTCCGGCCCCCACCGGCCCCGGCGGACCGGCGCGCCGCGAATCCGGAGCCCCCACATGAAGCGATCCGTGCTGTCCGCGACCCTCGGCCTCGCCCTCGCGGCGGGCCTCGTCGCCCTGCCGGCCACCGCGGCCACCGCCGCCCCGACCCGTGCGACCGACACCCACGCCACCGACGGCCGGGCGGCCAACAACCGGTCAGGCTACGCCGGTTCGGCCGACCGGGCCGCGAACGACCAGGCGTTCTTCCGGGCCGTGATGGCCTCCGCCCGGGCCCGGCAGGCCGCCGAACCGTGGCTGCAGACCGTCACCGTCACCTACGACACCACCCAGGCCCCCTCCTACACCGCCGACATCGCCAACGCCGTGCAGATCTGGAACAGCTCGGTGCACAACGTCCAGCTCCAGGAGGCCAGCGGCACCGGCGACTTCTCGTACACCGAGGGCGACGGCAGCGGCTCGTACGCCAGCACCGACGGGCACGGGCACGGCTACATCTTCCTCGACCACCAGCAGACCCAGGAGTACTACTCGCTCCGGATCGTCGCCCACGAGACCGGACACGTGCTCGGCCTGCCCGACGACTACTCCGGTCCGTGCAGCGAGTTGATGTCGGGCCACGGCCCGGGCACGTCCTGCATGAACGCGCACCCCGACGCCAATGAGAGCGCCCAGGTCGACTCGCTCTGGGCGAACGGCGCGGCTCCGGCCAACTGACCTGCCCCGCCGGGGAATCGGGTGCGGCGGCCCGCCCGGCCGGAAACGGGCGGGCCGCCGCATGGGTACTTCCCCGTCCCGGAGCCTAGCCGCCCCCGGAACGGAATGCCAGGGGCATGGCTGGGTCAAGACGAGGAAAAGGCGGCCCAATCCTCCGGGGGTCCGGGGGATTGGACCGGGCTATCGCGGGTTGACATCATCCGCCCGGCCGCCGGGCTGCCCGAAGCTCTGGGGACACCCGGTCGCCAGGTGTCCCCCCGAGGCCGTCCCCAACCGGCCGCGACACCCGGGACCGGAGCCCCCACCGTCTCCAGGACCCCTTCAGGAGCCCCCACATGAAGCGATCCGTGCTGTCCGCGACCCTCGGCCTCGCCCTCGCGGCCGGTCTCGCCGTGCTGCCCGCCACCGCGGCCACCGCCGCCCCGGCCGCGCCCGCCGCCCAGGCCGTCCAGGGCTACACCGCCTCGACCTACGCCGGTTCGACCGAGGAGGCCGCCGACAACCAGGCGTTCTTCCAGGCCGTGATGGCCTCCGCCAAGGCCAAGCAGGCCGCCAGCCCGGGCCTGGCCACCGTGGTGGTCACCTACGACGCCAGCTCGGCGCCGTCCTTCCGCAGCCAGATCGCCAGCGCCGCGCAGATCTGGAACAGCTCGGTCGGCAACGTCCAGCTGCGGGCCGGCTCGGCCGCCGACTTCCGCTACTACGAGGGCAACGACCCGCGCGGCTCGTACGCCAGCATCGACGGGCACGGGCGCGGCTACGTCTTCCTCGACTACCAGCAGAACCGGCAGTACAACTCGGTCCGGGTCACGGCCCACGAGACCGGGCACGTGCTCGGTCTGCCGGACCACTACTCCGGTCCGTGCAGCGAGCTGATGTCCGGCGGCGGCCCCGGCCCGTCCTGCACCAACCCGTACCCGAACAGCGCCGAGCGCAGCCGGGTCAACTCGCTCTGGGCGCGCGGCTGACCGTCCTGAACCCCGGGTGAGCACCGCCGGCCCGGCCGCGTCGGGCGGGCCCGGTCGGTGGTGCGTCGGGCGGGCGCTGTCGGTGGTGCGTGCGAGCATGCGGGCGAGACCCGTTCGTCCCCGTCCCGAAAGGCGCCACCGCCATGCCCCGTCCCGTCCCCGAGCAGCTCATCGACCTCCCGTACGCCGAACTGCTGCGCCCGCACATCGGCCCGCTGCGCAGCGACGACCGGTACGACACCGCGCACTTCGACGGCGGTGAGCACACCGACGAGTCGGGCTCCGGGGCGGCGTTCCTGGAGTGCGCCTTCACCGGGGTCGCACTCAGCGGGGTCAAGCTCCGCCAGGCCCGGTTCAACGAGGTCTGGGTGCAGGCCGGCCGCTGGGTGGCCTGCGACCTGAGCGACACCGAGTGGCAGGACAGCTCCTTCGTCGGCGGGGTGCTGGCCGGGGTCGCCGCGCACGGCTCGGCGCTGCGCCGGGTGGTGTTCCGCGGCTGCAAGCTGGAGGCGGTCAACCTGCGGGCGGCCGTCCTGCGGGACGTGGTGTTCGAGGACTGCCTGCTGCGCGACGTGGACTTCGGCGACGCCAAGCTGACCGGGGTGTCCTTCCCCGGCTCGACGCTGGAGGAGGTCCGGCTGCGCGGGGCGGCGCTGAGCAAGACCGATCTGCGCGGTGCGGTGCGGCTCGGCCTGGCGGACGGCCACCTGGGGTTGCGCGGGGCGGTCATCAGCTCCACCCAACTGCTGGAGCTGGCACCGCAGTTCGCCCATGCGCTGGGCATCGAGGTGAAGGACCGCTGACCGGGCCCCGGGCTCTCCCCGGCCCTCCCGGGTTCTCCGGGGTTCTCCGGGGTGGAGACGTCTCCCCGTCGGGTCGGCCGGGCGTTCAGCCCGGCGTCGCTCGGTGACACCCGGGCGAACAGTCCGACAACCCTGCTGCGCGCATCTGGTGGCCCGCTCCGGCCGCGGTGGACACTTCACCGCGATCGATGGCCCCGAGTTGTGTACACAACATCGCCAGTGAAGGGACGGACCGGTCTGATGGCCGAGTTGAGTCGTAGAAAGTTCGTCGCGCTGTCCGGCGCCACCGCGGCCGGTCTCGCGGTGGCCGGCGCCGACGTGGTGGGCGCCGCCACCCCGAGTGCCGCGGCCGCCTCCAGCACCACGCTGAGCACCACCGGCACCATCAACGACGTGCAGCACGTGGTGATCCTGATGCAGGAGAACCGCAGCTTCGACCACTACTTCGGCACCCTCAAGGGCGTCCGGGGCTACGGCGACAAGGCCACCATCCAGCTCTCCGGCGGCTACAGCGTCTTCAACCAGCCCAACGGGCTGTTCGCCCGCCAGTACCCGTGGGCCTTCAACCCCTCGGGCGCCAGTGGCAGTCCCGAGACCCAGGCCCAGTGCAACGGCGACCTCTCGCACGCCTGGTCGGACCAGCACAAGGCCTGGAACGGCGGCAAGATGGACTCCTGGGTGTCCGCCAAGGGCACCGTCCGCACCCTGGGTTACCTGCAGCGCGGCGACATCCCGTTCCACTACGCGCTGGCCGACAACTGGACCATCTGCGACGCGTACCACTGCTCGGTGCTGAGCGCGACCGGCCCCAACCGGACGTACCACTGGAGCGGCACGATCGACCCGGCCGGCACCGCCGGGGGCCCCGCCTACGACGGCGGCTCCGAGTCCAACCTGCGCTGGCAGACCTACGCCGAGGCGCTGGAGGCCGCCGGCGTCAGCTGGAAGGTCTACCAGAACGCCGCCGACAACTTCGGCGACAACGCCCTGGCCTACTTCAGCCAGTTCACCGGCGCCGCGGCCGGCAGCCCGCTCGCCGTCAAGGGCATGGGCTCCGTCCCCAAGGCCACCGGCCGCACCCCGGACGACATCGCCGCCGCGATCCGGGCCGACGTGCAGAACGGCACCCTGCCGCAGGTCTCCTGGATCGTCGCCGACCAGCAGTCCTCCGAGCACCCCTACGCCACCCCGCAGGACGGCGCGCACTTCGTCCACCTGGTGATGGACGCCCTGAACGCGGACCCCAACGTGTTCAACTCCACCGTCCTGCTGATCAACTACGACGAGAACGACGGCTTCTTCGACCACGTCCCGCCGCCGGCCGCGCCGGCCGGTACCGCGGGGGAGTTCTACAACTCCACCAACATCGGCCTCGGCTTCCGGGTCCCGATGCTCGCGATCTCCCCGTGGACCCGCGGCGGCTGGGTCAACTCCGAGACCTTCGACCACACCTCGGTGCTGCGCTTCCTGGAGGTGTGGACCGCCGCCCTCGGCACTCCCGCCACCAGCCCCAACATCAGCGACTGGCGCCGCAAGGCGTGCGGCGACCTCACCTCGGTCTTCGACTTCGCCAACCCGGTCTACGGCATGCCCGCGCTGCCCGACACCTCGCAGACCATCGGCCTGTCCACCTGCGGCCCGCTGCCCAACCCCTCGCCGAGCAACAACGCGCTGCCCGCCCAGGAGCCCGGCACCCGCCCGGCCCGCCCGCTGCCGTACCAGCCCAACGCCAACCTGGACCACTGGGACAGCAACTCCAGCGGGATCATGCACGTCTGGGTGAAGATGGCCAACGAGGGCGCCGCCCGGGCCGCGCACTTCTCCGCCTACGCCAACGCCTACCGCAGCGGCGGCCCCTGGCAGTACACCGTCGACTCCGGCAGCCCGGTCACCGACTTCTTCAACTGCGGCACCAACAACTTCGGCAACGGCAAGTACGACCTGACCGTGGTCGGCCCGAACCGCTTCCTGCGCCGCTTCACCGGCGACCTCACCAAGCCGGGCAAGAACGCCGCCGTCACCGCCTCGTACGCGGTCGAGCCGGGCAGCGGCCAGCTGGCCGTCTACTTCGCGATGGCGAACTCCGGCACCTCGCCGATCACCTTCACCATCACCTCCAACAACTACCGCACCGACGGCCCCTGGACGTACCAGGTGCCGGCCGGCGGCAGCGTCAGCGACTTCTTCAACGCGGTCGCCTACAACAACGGCTGGTACGACTTCACGGTCACCGTGAACACCGACAGCAGCTGGTCGCAGCGGTTCACCGGGCACCTGGAGACGGGCGCGCCGAGCGTCAGCGGCTGAGCCGACGGCCCCGGACGACGGCGCCCGACGACGGCGCCCGACGACGGCGCCCGACGACGGCTTCATACGGACGGGCCCCGGGGGAACCACGGATCGTGGACCTCCCGGGGCCCGTCCGGCGTCAGCAGGGTGAGGCCGCGCACCCCGGCCCCGGCCGCGTACTCGGCCAGCTGCACCGCGCCGTAGCGGGTCTCCAGTTCGGCCTGCACCGGCACCGGCAGCTTGCTCAGCGCCCGGCGCAGCTGCAGCGCGTCCCGTCGGCTGATCGGCTGCGGGGCGCGCAGCACCAGCCGCAGCGGGCTGAGCGGCCCGGTCACCGGGACGCCGGTGCCCAGTTCGTAGCCGACCGCGCCGATCGGCCCCCAGACCAGCCGGTGGTCCGCGACCAGTCGGCCGACCTCCGGCAGCACGGCCAGCGCCGGGATCCCGGTGAGCCGTCCGGGGGCCAGCCGCTCCCGCAGGCCGGGCAGCCGCTCGGGCCGCAGGGTGCGGGCCACCGCGGCCCAGGGGGCCAGCGCGTCCAGTCGCTGTCCGGGGCGCGGGCCGCGCACGGTGACCGGGATCCAGTGCTCGGGCGCCGCCTCCGGGTCCCGGGTGCAGCGCTGGGGGCGGGGCAGGTCCAGCGGGGTGCCGACCACCGGGTGCGCCCGGCCGACGGTGACCCACGGGTGCGCCCGCAGTACCGGCCGGGCCCACTCCGGCAGCTCGCCGCCGGCCAGCGGGCGCAGCGAGCCGGGGCACTGCATCAGCAGCAGGTCGTGGGTGCCGGGCAGCCGTCCGTCCAGCGCGGCCAGCGCGCCGACCCGGCGGCGCGGTCCGTCGTGCAGTTCCTCGGTGGAGTTCCTCACACCGCCACCCTCCGCCCGCCGCCCGTTCCCGGCTACGGCCCTTGGGCGCGTCCACCCGGGACCAAAGGCTCAACGTGCGACCACTGGTCCCCGGTGTGAGAGTGGGGGCAGCCCGGTAATCCGTTCGGAGGAGGAGTCATGGGCATCCTGGACAGGCTGTTCCACCGTCCGCCGCAGCACGAGTCCACCGGCCAGGAGGCCGCCCAGCGCGCCGCCCTCGCCCACGACGAGGCCGCCGACGCGTACAGCGACGAGGTCGAGCGCACCCGGGACACCCAGGACCGGGTGTCCCGGGAACGGGCGGCCCAGGAGGAGGCGGACCGGCGTGCCGCCGAGAACATGACCTCCGAGGGCGACCCCTGGAGCTGAGCCTCCGCTGCCGCCCCGGGGTCATCCGCTCCGCGGCGGCAGCGGCGGTCGCCGCAGGTCCGGCCGGGGCGTGGACTCCGGCGGGGGCGCCGCCGCGGGCGCGTCCTCCAGCAGCTCCAGGGCCAGCTGGACGGCGGTGACCAGCTCCGGGTGGCGCCCCCGCGCCCAGTCCCGCGGGGTGCGCAGCACGTGCACGTCCGGCTCGACGCCCCGGTTCTCCACCGACCAGCCGAGCCCGCCGCCGAACCAGGAGGCGTTCTTCGGCACCGAGATCTGGGTGCCGTCGCCCAGGGTGTGCCGCCCGGTCATCCCGACCACCCCGCCCCAGGTGCGGTTGCCGATCACCGGGCCGAGGCCGAGCAGTTTGATCGCCGCGATGATCACGTCCCCGTCCGAGCTGGTCGCCTCGTCGGCGAGGGCCACCAGGGGGCCGCGCAGCGCGTGCCGGGGCCAGCGGACCGGCTGGCGGTCCCGGCTGAAGTCCCAGGCGAGGACGTGCCGGGTGAGCTTCTCCAGGACCAGTTCGGAGACGTTGCCGCCGGCGTTGCCGCGCACGTCCAACACCAGTGCGGGCTTGTCCAGTTCGCGCCGCAGATCCCGGTTGAACTGTGCCCAGCCGGAGCCGCCGAGGTCCGGGATGTGCAGGTAGCCGCACCGGCCGTCGCTGAACTCCCGTACCAGGGAACGGCGTTTGGCCACCCAGTCCTGGTAGCGGATGGCCCGTTCGTCGGTCAGCGGGGTGACCGCGATCCGCCGGACCGGGCCGTCCGGGCCGCTGCGCAGGGCCAGTTCGACGGTGGTGCCGCCGGTGCCGGCCAGCAGCGGCAGCGGACCGCGCACCGGGTCCACCGGGCGGCCGCCGACCTCCAGCAGTTCGTCGCCGTCCCGGACGCCCTGGGCGGCCAGCGGGGCGCGGGCGCGCGGGTCGGAGGACTCGCCGGGCAGCACCCGGTCGACCAGCCAGCGGCCGTCGGGGGAGCGGTGGGCGTCGGCGCCGAGCAGGCCGAGCGGCTGCTGGGCGAGGGTGGGGCCCTCGGCGCGCCGGGACGGGGTGACGTAGGCGTGCGAGGTGCCGAGCTCGCCGAGGAGTTCGCGCAGCAGGTCGGCGAAGTCGTCGGGTGAGCAGATCCGTTCCAGCAGCGGTTCGTACTGGGCGACCAGTGCGGGCCAGTCCAGGCCGGACATCCGCTCGTCCCAGAACTGGTCCCGGACGATCCGGGCGGCCTCGTGGTACGCCTGGCGCCACTCGGCGGCCGGGTGCACGGTGTGGGTGATCCGGCGCAGGTCGACGGACGTCCCGGCGGAGGGGGCGCCGACCGGGACGACCCGCAGGGTGCCGGCCGAGTAGACGACGATCGAGCCGCCGTCCCCGGAGACCGCGTAGCCGTCCAGCCGGTCGGCCAGGGTGCTGCGGGTGCCCCGGGCCAGGTCGAAGTGCTCCAGCGAGGGGCGGCCGGAGGTGTCCTCGGGGCTGGCGAAGGTCTGCCCGAGGGTGCCGGAGATCGGCCAGCGCAGCCAGACCAGGCCGCCGCGCACCGCGTCGGTGGCCGAGTACTTGGAGGCGATCACCGGGAACGGCAGCAGCCGTTCGCCGAGGCCCTCCGGGTCGACCCGGACGGTGCCGTCGCCGCCGCCGTCCCCGCGCGGGGCGCCGTCCTCGACGGGCGCGGCGAACGGGGAGGGGGTGTCGGCGGCGAGCGGGACGAGGTACGGGCGGCAGCCGAGCGGGAAGGACAGGTCGCCGGTGTGCACGTCGTGGACCGGGTCGAAGCCGCGCCAGGACAGGAAGGCCAGGTAGCGGCCGTCCCGGGTGAACACCGGCTGCTCGTCCTCGAACCGGCCGTCGGTGACGTCGGTGGTCGGCCCGGGGGCGTCGGTGCGGGTGAGCCGGATCCGGCGCAGCGAGCGGCCGGCGGCGGGCTGGGACCAGGCGATCCAGTGCGAGTCGGGGGAGAACCGGGCGCCGGCGACCGGGCCGTGGTCGGAGGCGGCCAGTTCGCGCACCCCGCCGTCGTCGGCGGAGACCAGCAGCAGCCGCCCGTCCGAGGTGGTGGCGGCGAGCCGGGCGCCGTCGGGGGCGGCGGTGAGCTCCAGGACCCGGCCGAGCTTCCCGGCGGCGAGCACCCGGTGGCGGTGCCGTTCGCCGCCGGTCGCCCCGGAGGGGCCGTCGTGGCCGGGCAGCGGCACCACCTCGATCGCGTCGGTGCCCTCGGCGTCGGTGATCCAGGCGGCCTCGCCGGTGTGCCCGAGCACCACCGGCAGCCGGGTGCGCACCCCGGGGGTGTCGGCGAGCGCGCGGGCCGGGCCGTCCTTGTGGGTGAGCCAGTACTGGCTGCCGCGCACGGTGATCACCCCGGCCCGGCCGGTCTGGTCGCAGGCGAGGTCCTTGACCTGGGAGGCGGCGCCGACCTGGTAGGGGCGGCGGCCGGCCCGGGCGCCGCCGAGCGGCACGTGCAGCCGGCGCGGGCCGGGGGCGTCCAGTCCGTCCAGCAGCCAGAGGTCGCCGGCGTGCTGGTAGACGATCCGGGCGCCGTCGGTGGCGGCCTCGCGGGCGTAGTAGGAGGCGTGGTCGGTGTGCCGGCGCAGGTCGGTGCCGTCCGGGCGGCAGGAGTAGACGTTGCCGATGCCCTCGTGGTCCGAGAGGAAGGCGATCCGGTCGTCGGGGGGTTCGCCGACCGGCATGGGGGAGGCGAGGTGGCCGGTGTGCCCGGCCAGGACCGGTTCGCCGTCGACCCAGAGCCGGCCGATCGCGCCGCCGCGGTAGCGCTTCCAGGCGGCGGGCTCGTGCGGGGCGGAGCCGGTGAGCAGGACGGTCCGGCCCCGGCTCAGCTGGGCGTCGCCGACCGGCCCCCAGGGCATCCGGCGGCCGGGGGAGCCGTCCGGGGGCAGGGCGTGCGCCCAGGTGTAGTGGCCGAAGGGCTCGTGGTAGGAGGTGACGGCGAGCACCTCGCCGTCCGGCAGCCAGCCGCGCACCCGGGTGTCCTGGCTGCCCCAGAAGCTGAGCCGGCGGGCCTCGCCGCCGTCGACCGGGGCGGTCCACACCTCGGGGGTGAGGCCGAGCCAGCTGGTCCAGGCGAGGGTGGTGCCGTCGGGGGAGAAGCGGGGGTGGCTGACCCGGGTGCGGTCGCAGCCGACCCGCCAGGCCCGGCCGGTGGCGGCGGCGCCGGCGTCCAGCGGGGCGATCCAGACGTCGTCCTCGGCGGTGAAGGTGAGCAGGCCGCCGTGCAGGTGGGGGTGGCGGAGGTAGCCGGGCGGGGTCACCCCTCCATCCTTCGACGGGGTGTCACCCCCGGCAACCGGGGCGGTCCTCCTGGGCCCCTGGCCGGTCTGGACCATTGACGGCTCACTGTCGGATCCGCTTCAGTGGTCTAGTCCAACTTGGGTGCCAGGCCGGGCCGTTCCCCCCACTGGCGCGTGCTCCGGCGTGCCCTCGGACGTCCCCCACGACCGCGCCACCGCAGGAGCACCCCGCATGCGCAGATCAACCGTGCCCAGATCAACCGTGTCCGGACACCGCCGTGCCGCGATCGCCGCCGGCACCGCCTCCGCCGTCGCCGCGGCCACCCTGGTCGGCGTCACCCTGGGCCTGGCGCCCGCCGCCTCGGCCGGCGAGTTCCTGGTCAACGGCGGCTTCGAGTCCGGCTCGCTCGGCCCCTGGAGCTGCACCGGCAACTCCGGCAGCGTCGTCACCGCCCCGGTGCACAGCGGCGGCTACGCCCTCGCCGCCGCGGCCACCGCGGCCGACACCGCCCAGTGCTCGCAGACCGTCGCCGTGGCGCCCAACACCACCTACACGCTGAGCGCCTGGGTGAACGGCTCGTACGTCTACCTGGGCGTGGACGGCGGCGGCCCGAGCACCTGGACGCCCGGCACCGGCGGCGCGTACCAGAAGCTCAGCGTCGGCTTCACCACCGGCGCCACCCAGACCACCGCCACCGTCTACACCCACGGCTGGTACGGGCAGGGCACCTACTACGCGGACGACGTCTCGCTGGACGGCCCGGGCGCCCCCAGCCCTTCGCCGACCCCGACCCCGACCGGCACGCCCACGGGAACGCCCACGGGAACGCCCACGGGAACGCCCACGGGAACGCCCACCGGGACCCCGACGGGAACCCCGACCGGGACGCCGACGGGTACGCCCACGGGAACCCCGACCGGGACGCCCACCGCGACCCCGACCGGCACCCCCGGCGGCAGCCACACCCTGGTCGGCTACCTCCACGCCAGCTTCGCCAACGGCGCCGGCTACACCCGGATGGCCGACGTCCCCAACTCCTGGGACATCATCGACCTCTCCTTCGGCGAGCCCACCTCCCCGACCTCCGGCGACATCCGCTTCAACCGCTGCTCGGCCACCGACTGCCCGACCGTCGAGTCCGACGCCGACTTCAAGGCCGCCATCGCCGCCCGGCGCGCCCAGGGCAAGAAGGTGCTGATCTCGATCGGCGGCCAGAACGGCCAGGTGCAGCTGACCACCACCGCGGCCCGGGACACCTTCGTCAGCTCGGTCTCGGCGATCATCGACAAGTGGGGCCTGGACGGCCTGGACATCGACTTCGAGGGCCACTCGCTCTCGCTCGACACCGGCGACACCGACTTCAAGAACCCGAAGAGCGCGGTCATCGTCAACCTGATCTCGGCACTGAAGACCCTCAAGGCCAAGTACGGTCCGGGCTTCGTGCTGACCATGGCGCCGGAGACCTTCTTCGTCCAACTCGGCTACCAGTACTACGGATCCGGCCCCTGGGGCGGCCAGGACCCGCGCGCCGGGGCGTACCTGCCGGTCATCTACGCGCTGCGCGACGACCTGACCCTGCTGCACGTCCAGGACTACAACTCCGGCTCCATCATGGGCCTGGACAACCAGTACCACTCGATGGGCGGCGCCGACTTCCACGTCGCGATGACCGACCTGCTGCTCAACGGCTTCCCGGTCGCGGGCAACACCGCCAACATGTTCCCGCCGCTGCCCGCCTCGAAGGTGGCCATCGGGATGCCGGCCACCGTCAACGCGGGCAACGGCTACATCGCCCCGTCCGAGGTGGACAAGGCGCTGGACTGCCTCACCAGGCTCGCCAACTGCGGGACGTACGTGCCGCGTTCGGGTGCCCAGCCGAACCTGGCCGGACTGATGACCTGGTCCGTCAACTGGGACCAGTTCGGCGGCCGGGAGTTCTCCAAGAACTTCGACGGCTACTTCGGCCGCTGACCCGGCGGTGGGGCCCGCAGGACGCGGGCCCCACCGCACGGCACGGCCCGGTCAGGGCGCCAGCAGCAGCCGCGCCTGCTCGACCACCGACGGCGAGGCCTTGGCCAACGAGCCCGCCCCGTACGGCGGTTGCGGGTCGTACTCGATGAGCAACTGGATGGCCTCGGCCGTCCCGTCGCCGGCGATCAGGCCGGTCAGCCGCAGGGCGAGGTCGATCCCGGCCGAGACCCCGGCCGCCGTCGCGTACTTGCCGTCGACCACGATCCGCTCGGTGCCGGTCGGCTCCGCCCCGAACCGGGACAGGGCGTCCAGCACGCCCCAGTGGCTGGTGGCCCGGCGACCGCCGAGCAGCCCGGCGGCGCCCAGGATCAGCGAGCCGGAGCAGACCGAGGTGGTCCAGGTGGTGGTCGCGTCCACCCGGCGCACCCAGTCGAGCACCGCCCCGTCGGTCAGCTGCGCCTCCGTCCCGGGACCGCCGGGCACCAGCAGCAGGTCGGCCGAGTCCACCTCGTCCAGGGCGGCGTCCGCGGTCAGCGCCAGGCTGGCCATGTCGGTGCGGACCGGGCCGCGCTTCGCGGCGGTGAACACCACCTCGGCCCCGGGGATCCGGGACAGCACCTCGTAGGGGCCGACCGCGTCCAGCGCGGTGAAGTCGTCGTAGAGCAGGATCGCGATGCGCATCACTGACCTCCATCGGGTCGGGAACGGAAGCGGCGTCGGTACTCGGCGGGCGGGGCGGCCAGGGCCCGGACGAAGGCGCGCCGCATCGCCTCCGGGGTGCCGTAGCCGCAGGAGCGCGCGATCTCCTCGATGCCGTCGTCGGTGTCCTCCAGCCGCCGTCGGGCGGCCTCCAGCCGGACCCCGTCGACGTACCGGCCCGGAGTCGTCCCCACCTCGGCCGCGAAGGCCCGGGCGAAGTGCCGCGGCGACAGTGCCGCCCGGCCGGCCAGCGCCTCGACCGACAGGTCGGCCTCCGGGTGCTCGGCGATCCACCGCTGGACCTCGCGCAGCGGCTGCCGGGCCGCCACCTGGGCGGCCAGCTGGGTGCTGAACTGCGCCTGGTTGCCCGGTCGGCGCAGGAAGACCACCAGATGACGGGCGATCAGCAGGGCGGCGTCCCGGCCGAGGTCCTCCTCGACCAGGGCCAGCGCCAGGTCGATCCCGGCGGTGACCCCGGCGGAGGTGGCGAGGTGCCCGTCCCGGACGTGGATCGGGTCGGGGTCGACCGTCACGTCCGGGAACCGCCGGGCCAGCTCCGCGCAGTACGCCCAGTGGGTGGTCGCCCGGCGCCCGGACAGCAGTCCGGCCTCGGCGAGCAGGAAGGCCCCGGTGCACACCGACACCACCCGCTCGGCCCGGCCGGCCAGCTCCCGGACCCGCGCCACCAGGGCGTCGTCCGGGTGCTCGACGTCCAATCCGCCGGGGATCAGCAGGGTGTGCACCGGCCCGACCTCGGCCAGGTCGACGTCCGGCAGCAACCGCAGCCCGCTGCAGCTGCGCACCGGCCCACCACCGGGGGAGGCCGTGGTCACCCGGTACGCCCCCGGCCGCCGGGCGGCCGCGCCCGCCCCCGCGAACACCTCCAGCGGGCCGGTCACGTCCAGGCTCTGCACGCCGTCGTAGAGGACCACGACCACGCTGCGCTCTCTCATGCGGTCAGCCTGACAGCGGGCCGTGACGGCAGCAATGACCGGTTTCCCACCTTTCCTGCCACACGCGGCGCGGGAACGCCGAAACGCCGGAAGGCCCCTTGCTTTCGCAAGGGGCCTTCCGGCTGTCTGTGCGCCGCCAGGGACTCGAACCCCGGACCCGCTGATTAAGAGTCAGCTGCTCTAACCAACTGAGCTAGCGGCGCCTGCTGACGTGGAGAACATTACCTGGTCAGCAGCCGAAACACACAATCGGCCCGGAGAGCCCGGAGAGCCCGGGGCGGTCCACCCGGAGGCTCCCGGGCCGGCCCGCCCGCTCAGGCCGTGAGCACCACCTTGCCGCGGACGTGCCCGCCGCCGACCAGCCGGTGCGCCTCCCCGGCCTTCTCCAGCGGCAGCGACTCGGCGATCTCGATCCGCAGCCCGCCCGCCTCCCACAGCCGCACCAGTTCGGCCAGCCGTTCGGCGGTGCGCGGCCCCCGCAGCCCCCGGACGCCCAGCCGCTCGGCCTCCGGGTAGTCGACCACGGTGCCGATCCGGTCCCGGTCGGCGACCAGTTCGACGGAGGCGGCCAGCGCGCCCCGGCCGGCCGCGTCGAAGGCCGCGTCCACCCCCTGCGGGGCGACCGCCCGGACCCGCCCGACCAGCCCCTCCCCGTACGCGACCGGGATCGCGCCCAGCCCGCGCAGGTAGTCGTGGTTGCGCTCGCTCGCGGTGCCGATCACCACGGCGCCCCGGGCCCGGGCGAGCTGGACGGCGACGGTGCCGACCCCGCCGGAAGCGCCGTGCACCAGGACGGTGTCGCCGGGGCCGACCCCGAGCAGTTCGAGCGCCAGGTGTGCGGTCTGGCCGGAGGCGGAGAGCGAGCCGGCCTGCTCCCAGGGCATCCCGGCGGGCTTGGCCACCAGCTGGCCGGCGTCCACCGTGACCAGCTCGGCCTGGCAGCCCAGCACCCGGAAGCCCAGCACCTCGTCGCCGACCCGCCAGGCCCCGGCGCCCGGCCCGAGCCGGTCCACCACCCCGGCGAACTCGTTGCCGAGCACGAGCGGCGGCTCGGCCGTGAGCCCCGGCGGGCGGAAGCCCTCCCGGATCGCCAGGTCCACCGGCTGTACGGCGGCGGCGTACACCCGCACCCGGACCTCGCCCGGGCCGGGCTCCGGGTCGGTGACCCCGGTGACCCGCAGGACCTCCGGACCGCCGGACCTCGGGACGGTGACCGCCTTCATGGGGGGCTCCTTCGCACTCTCGATCGTTTCGGTACCGCCGATCCTCGAACCTGAAGTGCACTGGAGGTCAAGCACTCGTTCGGCGTGTCTTCACGTATGGGCGCATTGTCAGATTTATCCTGGGCGGCGCTCAGCCGTCCGCCGTCGACCGGTCGCCCGTCCCCGTTCGGGCCGCCGCCGATCCGCCGTCGAGAGGAACCTTCCCGTGGGCCAGCTGCCCCTGTTCTTCCTGGTGCTGCTCGCCTCCGTGGTGACCATGCCACTCGCCCGCAGGACGGGTGTGCCGCAACCGGTCCTGATGACCCTGCTCGGCATCGTGATGGCGGTCGTCCCGCAGATCCCGGACGTCAAGATCGAGCCCGAGCTGATCCTCCCGCTGGTCCTGCCACCGCTGATCTTCGCCGTCGCCCGGCGCTCCTCGGTGCGCTACTTCAAGGCCAACGCCCGCTCGATCCTGCTGCTGGCGATCGCCCTGGTGGCGGTCACCACGATCGCGGTGGCCGGCACCGTGCACTGGCTGCTGCCCGCCCTGCCGCTGGCCGCCGCGATCGCGGTCGGCGCGCTGGTCTCCCCGCCCGACCCGGTGGCCGCCGTCGCGGTGGCCGGCAGCGTCGGGCTGCCCCGGCGCCTGGTGGCGATCCTGGAGAGCGAGGGGCTGTTCAACGACGTCACCGCGATCGTCATCTACTCGCTCGCCATCGAGGCCGTGGTCAGCGGCGACTTCTCGGTCGGCCACGCGGTGCTGCGCTTCGTGCTGTCCGCGGTGCTCGCGGTGCTGGTCGGCGTGGTGCTCGGCTGGGTGAACGCCAAGCTCGCCGACCGGCTGGACGACCCGACCCAGCAGGTCGCGCTCAACCTGCTGGTGCCCTTCGCCGCCTACACCATCGCCGAGGAGATCCACGGCTCCGGCGTGCTCGCCGTGGTGGTCTGCGCGCTCTACCTCGCCGAGCGGGCCGCCGACGCCGACGCGGTCGCCTACCGGCTGGTCGGCAACGCCTTCTGGGAGGTGGTCGAGATCCTGATCACCGGCGTCGCCTTCGGCCTGATCGGCCTGGAACTGGCCACCGTGCTCAAGGAGGCCGGCCGCGGCTGGACCGGGTTCCTCGGCGACGCCGCCGTGGTCATCGCGGTCGTGGTCGTGGTCCGGCTGCTCTGGCTGCTGCCGGCCGGCTGGCTGTCCAAGAAGCTGCGCAAGGGCGACGAGGAGGACACCCCGTTCAGCTGGCGGGAGAGCGTGATCCTCTGGTGGTCCGGCATGCGCGGGGTGGCGACCGTGGCGCTGGCCCTTGCCATCCCGCTCTCCCTGAACTCCGGCGAGGACTTCCCGGAGCGCGGCCGGCTGGTCTTCATCGCCTTCAGCGTGGTGCTGTTCACCCTGCTGGTCCAGGGGCTGACCCTGCCCTGGCTGGCCAAGCGGCTCGAACTGGACATCGACCAGGACCAGCACGAGCAGGCGGTGCGCCGGCTCTGGTGGCGGGCCGCCAAGGCCGGGCTGCAGCGGCTCGGCGAACTGGAGGAGCAGGACAAGCTGCCCGCCGAGGTCGCCGACCGGCTGCGGGACCGTCAGCACGACCGGCTGGCCCGGCTCTGCCCGGAGAACTACGCCGAGGAGGAGGCCGCCGAGGCCAAGCAGCGGGTCGCCCAGTGGCGGGCCGCCGCCGAGGTCGAGCAGGAGATGATCGCCGCCTCCCGGCGCGAGATGCTGATCGCCCGCAGCGAGCTCGGCGCCGACCCGGAGCTGGTCGACCACGTGCTGCGCGGGCTGGACCTGCGCTCGGAACGGAAGTAGCGGCAGCGGCGGAGGCGGTGGGCGCGGCGGAAGTGACGGACAGTCCGGCCCGCCCGCCGCCGACGGTGCGGAATGTGCGCGACCCCCTCCGGGGTTGCATAGGCTGAACCCGGGCAGGCCGTCAACGGAGTCGGCGCACCACCAGTACCGCCACGACCTCGCGAACAGGCGCTCACCGCCTGGCCCTGCCGGTTTCTGCACCCAGATGAATCGAGGACCCACCGATGTCGGAGACCCGCGCCGACGCCCGTACCCCGCTCGACCGCACCCCGCAGTGGGCCGCCCTGGCCAAGCACCGGGCCGAGCTGGGCGAGACCCACCTGCGTGAGCTGTTCGCCGCCGACCCCGAGCGCGGCCGCAGCCACACCCTCCAGGTCGGCGACCTGCACGTGGACTACGCCAAGCACCTGGTCACCGCGGAGACCCTGGAGCTGCTGCGCGAGCTCGCCGCCGCCACCGGTGTCGCCGGGCTGCGGGACGCCATGTTCCGCGGCGAGAAGATCAACGTCACCGAGCGGCGCGCCGTGCTGCACACCGCGCTGCGCGCCCCGCGCGACGCCGTGATCGAGGTCGACGGGGTCAACGTCGTCCCCGGGGTGCACGCCGTCCTGGACAAGATGGCCGCCTTCGCCGACCGGGTCCGCAGCGGTGAGTGGAAGGGCCACACCGGCCGACGGATCCGCGCCGTGGTCAACATCGGCATCGGCGGCTCCGACCTCGGCCCGGCGATGGCCTACGAGGTGCTCCGCCCGTACACCCAGCGGGACCTGGACGTCCGCTTCGTGTCCAACGTGGACGGCGCCGACCTGCACGAGGCGGTCCGCGACCTCGACCCGGCCGAGACGCTGTTCATCGTCGCCTCGAAGACCTTCACCACCATCGAGACGATCACCAACGCGGTCTCCGCCCGGGCCTGGCTGCTGGACGGCCTGGGCGCCGGCACCGAGGCGGTGGCCAAGCACTTCGTCGCGCTGTCCACCAACGCCCAGGGCGTGCAGGACTTCGGCATCGACACCGCCAACATGTTCGAGTTCTGGGACTGGGTCGGCGGCCGCTACTCCTACGACTCGGCGATCGGCCTCTCGCTGATGATCGCGATCGGCCCGGACGCCTTCCGCGAGATGCTGGACGGCTTCCACCTGGTCGACGAGCACTTCCGCACCGCCCCGCCGGAGCAGAACGTCCCGCTGCTGCTCGGCCTGCTGGGCGTCTGGTACGGCGCGTTCTTCGACGCCCAGGCGCACGCGGTGCTGCCGTACTCGCACTACCTGTCCAAGTTCACCGCCTACCTCCAGCAGCTGGACATGGAGTCCAACGGCAAGTCGGTGACCCGCGACGGCACCCCGGTCGACTGGCAGACCGGCCCGGTGGTCTGGGGCACCCCCGGCACCAACGGCCAGCACGCCTACTACCAGCTGCTGCACCAGGGCACCAAGGTGATCCCGGCCGACTTCATCGGCTTCGCCCGGCCGACCCCCGACCTGCCCGCCGGCCTGGTCGCCCAGCACGACCTGCTGCTGGCCAACTTCTTCGCCCAGACCCAGGCGCTGGCCTTCGGCAAGACCCCGGAGGAGGTCGCGGCCGAGGGCGTGCCGGCCGAGCTCGTCCCGCACAAGACCTTCCAGGGCAACCACCCGACCACCACCATCCTGGCCGCCGAGCTGACCCCCTCGGTGCTCGGCCAGCTGGTCGCGCTGTACGAGCACAAGGTGTTCGTCCAGGGGGCGGTCTGGAACATCGACTCCTTCGACCAGTGGGGCGTCGAGCTGGGCAAGGTGCTCGCCAAGCGGATCGAGCCGGTGCTGGTCACCGGCGAGGGCGGCGAGCAGCTGGACAGCTCCACCGCGGCGCTGGTCGCCCGCTACCGCGCACTGCGCGGCCGCTGAGCCCCGGCCGGGGGCGGCGCCCGCGCCGCGGGCCGGCCCGCCGCGCCGGCCGGGGCCGGGGAAAACGGCGGTGGCCCCAGCGGTAGGGCGGGGGGGGGAGGGAGGGAGT
>NZ_JBEOSV010000047.1:0-8561 GCF_040303245.1 Kitasatospora sp. NPDC096077 | reverse complement strand
CCCCGCCCCCGGCGCCCCCGCGCCCCCCCGGCCGGCCCCCCCCCACCCCGCGGGCCCCCCCCGGCCGCCCTTCCGGGTACGGCGAAACGCCGAGAGGCCCCTTGCTTTCGCAAGGGGCCTCTCGGCTGTCTGTGCGCCGCCAGGGACTCGAACCCCGGACCCGCTGATTAAGAGTCAGCTGCTCTAACCAACTGAGCTAGCGGCGCCTGCTGACAGAGAAGACTCTAGCAGTGGCCCGCGGTCGGGCCAAAATCGAATACCGGCCGCCCCCCGTTCACCCGCCGGTCACGACCGCCGGCTCGGCCGGGACGGCCCCGCCGGGCTCGCGCGCCGCCCGTACACAGGCCCACAGCACCACCGAGGCCCCGGGCAGCCAGGGCTCCCGGTCCTCCGGGGCGACGATCCAGCGGCCCGACCCCTGGCCGGGGGACTCCGGGCCGTGCACCATCCGCTGCAGCGGCGGCACCGTCACCGCGTCGCCCCTGCCGTGGCAGAGCAGCGGCGGCACGTCCCGGGCCCATTCCTCCCAGGCCAGCAGTCGGCGCAGCCGTGGCGCCGCGCCGGGCTGGACGAACAGCAGGGTGCGCCCCCGGTAGCCGGCCACCGGGCCGCAGCCGGGGCCGGAGGCCCACAGTTCGTCCAGCACCCGGCGGCCGAACAGCGACGGCATGCTGATCACGTCGAAGGCGCGCCCGCAGGGCAGCACCGAGGGCGCCCACGGGCGGGCCTCCCAGAGGGCGCGCATGCTGCGCGGGTACTCGCTGGCGGAGGCCAGCCAGGCCTCCCCGGCCACGGTGACGTACTCCACCGACTGGTGCGTCCAGATGTCCACGCCCAGCAGCCTGCGCCGTGCGCGCCCCCGGTGGGGCGGAAAGCGCCGTTCGCCGGACAGGGCGGCGGCCGATCCCGTACCCTCCGCCGCTGGCATATGCCAGCGGCCGCAGGTCGAGGTCTCAGTCCTCGTGGCGGCGCGGCTGGAGCAGGCCGCGTCCGTACTCGATCATCTTGGTGGCGTAGTCCGGGGTCCAGTCCGCCCGCTCGGCCACCTCGGTGTTCGACAGCGCGTCGAACCGGCGCGGGTCGGCCAGCTGGGCGGCGGCGACGGCCTGGAAGTCGGTGGCCCGCTCGGCGGCGGCCCGGAAGGCCAGGGCCAGCTCGGTGGAGCGGCGCAGCAGCTCCGTGGGGTCGTCGATCGATTCCAGGTCGAAGAATCGTTCCGGCTCCGGTTCGGCGGACTGCGGCTCGAACAGGAGCTGCGCGGGGCGCAGACGCCTGGTGGACTCGGGCGTCTCGGCGGGGGAGTCGGGCATGGACGGACACCTCCGGGGTCTCGGTGAGGGTGGGCGGCGGGCTGCTCCGGGCCGCACCGCCCGGGCGTGGCCGCCGTCCATTGTCTCGCGGCGGCGGCCGGTAGCGGAACGGTGCGCATGCAGGCGCTATTCCCGGGCACGCGCCGGAACGGCGCTCCGGGCGCCGCGCTTCCGGATCGCATGCGAACCGGTTGTTCCGGGTGCAGCAGTCGCCCACCGAACCGGGAGCCCCCCATGCGTGCACTGTCCACCGGCCTCCTGCCGGCCGTCGTCGTCCTCGCCCCCGTCGCGCCCGTCGCCCTCGCCGCGCCCGCCTTCGCCGCCGAGACCGCCAAGGTGGTCACCGGGGAGCCGAGCAGCCCGGGCGGTGTCTCGACCGCGACCTGCCCGGCCGGCAGCCACCTGACCGGTGGCGGCTACCGCCTCCAGCCCGATGCGGCCGGACCGGTGCGCGTCAACGGGCCGACCGCCGACGCCACCGGCTGGAGCGCCCGGGCCGAGCAGGGCTCGGTGGTGGCCTACGCGGTCTGCGAGACCGAGGACTGACCGTCCGGGACCGGCGCCGACCACCTCAGCGCAGGCGCACCCGGTGGCCGCTCAGGTGCTGGAGGACCTGATGGTTGGCCTCCCAGCCCTCGGAAAACAGCTTGACCATGGAGGTAGCGTCGAGGGCTGTAAGGCAAGGGAGGGAACCACATGTCACATCAGCCGAGCCCGGGGATCCGGGTCCTGAGCATGCGTCGTATCAGCCGGGACTCCGAGGACAGCTCTGCCCTGGTCCGCCAGGCCGAGGCCCAGAGTGCCGCCATGACGGCGGGCAAGTACGTCTCCGCCGGGGAGGTCGAGGACTCGTTCGTTTCCGGTGCCGTCAGCCCGGAGGACCGGCCCAACCTCGGGAAGTGGATGCGTGAGCCGCTCTGGTACGAGTGGGACGCGATGATGGTGACCTCGCTCGACCGCATCACCCGCAACCAGACCCACTGGGAGCTGTTCGCGGACAAGTGCTACCAGGGCGGGAAGGACATCATCTGCCTGGATGACCCTTCACTTGACATCACGCCCGGCAACGGCCGGATGATCGCCTACATCAAGGCGACGCAGGCACAGGGGTACAGGGAGGCGATCGTGCAGAAGCGCCGGGACCAGACTCAGTACTACCGCGACGAATCGCTGTGGGGTGGTGGGACATGGCCGTTCGGCTACCGCGCGGTCCTCACGGAGCACAACGGCCGCCAGCGCTTCAAGCTCATCATCGACCCCGTGACCGGCCCTCTTGTTCGAGAGGCCTACGAGCGGATCGTGGAACAGGGCTGGACCATGGGCCGGGTCTGCACTGATTGGACCAGTCGAGGAGTTCTGACCTCCCAGGACTACCAGCGGAGCGTGAACGCGGCTGAGGGCAAGGCCGGCGTGAAGCACGAGATCAAGGGCTCGAAGTGGCTCACGTCTACCCTGAGCAAGCTTCTCAAGAAGCCGGTCCTCAAGGGGATCGCCATGCACAAGGGCGAGCCGCTGTTGCGGGACGGTATCCCGGTGCGCTGGGCCGATCCGATCCTCTCCGACGAGGAGTTCGACCAGTTGCACGCGGCGGTTGCAGAGCTGGGTAAGTTCCGGGCCGGGATCAAGTCGAACGCCTCGCCAGCGGCTGGTGTCTTCTTCTGCCCCTGTGGCAGGAAGATGTACGAGAACAGCTCAAACACGACGTTGGCCAACGGTGAGCCAAAGCGGCACGAGTACTTCCGTTGCTGCTCGTGGTCCAACGGGACGTCTTGCCCGTTCTCGGTCTCGTGGCCGCAGAGCCTCCTGTACAGCGTTGCTGAGCACGGCTTCCTGACCATGGTTGGCGAGGAAGAAATAACGGAACGGATATATGTGCCGGGAAAGGATAACCGGAGGCAGATCAAGGAATTGGAAGGTGCTATCGAAAACCTTTCCAACTCCATCGCTCTGGCTACTTCGCCGGTCGTCATCGAGACCGTCACCAAGACCATGGAGCGCCACGCGGCCACCCTCGGAACCCTCAAGGCCGAACCTTTCATCCCGGGCCGGTGGGAGGTGCGCGGGACCGGGCAGACCTACGCTGCGAAGTGGGCGCGAATGGATGGCTGGAAGGAGCGCGGGCCCTTCCTCCGGCAGACCGGATTCAGGATCTTTGTGTGGGGCCACCCGAAGAAGAAGGACCACGATGCCGCCGTGTATGTCATTCCTCCGAAGGACATCGCGCTGAAGGCAAACGAGGCAGGTGGCCCGACTGTCGAACCAAGTGACCAGCAAAGCTGGGATCTGGCTGCCTTGAAGGTCTTTTCCGATATCCTTGATTCGGAGATCAAGTCCCTAGAGGATGAGTCGACTGTCGACTGATGACAGCTAGCGCGATCACATAACTGAATAACACCAGCCCCCGAGGTGACTCGGGGGCTTTTCATTTCCCGCAAGAGATATTTAGGAGATTTATGGTCTACCACTTCACCAAGCTCTACCGGCCCCAAGGCCGGAACCCGGCTGTCGGTGCGCCTGGGCTCCAACTACACCTCAGGCTCTTCCTTCTTGCCATGGACCGCATGCAGCGGGGCGGACATGCCCCTCTGGGCTCCGGAGAGCTGCAACTGATCCTCACCCACCCGGATGGCCGGCCGTTCACCAAGGGCCGGTACTCGCAGGCCCTGACGGCCCTCAAGGGTGCTGGGCTGCTCGCCCCGTCTGCCTCGGCCCGGTGCCTGCTGATACCCAACACAGTGGCCAGCATGGACGCGCCGTCGCGGCGGAAGCTGGAGGAATGTGCCACGCACGGCCACAACCTTCCCTGGGACGGCGAGGCGAACGACTGGCTTCACGAGACGGAGGAGGAGGCCCGGTTCTGGCGGACCGAAGCGGACAACATCAGCCGGGGCGGCTCTGCCTTTGCTGCCACTGACTGGGCCCGGGCTCTCCGAGAGAGGCCGAGGTTTAACGCAACGGGCTCCTCGGCCGCTCAACCGCAAGGGTGACCATCACGGCCCTTCTTAATACAGAGGTTGCTGCCTGGGCCGAGTGAGCGAGGCCCGGTGACTCTAGTAGCTACTCCAGTAGGGCCGCCTTCAAAGGGCGGCCTTCTATGAGTCTCACTGTGACTTAGGTCTCTCCTATGGCCCCACTGTCCGAGAGTGGGGCCAGGCGACACATACGTCTTTAGTAGAGAAGAGTTTAGAGAAGAAGTTCTCTACTGAGAATTACAGATCTGATTCCGGGGTGTTGGTCTGGCACCCCGGTTCTCAGGTACTGGCCCCGGCTTCCTCCTCCTGGGAGGCCGGGGCCTCTTCCTTTTCTCTTTCTGATACTCAATCGTTTGCTTTGGAGAGCCTATGTATGACCGTGTGAAGGGAAAGGCCCGGAGGGTGAGCCTGGGCCTGTCCGTCAAGGATCTGGCCAAGCGTCTGGGGGTGACTGCCCAGGCGGTCTACCAGTGGGAGCGCGGGGAGCGTAAGCCCAGCCTCCCGATGTTCGTTGCTATCGCCCATTGCCTTCGGATTCCTCTGGACTCCCTGATGACCCAGGCCAAGGACACTAATACCCGGCAGGCAATCGAGCTTGCCCAGGCCAGTGTTAAGACCAAGAACGGAGCCTGATAGATGACTGACATTGATTCTTTTGAAGGCGGCGAGCAGCTGGATTCTCAGACGCCAGCGATTGTGCCGGCCGACCCTTCCGAGGGCATCCGGGCGGAGGTCCACCGCGAGTACGCGGGGAACCTCGCTCTTGCGGAGCTGCGGATTCAGGCGGCCAAGGATGAGATCGACCTTCCCGAGGGATTCACTGACTACCTGGACGTGTCCAGGCTGACCGATGATGACGGCCAGCCCATCGGGGATGTCATCACGGAAATTCTCAAGCCCTTCCAGAAGAAGATGAAGTTTGCGGAACTTCAGGGAGCTGGGTACCACCGGAATCCGGCACCGGTGTTTCAGCCCCGGCCCTCGCTCGATGCCCGTCACCGTTAATATCGGAGGTTTGTTTTGAACAGCAATGATTCGGCCCCGGCTTCTGACGAGAGCGCGGCTCTCCTGGCCGAGCTCGACAAGTGGAAGTCCCTTTCTCACGCCGCCAACGCCGAGCTGGAGACCCTTCGCCAGGGGCATACGGCCCGGGTAGAGGAATCCGCGGAGCAGGTCCGGGCCGAGGCCCGTAAGGCCATGCTCGCTGAAATTGGCCCTCGTCTGGTCGAGGCTGAGATCAAGGCCCAGGCGGCTCAGGCGGAAATCGAGATCACCGATCTCCGGTTCATGGACTTCAACCAGTTCCTCACTCCTGAGGGAACGGTGAACGTGGAACTCGTTGGTGAGCTCATCAAAAGCCGCAACCCCAAGCCGCTGTACTCCCAGGATCTCGGCCTAGGCCGACAGGGTGGTCCGATCCAGAGCTTCAGCTTCCAGCCCCGTTCTCTCGACGCACGATACCGATAACCGTTAGGAGAAGTATTTGAGCTTCTACAATTTCAGTTACCAGAACCCGTCTTCCCGGACCTTCGTCAGTGAGGAGTGGAACAGTGCCCTGATCACGCAGCTTGATCCGCTGCTCGTGTGGGCCTCCCGCCTTGTGACCAACCGGTCCTATGAAGGTGACATCAGCAAGCGGGGCGATGTTGTGCATGTCAACAGCCTGGCAAGGCCGACTGTCGCGGATTACCGCCTTCCCGAGGGCATGACGGCCCAGCGGCCGGAAACCATTGATCAGGTTCTTCCGATCACTGAAGCGAAATATATACAGCTGTTGGTCGAAAATGTTGAACGGGTCCAGGTGGCGGGAGTGATGGGCTCCCCGATCAACCAGGAGATGGTGAGGGCCCTGGCCCGTGAGGCGGATACCTTCATGGGGCATGTGATCGCCACTGGGGCCACTCCCATGCCGAACGTGAAGGTGACGGCCGGGAACGCCCCTCAGGCCCTCTACGGGGCCGTCCTGGACCTCATGCTTGCCCTGGACGCCAACGACATCCCAGAGGGCCGCTACGTGGTCGTCTCGCCCCGTGTGAAGCGGTACCTGATCGAGCATCCGGCCATCGCCAACGCCGGGGCTTACGGTGAGGCCGGGGTCACTGCTAATGGTGTTGTGGCCCGCCTGGCAGGCTTCACGGTGCTGTCCACCACCGCAATGCCAGCCGGGGCCGACATCGTTGCCGGACACTCGCGGTTTGCGACGTTCGCTAGCCAGCTGAGCGGCTTCCGGAGCGGCCAGAGCGAGAAGTACCGGGCCGATTACATGGACGCCGCCCATTTCTATGGCGGGAAGATCGTCCGACTCCCCAACCTCGATACCGTCAAGCCGGACCGCACCTTCGATGAGAGCAAGCCCACGAAGGGCATTCTCCGCGTTGCTGTGGATTGGCCTGCTTCCCTGATCTAGACCCTGACGGGCCCCGCCTTCTTGGCGGGGCCCGCTTTTTTGCTTTGGGGCCTCAGGGCGTCCTCTCAGGCCGGTAATGGGAGTGCTCCATGGGCCCGGTGTCCTCCTCACAGAGCGTCCGCGGAAGCGGCTCCTCGGGGGCGTCGGGGTCCTGGCCGGCGGCAGGAACAGAAAGAGCCCCCGGCCCCGAACGTTCGGGGCCGAGGGCTTGGTCCTGCTCGAACTCGAAGAGGATGGCGACGTTCGCCGTACAGCCAGAGCTACCGGTCCTCGGGGCGCAGGATGCCCATTTCGCGGGCTTCGTCCACACCGATCTCAGGAACGTCCTGTGCGGCAGGCACGGCCTGGCCCGTCGCGATCTTCTCTTCGATGTCCCTGAAATCGGCCGCGATTTTCTCCTGTTGCTGCCTCTCCCGTTCATCGGCTCGGGCTCTTTCCTCAGCCTGGGCCTTTCTTTGGGATTCCTCTTGTTGCGCCCGTTCGGCGATCTCAGTGGCGCTTCTGAAAATTTCCCCATAGTAGCTTGACATGTTCACTCCTTTGGGAGTGGAAATACTCATAGTCGTGGGCCGATAGCTTCGCGTCCCATCGCAGGCGACCGAAGCTATCCGCTCGTATGCAGTCGGGCTGTACACGACTGCTGTCAATCCCGCTTCCACCTGCCATATTGCGCCTCAAAGGTGGTACCCGCAAGCGAGGGAGTAGTCACTCTCTGTGGCCAGCCATGAGGTCGGGACCAGGAGATATGTCGGGCTATCTCGCCGTGGTGACAGTCCGTACATAACCGATCTCGCTCATTGAGGGCCGCGTGCACCCGGAGCACCGCGGACTCGTCGGCCTCCGGGTTCTCCGCCTGGGCCCGGTCCAGCTCGAAGAGGACGATGATCCCTGCCATGAGAGAAGCCTGAGCCACCCCACGGTTCTGAGCATCTCCAACGCGGCCTTCGGGGGCCGCCTGGCGAGTGGAACACTCATTCGAATGGGCCGTTAGCTGCCTGGTTTACCGGGGAACAACTGAGGCAGTGCCATCTTTCACCGGGAGTGCTCAATGAAGCGACGGCTTCACACGGCCGGCATCGCCGTAGCCGCCACCGCCCTGTGCCTGACCGCCGCAACCAACGCCCAGGCTGCCACGGGCAAGCTAACCATCAACAGTAAAACCTATCAGGACCCACCCAGTGGGACCTGCTACAACCCAAATCCTCTCCGTGTTACTACACCCACTGGAGGGGTTCTGTGGTATTACATCCAAGTTTCCAACCAGACCGACCGCACCGTCCTGGTCTATTTCGAAAAGAACTGCTCGGGAAATCCGAGCGGGGGTTTTGCTCCTGGCGAATCAGGTAATCCGTCAGTAAGTAAATATGGAGGCAGCGTTAAGGTGGGCTTTTGATCTCAGCTGGCAGATCCCATCCAGATGGCCCCCTCTTCAGGGAGGGGGCTTTCTTGTTTCTCCAGTCAGAGAAGAGGGCTGGAGAAGACACTTCTGTGGGGGTATATAACAACCCCCACAAAATAGATGTATGTGTCCGCGGAGCCCAGTCGAGGACACTTTCTGTCAAAGAGTGGCCGGCGTCACGCTAAGAGCCATCGATTCATTCATTCAAGGTCGTCGAAGAGTCCGCGGAGCGGCATTCCCAGCCCCGAGGGGCCCCAGAAGGCCCCCAGAGGGCCCTGAAACGGCTTCTGAGCAGCCCTGGAGCCCCCGCCGGCCGCCGGGACGGCCCTGACGCCCTCCGGCCCCCCGAAAGATTCAAACCCGTACAGAGGGTGAGGACGGTGCCCCCGGCGGGTCATTACAAGGAATCAACCCTGATTACCCCCAGTTACATTTATAATGTAGTTATCAAGAAGAAATGCACTCGTGATGCG
>NZ_JBEOSV010000046.1:69190-69906 GCF_040303245.1 Kitasatospora sp. NPDC096077 | reverse complement strand
GCCGATGGTACTGCAGGGGGGACCCTGTGGGAGAGTAGGACGCCGCCGAACAATTATTCAAGGCCGCGGCCCCAGCGATTCGCTGGGGCCGCGGCCTTTTTGTGTTTTGCGAACTTGTACGAGGCCGGCAGGCCGGGACTTCCGCCCAGGCGCGGACGCTTCCGACATGCCGGACAATGGAGATGGTGCGCGGCCAGGAGGCCGGCGCCGATACCGCGTGACGGCACTGGTGTTGCTCGGTCCGCGGTGGAGCTGAAGCAGCAGAAGGAGTCACCAGGATGTCGAACCAGCCCGAGGGCCGTCCCGAGCGTCGATCGGACGACGGCCGAGGCTACGAGCCCCGGTCCCGTGGGGGCTGGTCCAACGACCGTGGCGGTTCCCGTCGTGACGATCGTGATGACCGTCCGCGTCGTGACGACCGTCCGTCCTACCGCGACCGTGACGACCGTGGCGGTGACCGCGGTGGTTTCCGTCGCGATGACCGTCCGCAGGGTGGTGGCTTCCGTCGGGACGACCGTCCCTCCGGCGGCTTCAACCGTGACGACCGCGGTGGCGACCGTGGCGGCTTCCGTCGTGACGACCGTGGCGGCGAGCGCGGTGGTTTCCGTCGCGATGACCGTCCGCAGGGTGGTGGCTTCCGTCGGGACGACCGTCCCTCCGGCGGCTTCAACCGCGATGACCGTGGCGGTGACCGCGGTGGCTTCCGCCGTGACGAC
>NZ_JBEOSV010000046.1:0-69093 GCF_040303245.1 Kitasatospora sp. NPDC096077 | reverse complement strand
GACCGTCCGCAGGGCGGGTTCAACCGCGACCGCGATGACCGCGGTGGCGACCGTGGCGGCTTCCGCCGTGACGACCGTCCGCAGGGTGGTGGCTTCCGTCGGGACGACCGTCCCTCCGGCGGCTTCAACCGCGACGACCGCGGTGGCGAGCGCGGTGGTTTCCGTCGTGACGACCGTCCGCAGGGTGGCGGTTTCCGTCGGGACGACCGTCCCTCCGGCGGCTTCAACCGCGATGACCGTGGCGGCGACCGCGGTGGCTTCCGCCGTGACGACCGTCCGCAGGGCGGGTTCAACCGCGACCGCGATGACCGCGGTGGCGACCGTGGCGGCTTCCGCCGTGACGACCGTCCGCAGGGTGGTGGCTTCCGCCGCGACGACCGTCCCTCCGGCGGCTTCAACCGCGACGACCGTGGTGGCGACCGTGGCGGCTTCCGTCGCGATGACCGTCCGCAGGGTGGTGGCTTCCGTCGGGACGACCGTCCCTCCGGTGGCTTCAACCGCGACGACCGTGGCGGCGACCGCGGTGGCTTCCGCCGTGACGACCGTCCGCAGGGTGGTGGCTTCCGCCGCGACGACCGTCCCTCCGGCGGTTTCCGTCGCGACGACCGGGATGACCGTCCGCGCCGTGACGACCGTCCCTCCGGCGGGTTCAACCGCGACCGTGACGACCGCGGTGGCGACCGTGGCGGCTTCCGCCGCGACGACCGCCCGCAGGGCTTCAACCGCGACCGCGATGACCGCGGTGGCGAGCGCGGTGGCTTCCGCCGGGACGACCGCCCCTCCGGCGGCTTCAACCGCGACCGCGGCGACCGCGGTGGCGACCGTGGCGGCTTCCGTCGCGACGACCGCCCGCAGGGTGGCGGCTTCCGCCGGGACGACCGTGGTGGCGAGCGTGGTGGCTTCCGTCGCGACGACCGTCCGTCGTACCGCGACCGGGACGACCGCGGCGGCGACCGTGGCCGCCGGGACTACGACGACCGCCGTGGCAACTACGAGCCCGTCAAGCGCCTGCCGATCCCGGAGGACGTCACCGGCTTCGAGCTGGACGCGGACGTGCGCCAGGAGCTCAAGAGCCTGCCCAAGACCCTCGCGGACGACGTCGCCCGCAACCTGGTGATGGTGGCCCGCCTGCTCGACACCGAGCCGGAGGAGGCCTACCACTACTCGCGCGTCGCGCTGCGGCTGGCCTCCCGCGTGGCCGCCGTCCGCGAGGCGGCCGGCTTCGCCTCCTACATCACGCAGCGCTACTCCGAGGCGCTGACCGAGTTCCGTGCCGCCCGTCGGATGACCGGCCGTGCGGACCTGTGGCCCGTGATGGCCGACTGCGAGCGCGGTCTGGGCCGTCCGGAGCGGGCGCTGGCGATGGCCGGTGAGCCCGAGGTGAAGCAGCTGGACAAGGCCGGTCAGGTCGAGATGCGTCTGGTCGCGGCCGGTGCCCGTGGCGACATGGAGCAGTTCGACGCGGCCGTCGTCACCCTGCAGAGCCCGGAGCTGGCCTCCAGCGCCGTGCACCCGTGGACCGCGCGGCTGCGCTACGCCTACGCCGAGGCGCTGATCGCGGCCGGCCGTGGCGACGAGGCCCGTGACTGGTTCGCCAAGGCGGCCGAGGCCGACACCGACGGCACGACCAACGCCTCGGAGCGCCTGGCCGAGATCGACGGCGTGGAGTTCATCGACGTCCTCGACCCGGAGCTGGCCGAGGACGACGCCGAGCAGGACGAGGCCCCGGCGAAGAAGCGCGGCGCCGACAACTCCGAGGACCGCGTGATCTTCGAGGACGAGGAGGACGTCGAGGAGTACTACGACGAGGACGACCTCGAGATCGACGAGGAGTTCGACGGCGTGGTGCCCGAGCGTGCCGAGGCCCCCGAGGCCGGTCGCGCCGACGTGACCGACAAGGCCGAGAAGGCTGAGAAGGCCGACAAGGTCGAGGCCGAGGGCGACGCCCGCGGCTGAGCGCCCTGAAACGCCGTGAGGCCCTGCCGAACCCCTGAGGGGGTCTTCGGCAGGGCCTCACGGCGTCCGGGGCCCGACTACCCCAGCGGGAGGCTGCGCAGTACCAGACCGGTGGCCGGCTTCGGCCCGAACGAGGTGGACTTGCGCGGCATGGTGACGCCCTGTTCGGCCAGTCGGCGCACCACGCTCTCCCGGACCGGGTGCAGCAGGACGGCGGTGCCGCCGCTGCGGGCGGCCTCGCGCTCGGCGGCCACGGCGGTGTGCAGGTAGCCGATGTCGTCGGGGCCGTCGGGGACGTGCCAGGTGCGGTCCAGCAGGGTGGCGTGCAGCACGGTGGCGTCCAGGTGGCGCCACTCCTCGGGCCGGTCGTGCGGGACGGTCGCGTCCAGCAGGGCCTCGTCGGGCTCGCCGAGCAGCCAGAAGACGCCGTCGCCGCCGGTGAGGACGAAGCCGTTGCCGCCGTGCCGCTTCTGCTCGGCGAGGGCCTGGAGCGCGGCGGGCAGCGGGCCGGGGACCTCCTTGACCTTCCACTGGTCGCCGAGCTTCTCCAGCGCCTCGGCGACCGGCAGCCGGTACAGCACCCGGTGGATGGCCCGGACCCGCAGCGGGTAGCGGGCGGTGTCCACCAGCAGCACCATGCCGCGGTCCCACGGGCTGCGCGGCAGGTGGCGGTGCTCGCGCTGGAGCCGCAGGTACATCTCCCAGCGGTGGTGCCCGTCGGCGATCAGGGCCCGGCAGGTGGCCAGGTCGCGGCTGATCTCGGCGAGGTCGGCCGGGTCGGTGACGGCCCACAGCCGGTGGTGGGTGCCGTCGCTGGTGGCGGTGGAGAGCAGCGGCTCGGCCCGGACGGTCCGCTCGATGACGCCGGAGGCGCCGCCGTTGCCCCGGTAGGTGAGCAGCAGCGGTTCCAGGTTGGCCCGGGTGGTGCGCATCAGCCCGACCCGGTCGGCGACCGGCCGGGGCATCACGTCCTCGTGCGGGAGGACCACGCCGGCCTCGGGGCCGCTCACGGCGAGGGCGCCGATCAGCCCGCGCTGGAGCAGTTCGGGTGCGTCGGCGGTGCCGGGCACGCGCTGCTCGTAGACGTAGATCGCCGGCTCCGGGTCGGCGGCGAGGATGCCCTCGCGCTGCCAGGAGGTCAGCAGCCGGGCGGCGTGCCGGTACTTGGTGTCCCGGTCCGGGCGGTCGCCGGCGTCCTCGGGCTCGGGCCGGGGCAGGATCAGCCGGACCACGTTGTGCGGGTCGGCGGTCTCCAGGTCGAGCCGGCGTCCGGGGTCGACGACGTCGTAGGGCGGGGACATCACCGCGGCCAGTGCGCCGACCCGGTCGGGGACGTAGCGCAGGCCACGGAAGGGGGACAGGGACAGGCCTGCGGTGGCGACGTGTCCGGGATCACCGGGGCCGCCCACGGGAGTCTCGACTCCGTCTTCTGCACTGGGTGTGCTCATTCTGGGCATCGTAACCGGGTACGCGTTGTTGAGAGATCGGAATGCCCGTCCGAATATCGTCGGACGGGTGTGCGACCGAGGGCGAGGGACGGCATGGAGGACGGGCAGGATCGGCTGGACGGCGGTGCACCGGGTGGGCAGCTGCCCACGGGGGCCGTCCCGGCCCAGGGGCGGCCCGGGGAGCCCACCGGGGACGTCTACGACTGGTTCCGCCGGGGTGCGCAGCTGCTCGCCCAGGGTCATCCGGCGGCGGCCGAACAACTGCTGGCCCGGGCGGCGGAGGCCGAGCCGCACTCGCGCAGCATCCGGGAGGCGCTGGCCCGGGCGCAGTTCGACGCCGGTTCGTACGCGGCGGCGCTGGAGAACTTCCGGGCCGTGGCGCTGGCCGACCCCTCGGACGACTACGCTCAGTTCGGGTGGGGCGTCGCGGCGGCCCGGCTGGGCGACTTCGAGACGTCCGCCGAACACCTGGCGCTGGCCGTGGCCATGCGGCCGGAGACCGACCACTACCGGGCGGCGCTGCGGCAGACCCGGGCGACCCTGGCGGCCCGGGCCGGGGCGTACGGCCCGCTGCTGCCGGGGGTGCCGGCCGGCCGGCAGGACCCGGACCGTGAACCGGGGACGGCCCTGCCGGGGCAGTGCGGGGGAGAGCCCGAGGGCGTCAACGACGACGTCTGAGCGGGCGGGCAAGGACGAGCAGACGGACCAGCAGTGAATGAGGTAGGGCACCCATGACCGACACGACCGCCCCCGCGCGACGGACCGCCCCCGGCGGCAGCGAGCGCCCGCTGACCGAGGCCTACGACACCGCGCTGCTCGACCTGGACGGCGTGGTCTACGCCGGCCCGCACGCGATCGAGCACGCGGTGGACTCGCTGGCGGTGGCCCGTACCGCCGGGATGCGGCTCGCGTACGTGACCAACAACGCCTCCCGGCCGCCGCGGGTGGTCGCCGAGCACCTGACCGAGCTGGGTGTGTCCGCCGAGCCCGCGGACGTGATCAACTCGGCCCAGGCGGCCGCCCGGGTGGTCGCCGAGAAGGTGCCGGCCGGGGCGAAGGTGCTGGTCGTGGGCGGTCCGGGGCTGGAGGAGGCGCTGGCCGAGCGCGGGCTGGTCGCGGTCCGTTCGCTGGCCGAGGAGCCGCTCGCGGTGGTGCAGGGCTTCGACCCGTCGGTGGGCTGGCCGCAGCTGGCGGAGGCCGCGTACGCGGTGCGCGCGGGGCTGCCGTGGGTCGCCTCGAACACCGACATGACGGTTCCGACGGCGCGCGGCATCGCACCCGGCAACGGGACGCTGGTGGCGGCGGTGCGGGCGGCGGCCGGGGTGGAGCCGGAGGTGGCGGGCAAGCCGCTGCCGCCGATGCACCGGGAGACCGTGCTGCGGACCGGGGCCCGGCGGCCGCTGGTGGTCGGGGACCGGCTGGACACCGACATCGAGGGCGCGTTCAACGGCGGGGTGGACAGCCTGCTGGTGTTCACCGGCGTCACCACGCCGGCCCAGCTGCTGGCCGCGCCGGTCGAGCACCGGCCGACGTACCTGGCGGCCGACCTGCGGGGTCTGCTGGTCCCGCAGCCGGCGGTGACGGCGGTGGACGGCGGTTTCGGCTGCGGCGGCTGGACGGCCGTGGCGGAGGGCGGCGTGCTGCGGCTGGCCGGTGCCGGGGACCGCTGGGACGGTCTGCGGGCGCTGTGCGCGGCGGCCTGGACGGCGCTGGACGCGGACGGCGGCGCGGTGGACGGGCGGAAGGCGCTGGCCGAGCTCGGGTTCTGAGACGTCCGTCTCGGACGAACGTCCTGAACGTCTGTCCTGGTCAGACGTTCAGGACAGTCGTCCAGGACGGGCGTTCAGGACAGTCGTCCAGGACAGGCGTTCAGGACAGCTGTCCGAAGCGGACGTACGACCCGGCGTCAGAGCAGCGTGCGCAGCCGCATCAGGTCGCGGAAGCCGGCCTCCAGCCGGATCCGGCCGCCGGCCCAGGCGGCGGCGAAGTTGAGCCGGCCGCCGACCAGGGCGAGCAGGTCGTCGCTGGCCATGGTGAGCCGGATGGCCGCCTTCTCGGTGGGTTCGCCGGGGGTGGCGACGACGTCCTGGATCCGGCCGTCGCGCAGCTGTCCGGTGAAGGTCAGGTCGAGGTCGGTGATCCGGCAGCTGAGCGAGCGGTCGAGGGCGGCGGCCTTGCGGACGTCCCCGGTGGATTTCGCCATGTTCCGGCTGAGCTGCTCCAGTGCCTCCCGGCACTCCTCGGCGTTCGCCATGGCGCTCGCTCCATCCCCAGGTCACTACGGTGCGGACTGCCGGGCCACGGTACCTCAGGAGGGTTTTGGCGGTAGCGTCGTCAGTGGGGTGCCCGGATTCGCCCGGGTGCCGAGGGCCACGGAGCGAGGCGCGCGCAGGCGCGGAGGAGGCACCCGGATGCTGCCGAGGACGGTGCGGGGAGCGGTGGCGGCCGCCGCCGTGGTGGTCGAGGAGGTCGGCAAGCGGGTCGTCGACACGGCGGCCGCGATCCTGGAGAGGACCGGCGTCGACGTGGCCGAGGTCGAGCGTCGGCTGGGCGGGCAGTTCCCGCCGTCGGCGCAGACACTGCAGACCCTGGCGGAGGAGGCGGTCACCGCCGGCCGGGCCGGGGTGGACCTGGCGGTCGGGGTGGCGCGCAACGAGGTGGAGAAGGCCTTCGAGAAGGTCGGCGACCAGGTGACCAAGGTCGGCGTGGTGCTGGCGTACCTGGAGAGCAAGCTGCGCGAGGTCGAGGAGGAGCCGGTCGCGGCGGGGTCCGCGGCGGAGCCGTACCCAGGGGAGGAGCCGGTGCCGGCGCCCCGGGCGGGTGACCTGTTCGGGCGCGGCTGGGAGTTCGAGGACGAGCGGGTGGCGGCCGAGCCGATAGTGGCCGAGCGGGTGGAGGTGGACGAGCCGGTCGAGTTCGATCCGCCGGTGTCCCCGGTCTCCCCGGTACCGCCCGTGGCGGTGGTCGAGCCGGCCGTGAACGGGACGACGGCGAGGAAGAGCGCGCCGAGGAAGAGCGCGCCGAAGAAGGCGGCCACCGACAAGCCGGGCACCGACAAGCCGGCCACCGACAAGCCGGCCACCGACAAGGCGACGGCCAAGAAGGCGACCGGCAAGAAGGCCGCCGCGAAGAAGACCACCGTCGCCAAGAAGTCGTCCGCGCAGAAGACCGCGCAGCGGAAGCCGAACGCCGCCGAGCCCACGGCGGCCGCCAAGCGCACCGCGACGAAGAAGACCACCGTCCGCAAGGCCACCAGCACCAGGGCCACCGCCACCGGGGAGCCCGATGTCCGGGACGAGTGAGCCGGGCCCGGCGCCTTCGGTGGAGCCGGTCGTGACCGTCGGGCGGGCCGAGCCGCTCGGCGTCGAACTGCTGCCCACCGGGCACCCGGAGGTGGACGCCGGGCTGGCCCGCTTGGAGGGTCTGGACGGGGTCCCGGCCGAAGCACACGTCGCGGTGTACGAAGATGTTCACCAGCGGCTCGCCGACACGCTGGCCGCGCTCGACCAGGAATGATCCGCAGGACCCGTAGGAGCTGAAACACCAGTGGCAGTGGCACGACGCCGACTCGACGCGGAGCTGGTCCGCCGCAAGCTGGCCCGGTCGCGTGAGCACGCGTCCGAGCTGATCGCAGCCGGCCGGGTGACGGTCGGCGGCACCACCGCGACCAAGCCGGCCACCCAGGTGGAGACCGCGGCGGCGGTCGTGGTGGCCAAGGACGACAACGACCCCGACTACGTCTCGCGCGGCGGGCACAAGCTCGCCGGGGCGTTCGCGGCCTTCGTGCCGCAGGGCCTGGTGGTCGAGGGCCGTCGGGCGCTGGACGCGGGCGCGTCCACCGGCGGGTTCACCGACGTGCTGCTGCGGTCCGGGGCCGCCCACGTGCTGGCGGTGGACGTCGGCTACGGGCAGCTCGCCTGGTCGCTGCAGAGCGACGAGCGGGTGACGGTGATGGACCGCACCAACGTCCGTGAGCTGACCCCGGAGGCGATCGGCGGCACCCTCGTCGACCTGGTGGTCGGCGACCTGTCGTTCATCTCGCTGGGCCTGGTGCTGCCGGCCCTGGCGGCCTGCGCGGCCGAGGACGCGGACCTGGTGCTGATGGTCAAGCCCCAGTTCGAGATCGGCAAGGAGCGCCTCGGCAGCGGCGGGGTGGTGCGCAGCCCGCAGCTGCGGGCCGAGATGGTGCGGCAGGTGGCCGGGCAGGCCTGGGAGCTCGGGCTGGGCGTGCGGGCGGTCACCGCGAGCCCGCTGCCGGGGCCGTCCGGGAACGTCGAGTACTTCCTCTGGATGCGCCGGGACGCCCCGCAGCTGGACCCCGCGGAGGCGGACCGGGCCGTGGCGGAAGGGCCCAGATAGGGTGCTCTGCGAGTGTCCGGCCCGTCATGCTGGACGGCGCGGACGCACCGGGCCAAGGGCGACCCGGCGGGCGTAGGGAGAGGGCAGCGGCATGAGCGATGAAGAACGTACGGTCTTCCTGATCGCGCACACCGGCCGGGAGACGGCGCTGCGCAGCGTCGAGAGCCTGGTGCACGGGCTGCTGAAGGCGGGGCTCCGGATCAGGCTGCTGGAGGCCGAGGCGGTGGACCTCGACCTGCCGGACGGGGTCGAGAAGGTGGCCGAGGGGCCCGGCGCGGCGGACGGCTGCGAGCTGATCCTGGTCGCCGGCGGCGACGGGACGCTGCTGCGCGGCGCGGAGCTGGCGCGCTCGCACGGGCTGCCGATGCTGGGGATCAACCTCGGCCGGGTCGGCTTCCTCGCCGAGGCCGAGCGGGACGACCTGGCCGTGGTGGTCGAGCGGGTGGTGGACGCCGACTACGAGGTCGAGGAGCGGATGACGATCGACGTCATCGTCCGGACCAACGGCGATGTGGTGCACCAGGACTGGGCGTTGAACGAGGCGTCGATCGAGAAGGCCTCCCGGGAACGGATGCTGGAGGTGGTGACCGAGGTGGACGGCCGTCCGGTCTCCAACTTCGGTTGCGACGGGGTGGTCTGCGCGACGCCGACCGGTTCGACCGCGTACGCCTTCTCGGGCGGTGGGCCGGTGGTGTGGCCGGAGGTGGAGGCGCTGTTGATGGTGCCGATCTCCGCGCACGCGCTGTTCGCCCGGCCGTTGGTGACCTCTCCGGACTCGGTGCTGGCCGTCGAGGTGCAGCCCAAGACCCCGCACGGGGTGCTCTGGTGCGACGGGCGGCGTTCGGTCGAACTGCCCGCCGGCGCGCGGGTGGAGGTGCGCCGGGGGCAGACGCCGGTGCGGCTGGCGAGGCTGCACCGGGCGCCGTTCACCGACCGGCTGGTGGCCAAGTTCGCGCTCCCGGTGAAGGGTTGGCGCGGACGCTCGAACACCGACTGCTGACGGTCCGTCAGCCGGGGCTGCTCAGACGGCCAGTGCCTGGCTCTCGTCGGCCGGGCCGAGCCGCCCGCCCGCCGTCGCGCGGGCGGCCAGCTCGGCCAGCCGCTCGACGGCGGCGGGTACGGCGGCGGCGGGCACCGTGAGCGGTATCCGGATGTGGTGCTCGAAGGCGCCGTCCGAGCCGAACCGGTTGCCCGCGGCGATCCGGATCCCGGCGGGCTCCTCGGCCCGGGCCAGCGCCGCGCCGGACAGTCCGCCGGTGGCGACCCAGAGCGCGAGGCCGCCGGGGGGCAGGGTGACCTGCCAGTCGGGCAGCCGCTCCGGCAGTGCGGCGGCGAAGGCGTGCGCGCAGGCCCGCAGCCGGTCCAACTGGTGGGTGCGGACGGCCGGCAGCGGCTCGCCCAGCAGCTCGGCGGCGATCAACTGGTCGAGCACCGGCGTGCCGACGTCGCTGTAGACCCGCTCGGTGGCCAGCCGCCGGACCAGCGCGGGCGCGGCCCGCACCCAGCCGATCCGCAGTCCGCCCCAGAACAGCTTGCCGGCCGAGCCGACCGTGACCACCTGGGCGGCCCGGTCCAGCGCCGCCACCGGGCGCGGCAGCGGCGTGGACTCCGGTACGCCCCAGCCGAGTTCGGCGGTGGTCTCGTCCACCAACAGGACGCTCCCGACGGCCCGGGCGGCGGCCAGCAGCCGGCGGCGCTGCTCCTCGTCGATCAGCGCGCCGGTCGGGTTGTGGAAGTCCGGGATGACGTACGCGACCTTGGGGGCGGCCCCGCGCAGCACCCGCTGCCACTCCTCCAGGTCCCAGACGGGCTGCGGGGCGTACGTGTACGGGACGGGCACCAGGCGCGCCCCGGTGAGGCGCAGCGCCTGGAGGGTGTGGGCGTAGCTGGGGGCCTCGACGGCGACCCGGTCGCCGCGGCCGACCAGCACCCGCTGGACCAGGTGGAGCCCGCCCATCGCGCCGGTGGTGATCAGGATCTGGTCGGGGGTGGTGGGCAGTCCGCGCTCGGTGTAGCGGCGGGCGACGGCCTCGCGCAGCACCGGGACGCCGGTGGGGTAGTGGCCGTGGCCGGCGGCGTAGTGCGGCAGCAGTTCGACGGCCCGGGCGGCGGCCCGGCCGAGCCAGGGCTGCGGGGCGGGCAGGGCGGCGACGCCGAGGTCCAGGATCCGGCCCTGTTCGTCCGGCGGGACGGGGTGCAGCGCGTCGCCCGGCGGCTGGGCGCCCTCGGGCAGCGCGGTCCAGCTGCCGGCGCCGCGGCGGCTGAGCAGGTAGCCGTCGCCGCGCAGGGTCTCGTAGGCGGTGGCGACGGTGGTGCGGCTGAGGTCCAGGGCGGTGGCGAGTTCGCGTTCGGCGGGGAGCCGGGCGCCGACCGGCAGGCGGCCCTCGGTGACCAGCAGCCGGATCTGCCCGGCCAGGGTGCGGTAGGCGGGCCGGCGGGTGGTGGCCGGTTCGGGGAGCCGGGCGGTGGCGAGCAGCCGGGCCAGTGCGGGCGGGGTGACGGTGGTGTGCCAGTCGGCCATGGCGCTGATGCGCCCTCCTCGCTTCGCTCGGCAGGCGCTTCGCGCAACCCGCACTTCCTTGACGGTGAGCTCGCTTCGCTCACTCGGCAGTCCACTTGCTCGGGATTGGCCCTGTCGAGGGCTCCATTGGCCCGCTCATCATGACAGTGCGGCCGTCGAGTCCGCCACCGCCGGATCCGATCCGGCGGTGCAGCACCACCCGCAGGAGCACCAGTGGCCACCACGACCGCACCCACGACCGCCGCCGTCCCGTCCGCCGCCGTCCCGTCCGCCGCCGGGCCCTCCGCCGCCGGGCCCCGGCCCGGCCTCGCCGTCCGGATCCTCGGCGACACCCATGCCCTGGGCCGCCGGCTCCCGCAGCTCGCCGTCGGCCTCGCCCTGTACGGGGCGAGCATGGCGCTGATGCTCCGCTCCGGCCTCGGCCTGGACCCCTGGGACGTCTTCCACCAGGGCCTGCAGCGGGTGTTCGGCCTCAGCGTGGGCGCCTGGGTGACCGTCTGCGGCGCCCTGGTCCTGCTGCTGTGGATCCCGCTGCGCCAGCGCCCCGGGGTCGGCACCGTCGCCAATGTGCTGGTGATCGGCGCGGCGATGGACCTCACCCTGCGGCTGGTCGACGGCCCGCACGGCCTGGTCGCGCGGATCGCGCTGATGGCCGCCGCGGTGCTGCTCAACGGTCTGGCCACCGGCCTCTACATCGGTGCCCGGCTCGGCCCCGGCCCGCGCGACGGCCTGATGACCGCCCTGCACCGGCGCACCGGGCGCTCGCTGCGGTTGATCCGCACCGGGATCGAGGTCACCGTACTGGCGGTCGGATTCGTGCTCGGCGGCACCGCCGGGGTCGGCACGGTGGTGTACGCGCTGGTCATCGGCCCGCTGGTGCAGCTCTTCCTGCCCTGGTGCACCGTGCCCACCGCCGCCCAAACCTCCCGGAACGGATGAACTTGACGGCACCGAGTTGCCGCGCGCCGTTGCCGCTCGTCGCGCTCCGGGGGCGGAACCTCGTAAGGTCGTCTCCGTGTTGGACGAGATGCGGATACGGGATCTTGGGGTCATCGACGACGCGGTGGTCGAGCTCGCCCCCGGCTTCACCGCCGTGACCGGGGAGACCGGCGCCGGCAAGACCATGGTGGTGACCAGCCTCGGCCTGCTGCTCGGCGGACGCGCCGACCCCGGCCTGGTGCGCCACGGCGCCGGACGCGCCGTGGTGGAGGGCCGGCTGGAACTGCCCGCGGACTCCCCGGTGGCGGCCCGCGCGGCCGAGGCCGGGGCGGAACTGGACGACGGCGCCCTGCTGGTCAGCCGGACCGTCTCCGCCGAGGGCCGGTCCCGGGCGTACGTCGGCGGGCGGGCCGTCCCGGTCGGGCTGCTCACCGAGCTCGGCGAGGACCTGATCGCCGTGCACGGCCAGACGGACCAGCAGCGGTTGCTGCGCCCGGCCCGCCAGCGCGGCGCGCTGGACCGCTACGCGGGTGAGGCGGTGGCCGAGCCGCTGGCCCGCTACCGGGAGACCTACCGCGCCCTGCGCGAGGTCGCGGCCACCCTGGAGGAGCTGACCACCCGGGCCCGCGAGCGCGCCCAGGAGGCCGACCTGCTGCGCTTCGGCCTGGACGAGATCGCCGCCGCCGAGCCGGTGGCCGGGGAGGACGTCGAGCTGGCCGCCGAGGCCGAGCGGCTCGGGCACGCCGACGCGCTGTCCTCCGCAGCGACCCTCGCCCACGCGGCGCTGGCCGGCGACCCGGCCGACCCGGAGGCGCTGGACGCGGGCACCCTGCTCGCCCAGTCCCGGCGGGCCCTGGACGCGGTGCGCCACCACGACGAGCGCCTCGCCGCGCTCGCCGACCGGCTGAACGAGGTCGGCTACCTGCTGGCCGACGTCGCCGGGGACCTGGCCGGCTACGCCGACGACCTGGACGCCGACCCGGTCCGGCTGGCCGCCGTCGAGGACCGCCGGGCCGTGCTGGCCCAGCTGCTGCGCAAGTACGGCGGCGGGGAGAACACCCTCGCCGAGGTGATCGCCTGGGCCGAGGCCGGCTCCGCCCGGCTCGCCGAACTCGACGGCGACGACGACCGGATCGACCAGCTCGGCGCCCAGGAGACCGAACTGCGGGCCGAGTTGGCCGAGCTGGCGGCCGAGGTCTCGGCCGCCCGGCAGGCCGCCGCCGGGCGCTTCGCCGAGGCCGTCTCCGCCGAGCTCGCCGAACTCGCCATGCCGCACGCCCGGGTGACCTTCGCGATCAGCCGGGTCGACGACCTGGCCGGCATCGAGCTGGACGGCCGCACCGTCGGGTACGGGCCGCACGGCGTGGACGAGGTCGAGGTGTTGCTCGCCCCGCACCCGGGCGCCCAGCCGCGCCCGATCGCCAAGGGCGCCTCGGGCGGTGAGCTGTCCCGGGTGATGCTCGCCGTCGAGGTGGTCTTCGCGGGCGCCGACCCCGTCCCCACCTACCTGTTCGACGAGGTGGACGCGGGCGTCGGCGGCAAGGCCGCGGTCGAGATCGGTCGCCGGCTGGCCAAACTGGCGGAATCCGCCCAGGTCGTGGTGGTCACCCACCTTCCGCAGGTCGCCGCGTTCGCGGACCGGCACCTGGTGGTGGAGAAGACCAACGACGGCACCGTGACCCGCTCGGGCGTCAAGGTGTTGAACGACGAGGAGCGGGTGCGCGAACTCTCCCGGATGCTGGCCGGCCTGGAGGACTCGGAGCTGGGCCGCGCCCACGCCGAGGAGCTGCTGGCCGCCGCCCGGGCCCCCCGCCACCGGTAGTCGGAACCGGCGGCCCTCCCCGGCAGGACGGCGACGCGCCCCCGTGGCGCCGACTGTCCAAGAGGGCCGCCGACCTGGCATGGTGGCCGCTGGACACTGGCTTTCCAGTCCCGAGCGCCGCCCGGCGGGCAATCCTCGCGAAGCGGTGCGCGAACCCGATCGAGTCGGATGCGAGACGACGTGGACCATTCCGCCGCCCGGGCCACCGCGGCCGCCCCGGAACCGGGGCAGCTGCACGTGGTGCTCGTCCTGGCCGCCAGCACCGGCGGCATCGGTGCGCATGTGCGTTCGCTGGCCCAGGGCCTGGTCGCGCACGGGGTGACCGTCACGGTCTGCGCGCCGGCGGGTACGGACGCGCTGTTCGGCTTCTCCCGGACGGGCGCGCGGTTCCACACCGTCGACATCACCCCCACCGCGGGCGCCCGCAGCGACGCCACCGCGATCGGCGAGCTGCGCCGGGCCTTCACCGGCGCTGACGTGGTGCACGCCCACGGGCTGCGCGCCGGGCTGCTGTCCGACCTCGCGCTGCGCACCGCCGGCCGCTTCCCGGGCCTGCGCCCGGAGACCCCGCTGGTGGTCACCTCGCACCACGCGCTGCTGGCCACCGGGATGGAGCGGCGGCTGCAGCGGCTGATGGAGCGCCGGGTGGCGCGCGCCGCCGACCTGGTCCTCGGCGCCTCCTCCGACCTGGTCGCCCGGGCCCGTGAACTGGGCGCCACCGACGCCCGGTTGGGCCCGGTGGCGGCCCCGCCGATGCCCGAGGGCCGGCTCGACCGCGGCGCGGCGCGGGCCGCGCTGCTCGGCGACGGCCCGGACCGTCCGCTGGTGCTGGCGGTCGGCCGGCTCGTCCCGCAGAAGGCCTTCGGGCTGCTGCTGGACGCCACCGCCGAGCTGTCCGGACTGGACCCGGAGCCGCTGCTGCTGCTCGCCGGGGACGGTCCGGAGGCGGGCCCGCTGCGCGAGCGGGTGGCCGCCGAGAAGCTGCCGGTGCTCCTGCTCGGCTACCGCACCGACGTGCCCGACCTGCTGGCCGCCGCCGACCTGGTGGTGGTCTCCAGTCGCTGGGAGGCCCGCTCGCTGGTGGTGCAGGAGGCGATGCGGGCCGGCGTGCCGGTGGTCGCCACCGCCGTCGGCGGCATCCCCGAACTGGTCGGTGACGCCGCCGTGCTGGTGCCCTCCGGCGATCCGGTGGCGATCGGCCGCGCGGTGCGCGGGCTGCTCGCCGACCCGGACCGCCGGGAGCGGCTGGCGGCGGCCGGCCGGCAGCAGGCCGAGACCTGGCCGGACGAGGCCGCCACCGTCGCCCAGGTGCTCAGCACCTACGACGAGTTGGTGCAGCGCGGTTAGGGCCTGTCCGGCGGATCCTGCCGGACAGGCCCAGGCCCAGGCCCCGTCCCGGACCCTCTCCTAGACCGTCGCGCGCTCGGCCCGGTCGGCGGCGGGGCCGTCCGGCTGGGCCGACAGGTAGGCGGCGCCGCAGGCGGTCAGCCGCAGGGCGGTGTCGATCAGCGGGACGTGGCTGAAGGCCTGCGGGAAGTTGCCGACCTGGCGCTTGAGCCGCGGGTCCCACTCCTCGGCGAGCAGGCCGAGGTCGTTGCGCAGCGACAGCAGCCGGTCGAACAGCTCGCGGGCCTCCTGCACCCGGCCGATCATGGCGAGGTCGTCGGCCAGCCAGAACGAGCAGGCCAGGAAGGCGCCCTCGTGGCCGGACAGCCCGTCGACGTTGTTGCCGGACTCGTCGTGGGTCGGGTAGCGCAGCACGAAGCCGTCCTCGGTGGACAGTTCGCGCTGGATCGCCTCGATGGTGCCGATCACCCGCTTGTCGTCCGGCGGGAGGAAGCCGACCTGGGGGATGAGCAGCAGCGAGGCGTCCAGTTCCTTGCCGCCGTAGTACTGGGTGAAGGTGTTGCGCTCCGGGTCGTAGCCCTTCTCGCAGACGTCCCGGTGGATGGTCTCGCGCAGTTCGCGCCAGCGCTCCAGGTGGCCGCCGGAGGGGGCGTCCTCGGGGGTCTGCTCCAGCAGCTTGATGGTGCGGTCGACGGCGACCCAGGCCATCACCTTGGAGTGGACGAAGTGCCGGCGCGGGCCGCGGACCTCCCAGATGCCCTCGTCCGGGTTCTGCCAGTGGTCCTCCAGGTACTCGATCAGCCGCAGCTGGAGGTGGTGGGCGTGGTCGTTGCGGACCAGGCCGGTCATGTGGGCCAGGTGCAGGGCCTCCACCACCTCGCCGTAGACGTCGAGTTGGAGCTGTCCGGCGGCGCCGTTGCCGACCCGGACGGGCAGCGAGCCCTCGTAGCCGGGCAGCCAGTCCAGCGAGGACTCGGTGAGCTCGCGCTCGCCCGCGATGCCGTACATGATCTGCAGGTTCTCCGGGTCGCCGGCGACCGCGCGCAGCAGCCACTCGCGCCAGGCCTTGGCCTCCTCGCGGTAGCCGGTGCGCAGCAGCGAGGAGAGGGTGATCGCGGCGTCGCGCAGCCAGGTGTAGCGGTAGTCCCAGTTGCGCTCGCCGCCGATGTCCTCCGGCAGGGAGGTGGTGGGGGCGGCGACGATCCCGCCGGTGGGGGCGTAGGTGAGGCCCTTGAGGGTGATCAGCGAGCGGATCACGGCCTCCCGGTAGGGGCCCTGGTAGGTGCACTGGTCGGCCCAGTCGTGCCAGAAGTCGGCGGTGGCGTCGAGCATCGCCTCGGCGTCCGGCACGGCCGGGGGGTCGAGGTGGGAGGCCTGCCAGGTGAGGGCGAAGGCGATCCGCTCGCCGGCCCGGACGGTGAAGTCGGCGTAGGTGGTGAGGTCGCGCCCGTAGGTCTCGGCCTCGCCGTCCAGCCAGACCGAGTCGGGCCCGGCGACGGCGACGGTGCGGTGGCCGCCGTCGGGCTGCTCGACCCGGTGCACCCAGGGGACGACCCGGCCGTACGAGAAGCGCATCCGCAGTGCCGAGCGCATCCGGACGGTCCCGGCCACGCCCTCGACGATCCGGATCACCTGGGGGACGGCGTCCCGGCCGGCCAGCGGGCGCGGCGGCATGAAGTCGATCACCCGGACGGTCCCGCCCTGGGAGTCCCACTCCTGCTCCAGGATCAGCGAGTCGCCCCGGTAGCGGCGCCGGTCGGCGGGCAGGGCGGGGGCGGCGGCGGTGGGCGGGGGGACGCGCAGGTCGGCGGTGTCGGCGAGGCGGGGCCGGCCGGCCGTGGCGGGCTCGGCGGTGGGGGAGGGGACCTCGGTCGCGACGGCCTCGGCCGGGCCGATCCGCCAGAAGCCGTGTTCATCGGTGCCCAGCAGGCCGGCGAACACCGCCGGCGAGTCGAAGCGGGGGAGGCAGAGCCAGTCCACCGCCCCGTCCCTGCTGACCAGGGCAGCGGTCTGCATGTCCCCGATGAGTGCGTAGTCCTCGATACGGCCGGCCACGTGGATCTCCAGTTCGCAATGTGGTCAGGGCATCGGCGAACCAGGGAGCGAGCGGTCTGCGGGGCCGGAGGTTCACCCCGGGACGTCCGGCCCGCCGGGGGGTGGTGGCGGGCCTTGCTGGAGTGTCCGCGCGGGGCTCTGTCGAGCCCCTGGGGGTGGGTGGGGAGGAGCTGTTTGACGGGGAGGTCCGGTCGCGCATCGGGGACCGGGAGTGTCCTGACGCTCCCACGCCCTCCGCGTGCTCGTGCTGTCGCGATGCGTCCGTGCAGCTTACGACGGACGAAAGGGGCGAAGCACGCGGACGCAGCCCCGTGTGGCGCCGCAATTCGGCGGAAATGCCGTGCATCGCGGGGACGCGGCGCAGGATGGTCCGGAAGGATCAGCTCCGGGTGGCCGTATCGGAGGGGTCGGTATGGCCCGGTCGGAGTACCCGGGCTGACCCGGTCCGGTGGGTGGTGCGACCGGTGTGACGTGTGCGGCGGATGATGCGCCGGTGGTGCGCCCGGCGCACGCTCCCCGGAGCGCCCCGCGCGGCCCGAAAGGCATCCGGCTCCGGTCACTGTTACCCTGGTATCCCGTGGACCGGCGGGATAAAACGCCCCGGACCAGCCGAACCGACGACCCCACGAGTGCCGAGCACCTGCCGGCCTCCCGTCGCCCGGCGACCCGAGAGCCTCCCGCCCACGTCACCTTCGACACGCGACCCACGGGAGCCCCCTCTTGGCACAGCCCCATTCCGGCAAGGCAGCGAACGGCCGCGCCGTGACGACCAAGCACCTCTTCGTCACCGGGGGTGTCGCCTCTTCGCTCGGCAAGGGGTTGACCGCCTCCAGCCTCGGCGCGCTGCTCAAGGCCCGCGGCCTGCGCGTGACGATGCAGAAGCTCGACCCCTACCTCAACGTGGACCCGGGCACCATGAACCCGTTCCAGCACGGTGAGGTGTTCGTCACGGACGACGGCGCCGAGACCGACCTGGACATCGGTCACTACGAGCGTTTCCTCGACACCAACCTGCACGGCTCGGCGAACGTCACCACCGGCCAGGTGTACTCGACGGTCATCGCCAAGGAGCGCCGCGGCGAGTACCTGGGCGACACCGTCCAGGTCATCCCGCACATCACCAACGAGATCAAGTCCCGGATCCGCCGGATGGCGACCGAGGGCGTCGACGTGGTGATCACCGAGGTCGGCGGGACCGTCGGCGACATCGAGTCGCTGCCGTTCCTGGAGGCCGTCCGCCAGGTCCGCCACGAGGTCGGCCGGGACAACGTCTTCTTCGTGCACGTCTCCCTGCTGCCGTACATCGGCCCCTCGGGCGAGCTCAAGACCAAGCCCACCCAGCACTCCGTCGCCGCGCTGCGCAACATCGGCATCCAGCCCGACGCCATCGTGCTGCGCGCCGACCGCGAGGTCCCGCAGGCGATCAAGCGCAAGATCTCGATGATGTGCGACGTGGACGAGGAGGCCGTGGTCGCGGCCATCGACGCCAAGTCGATCTACGACATCCCCAAGGTGCTGCACGGCGAGGGCCTGGACGCCTACGTGGTGCGCCGCCTGGACCTGCCGTTCCGCGACGTGGACTGGACCACCTGGGACGACCTGCTGCGCCGCGTGCACGAGCCGCAGCACATCGTCAAGGTCGCCCTGGTCGGCAAGTACATCGACCTGCCCGACGCCTACCTGTCGGTGACCGAGGCGCTCCGCGCCGGCGGCTTCGCCAACAACGCCCGGGTCGAGATCAAGTGGGTCACCTCGGACGACTGCGAGACCCCCGAGGGCGCCCAGGCGCAGCTCGGCGACGTCGACGCGATCTGCATCCCCGGCGGGTTCGGTGACCGCGGCGTGAACGGCAAGGTCGGCGCCATCACCTACGCCCGGGAGAACAAGGTCCCGCTGCTGGGCCTGTGCCTGGGTCTGCAGTGCGTGGTCATCGAGGCCGCCCGCAACCTGGCCGGCCTGCCCGAGGCCAACTCCACCGAGTTCGACGCCGCGGCCAAGCACCCGGTCGTCTCGACCATGGCCGAGCAGCTGGCGATCGTCGACGGCAAGGGCGACCTGGGCGGCACCATGCGCCTGGGCCTCTACCCGGCCAAGCTCGCCGAGGGCTCGATCGTCCGCGAGGTCTACAGCGGCGAGCAGTACGTCGAGGAGCGCCACCGCCACCGCTACGAGGTCAACAACGCCTACCGCGCGGACCTGGAGAAGACCGGCCTGCAGTTCTCCGGCCTCTCGCCCAAGGGCGACCTGGTCGAGTACGTCGAGTACCCGCGCGAGGTGCACCCGTACCTGGTGGCCACCCAGGCCCACCCGGAGCTGAAGTCCCGCCCGACCCGCCCGCACCCGCTGTTCGCGGGCCTGGTCAAGGCCGCGATCGAGATCAAGACGGCCGCGTCCGAGTAGTCCCCGCCTCCTCGGCCCGGCCCGTTCACCGGACGGCGGCCCCGCGATTCCCGCGGGGCCGCCGTTCGGCGTTAGATTGTGTCGTACTGACGAAAAGGGGAGAGCGATGGACGAGCAGAGCGACCTGGCGATCGCCGACGCGGCCGAGGAGTGGGAGGTCCGGAGCAGCACGACGCCGTTCCAGGGCAGGGTCACCGGCGTGCGCAGCGAGGAGGTCCGGATGCCCGACGGCAGCTGGGCCCGGCGCGACTACCAGACCCACCCCGGCTCGGTCTCGGTGCTCGCCCTGGACGACAAGCAGCGGGTGCTGGTGCTGCGGCAGTACCGCCACCCCGTCCGCCAGCGGCTCTGGGAGCTGCCGGCCGGCCTGCTGGACGTGCCGGGCGAGAACCCCTGGCACGCCGCGCAGCGCGAGCTCTACGAGGAGGCGCACTGCAAGGCCGACACCTGGCGGATCCTCGCCGACTACTACACCTCCCCGGGCGGCACCGACGAGGCGCTGCGGATGTTCCTGGCCACCGACCTCTCGGACGCCGGGCGCGAGCGCTACCTCGCGGAGGGGGAGGAGCAGGAGATCGAGGTCGCCTGGGTGCCGGTGCCCGAGCTGATCCGGCTGATCCACGCCGGGCGGCTGCACAACCCGACCCTGATCACCGGCACCCTCGCCGTGCACGCCGCGTTGACCTCCCCGGACGGTCCGGAGGGGCTGCGCCGCCCGGACGCGCCGTGGCCGGCCCGTCCCTTCGAGGCGTGACCCGGTTGATTCCTTGGGGTGATTTGCCGGTTCGTACGACCGGATGTCACCTCGGCTCAGCCGGACGGTCGAACTACGCTTCGCAGACAGGGCGTCCGTCGGTCGCCCGCTTTTGCGCCGGGCGCTGAGCGCGGGACGACGTCGGGAGTGGCACGGGTGGCGAGGAAGACGGCGACGATGGACCCCGGCCCCGACGCGCCCGCCGGCGCCGTCCCCGGGCTCGACCGCTTGCCCGCCGGGCCCGCGCTGTTCGCCGGCCGGCGCGCCGAGCTGGCCGCGCTGCGGGCCGGTGCCGCCCGCCGGGTGAACGGGCGCTGCCCGGTCCTGGTGCTGGCCGGGCGGCCCGGTTCGGGCCGCACCGCGCTGGCCGCCCGGTTCGCCCGGACCGTGGCCGCCGACTACCCCGACGGGGTGCTGTTCGCCCGGCTCTCCGCCCCCGACGGCGGCCGGGTGCCGCCCGGCCGGGCGGCCCGGCTGCTGCTGGAGCAGCTCGACCCGCAGGCCGCCGTGCCGTTGCCCGGGACGGTCGAGGACGGGCGCGACGAGCCGGGCGGCGTGGCACTGCGCGAGGCGCTGGCGGGGCGGCGGGTGCTGCTGGTGCTGGACGACGTGCGGGACGCCGGGCAGGTGTGGCCGCTGCTCGCCGACGAGCCCGGCTGCCTGGTGCTCGCCACCACGGCCGGGCCGCTCACCGGGATCGAGGACATCGACCCGGTGATCCTGGGCGGGCTGGACCGGCAGGCCTCCGGGGAGCTGCTGGCCGACCTGGTGGGCGGCACCCGGATCTCCTGCGACCCGGTCGGCGGGGCCGACCTCGCCGAGGCCTGCGCCGCCCGGCCGGCCACGCTGCGACTGATGGCGGGCTGGCTGCGCGCCGACCCGAAGATCGCGGTCACGGACGCGGCGCGCGAGCTCAACCGGGTGGTGGGGGAGCAGTCGCCGGCCGCGGTCGACGACGGTGACGAGGGCGGCCCGGCCACCAGGGGCGGCAAGGGTGGCAAGGGTGGCAAGGGCGCCAAGGGCGGCGGCAGGGCGGCGAAGGCCGGGAAGGGCGGGCGGCCGCCGGGCGCCGCGGGGGCCCCCGAGCAGAAGGAGGGCCCGCGGACGGCGGAGGACGGGGCCGCGGAGCCCGTGGCCGCACCCGAGCCGGCCGGCGACCCGTCGACCTGGGTCAAGCCGGGGCCCGAGCCGGCCGAGCCGGTGCCCGTCCCCGACAACGACCCGCTGCTGGGCGCCTTCACCCTGCTGTACCGGGGGCTGCCGGCCGCCCAGGCCCGGATGCTGCGCATCCTCACCCTGGCCCCGGCCCAGACCGCCGACCCGCGCACCGCCTCCGCCCTGGTCGGCTGCCCGGCGCCGGAGGCGGCCGCGACGCTGGCCGCGCTGGCCGAGCGGGAGCTGCTCGGGGTGGAGGCGCCGGCCGCCGACGGCACCGCGCGCTACCGGGTGCCGGGGCGGCTCTACCCCCGGCTGACCCGGCTGCGGGAGCAGGAGGACCGGCCGGCCGAGACCGAACTCGCCCGGGCCCGGCTGCTGGAGCGGCTGGTCCGGCTCACCGAGTCGGCCCGCGCCCTGCTCGACCCGGCCGCCGGGCCGGGCCCCGAGCCGCTGCCGGCCGCGCTGCGGCTGGGCTCGGCCGAGCAGGCCCGGGACTGGCTGCTCGGTGAGCGGGAGCTGCTGCTCGGCGCGGTGGCCGACGCGATCGGCCAGGGCGACCTGGACGGCTCGGCCGGCCGGCTGGTCACCGCGCTGCTGCGGGCGCTGCCGCTGACCGGTGCGGCCGCCCCGGCCGACCTCTACCGGCTGCACGAGCTGGTGCTCACCGTCGCCGAGCGCAACGGCCGCCCCCGTCGGGCCTCGGCCGCGCTGCTCAACCTGGGCGACCTCCAGATGGCGGCGGGCCGCTGGGAGCAGGCCGCCGCGCACTACCGGACGGCCCTGGAGCACGCCCGTGCGGTCGGCGACGAGCCGCTCTGCGCCCGGGCCCTGGAGGGCGCGGCGGGCTGCCACCGGGCGCTCGGCGACGCGGTGCGCGCCGCCGACTGGTACGGGCGGGCGCTCGGTCTGCGGCAGTCGCTGGGCGACCACGCGGCGGAGGCCAGGCTGCTGGCCCGGGTCGCCGAGGCGCACACCGCGCAGCGCCGCTTCGAGGAGGCCGACCGGGAGTACCGGGCCGCGCTGGCGGTGCTGCGGCGGATCGGCGACGAACGGGGCCGGGAGGCCGTCGGCACCGCCCTCGCGGACCTGCGGGAACGCGTCGACGGCGGGTGGTGAGGGCGGTTTCGGGGGTATCGTCGAAAGTGCCCGGTTGCGACACCTATGACAGGTAAGTTCCCGCGGAAGCCTACGAACCTGCCAATGTGTCCGGCGAAATTATTCGATTTGGAAGGCTGACAGGCCGCCTGGGCTTCATTACACTCGAACTCAGTCGCGCAGCGATCCCCGGCCCCGGCATGTCCGGAGGCTTCCCCACGTGCGCGTCGCCCACCGGTCTTCTCCGGTCGGGACCCCCATGGCAAGAGGACGTGTTCAGTCGTGAAGGTCGGCATCCCCCGCGAGGTCAAGAACCACGAGTACCGCGTGGCCATCACGCCCGCCGGCGTGCATGAGCTGGTCCGCAACGGACACGAGGTCTACATCGAGGACAACGCCGGTCTCGGCTCCTCGATCCCCAACGAGGAGTACGTGGCCGCCGGCGCCACCATCCTCCCCACCGCCGACGAGGTGTGGGTCACCGCCGACCTGCTGCTCAAGGTCAAGGAGCCCATCGCCTCCGAGTACCACCGGCTGCGGAAGGACCAGACCCTCTTCACCTACCTGCACCTGGCGGCCGACCGGGCCGGCACCGACGCGCTGATCGCCTCGGGCACCACCGCCATCGCGTACGAGACCGTGCAGCTGGGCAACGGCGCGCTGCCGCTGCTCGCCCCGATGTCCGAGGTCGCGGGCCGGCTGGCCCCGCAGGTCGGCTCCTACCACCTGATGCGTCCGGCCGGCGGCCGCGGCGTGCTGCCCGGTGGCGTGCCCGGCACCCACCCGGCCAAGGCCGTCGTCATCGGCGGTGGCGTCTCCGGCTGGCACGCGGCCACCATCGCCATCGGCATGGGCTACGACGTGACCCTGCTGGACCGCGACATCAACAAGCTGCGCGAGGCCGACCGCATCTTCGGCACCAAGATCAAGGCCATCATGTCCAACTCCTTCGAGCTGGAGAAGGCCGTCCTGGAGGCCGACCTGGTCATCGGCGCCGTGCTGATCCCGGGCGCCAAGGCCCCGAAGCTGGTCACCAACGAGCTGGTCTCCCGGATGAAGCAGGGCTCCGTGCTGGTCGACATCGCCATCGACCAGGGCGGCTGCTTCGAGGACTCGCACGCGACCACGCACGACGACCCGACCTTCACGGTCCACAACTCGGTCTTCTACTGCGTGGCCAACATGCCGGGCGCCGTCCCGAACACCTCCACCTACGCGCTGACCAACGCCACCATGCCGTACGTGCTGGAGCTGGCCAACCGCGGTTGGAAGGAGGCGCTGCGCCGTGACGAGGCCCTCGCCAAGGGCCTGAACGTGCACGAGGGCCAGATCACCTTCCCGGCCGTCGCCGAGGCCTTCGGCCTGGAGTCGGTCACCGTGGAGAGCGTGCTCGCCTGAACTCCCTGACCGCACGGCGGTCGTTCGCCCCCGACCCGATCCGTTCGGGTCGGGGGCTTCGCCGTGCCCGTGAACGGTGGTCGAGGTGGTCCGGTCGCTCTGTCGTCAATTTCCGACGGTCGCCTCACTCGACCCCGGCCGTCCGCAGAAACGTTAGGGTCATGGGCCTGCTCATCCCTTGACAGGAGCCCGCCCGATAGTCGACACATCGTGCCCACTACCGTGGATTGTGTTGCTGCGAACGCCTTGAACGGCCTAGAGTCGCAAACCGTCGGCATGCTGCCACGCTGACGAATCGACATAGAGTCCTGGATGCCCAAGGAGGTAAGACGACTTGTGAATGAGTCGACAATTGCTCCCGGGGGTGGTCAGCCAGGACTGGCGGAGCTCACCGCCGGCCAGCCGAGTGAGGAGCCCGGGGCCCGGCAGCCCTCCGTGGGCTCGGCCGAGGTCGGCTCGGTCGCACTCCGTACCTTCGAAGCACGCCAGAACACAGCACAGGTGACCACGGTGACCGATCACGACGCCGACTTGGCGGCCTACGGCCTGGCCTACGGCGAGTTCGCCTACGGCGCCTACGACGACCCGGACGCCGAGTACGAGCCGGACCCGGAGTACGCCGCCACGCTGGCCCCCGACGCCGCGCGCCAGCGCCGCGAGCGGGTCGGCCCGACCGGCCGGCCGCTGCCGTACTTCCCGATCCCGGCACCGGTCGCCGAGCACGGACCCGCCCAGATCATCGCCATGTGCAACCAGAAGGGCGGCGTCGGCAAGACCACGTCGACCATCAACCTGGGCGCGGCACTGGCCGAGTACGGCCGCCGGGTGCTGCTCGTCGACTTCGACCCGCAGGGCGCCCTCTCGGTCGGCCTCGGCGTCAACCCGATGGAGCTCGACGTCACCGTCTACAACCTGCTCATGGAGCGGGGACTGACGGCCGATGAGGTGCTGCTGAAGACGGCGGTCCCGGGCATGGACCTGCTGCCCTCCAACATCGACCTCTCGGCCGCCGAGGTGCAGCTGGTCAGCGAGGTGGCCCGGGAGTCCGCGCTGGCGCGCGCCCTGAAGCCGCTGCTGCCGGACTACGACTACGTCATCATCGACTGCCAGCCCTCGCTGGGCCTGCTGACGGTCAATGCGCTGACGGCCGCTCACAGCGTGATCGTCCCGCTGGAGTGCGAGTTCTTCGCGCTGCGCGGTGTCGCGCTGCTGACCGAGACCATCGAGAAGGTGTGCGAGCGGCTCAACCCCGAGCTGCGCCTGGACGGCATCCTCGCGACCATGTACGACTCGCGCACCGTGCACAGCCGTGAGGTGCTGGCGCGGGTCGTCGAGGCGTTCGGCGAGCACGTCTTCCACACCGTCATCGGGCGGACCGTGCGCTTCCCGGAGACCACCGTCGCCGGTGAGCCGATCACGACGTACGCGACCAACTCGGTCGGTGCCGCCGCCTACCGCCAGCTCGCCAGGGAGGTGCTCGACCGGTGCCGCCCCGCCGAGTGAGTCTCCCGGGTGCCGACGAGCTGTTCCGGACCACCGGCGGGATGGCGCTGTCGCCGTCCCTCGCGCCGCGTCCGGCCGCCGAGGCATCCAGACCGGAGACCGCGCGGACCGTCAACGGCACGGACGGCGCCGAGGGCGCCGAGGCCCCCCGGGGCGGCCAGGACGACCGGCAGGTGCCGCAGGAGCAGCAGTCCACCGCCGCGGTGCCCGCGCCCGCGCAGCCGCCCCTCCAGCGGGCGGCCGGGGCCCAGGGGGCCGCGCCGGGCGCCGCGCCGGCGGGCCGCACCCACACGGGGGCCGCCGAGGAGCAGGCCGGAGCCGCCGGGCGCGCCCGGCCGCGCGGCCGCGCGCCGCGCCGCCCGAGCGGGCGCGAGCGGCACGACGAGAAGATCACCGTGTACGTGTCCGCCGAGGAGCTCATGGACCTGGAGCACACCCGGCTGGTGCTGCGCGGTGAGCACGGCCTGGCCGTGGACCGCGGGCGGATCGTCCGGGAGGCCATCGCGGTCGTCCTGGCCGACCTGGAGCAGCGCGGTGAGGCCTCGATCCTGGTCCGACGGCTGCGCGGCCGGTAGGACGGGCCCCGCGGGGGCCGTGGCGGCCGGGGAGGCCGCTGCCGGGCTCCGGGGCGGGGAAGGGTCGGCTCCCGTCGGCCGGGGGGTCTTCCGGGGTGCCGGGGACGCCGGCCGGCCCGGGCGGCGTGTCGGCGGCCCCCGGACGGGACGGCCGGTGCGGGCGGGTGAAGATGGAACGTCATGCCGAGCACCGTGAAACCCGCCGCCAGCGCCGCGAAACCGGCCGTCAGGGCCGTGAACGCCCCCGTGAACGCCCCCGAGGAGGAGTCCCGGGGCGGCTTCCGGGTACGGCTGGACAACTTCGAGGGGCCCTTCGACCTGCTGCTCGGCCTGATCGCCAAGCACAAGCTGGACGTCACCGAAGTGGCGCTGGCCACCGTGACGGACGAGTTCCTGGCGCACATCCGGGCGATGGGCCCGGACTGGGACCTGGACGCGGCGACCGAGTTCCTGGTGGTGGCCGCCACCCTGCTCGACCTCAAGGCCGCCCGGCTGCTGCCGGTGGCGGAGGTGGAGGACGAGGCCGACCTGGCCCTGCTGGAGGCGCGTGACCTGCTGTTCGCGCGGTTGTTGCAGTACCGGGCCTACAAGCGGGCGGCGGCGCTGTTCGGCGAGCGCTGGGCGGCCGAGCTGCTGCGCCGGCCCCGGGCCGTCGGGCTGGAACCGCGGCACGCGGAGCTGCTGCCCGAGGTGGTCATCACCGTCGGGCCGGAGCGGCTGGCGCAGCTGGCGGCCAAGGCGATGGAGCCCAGGCCGAAACCGGTGGTGTACGTGGACCACATCCACACCCCGCCGGTGAGCGTGCGGGAGCAGGCCGCGCTGGTGGTCGGGCTGCTCGGCGGACTCGGCGAGGCCTCGTTCCAGCAGCTGGTCGCGGACGCGCCGGACACCCTGGTGGTGGTCGCCCGCTTCCTGGCGCTGCTGGAGCTGTACCGCGAGCGGGTGCTCGCCTTCGAGCAGCCGGAGGCGCTCGGCGAGCTGCGGGTGCGCTGGGTGGCCGAGGAGGGCCGCGGCGCGGTCGAGGTGACGGACGAGTTCGACCGGCCGGCGGGAGAGACCGGGCGGCCCCAGGAGGAGGACGGGCGGCGATGAGTGGCGGGAACGACGGCGGGCGCCCGGTGCGGCGCCCGCTCGGGCTGCCGGGGCGGCCGCGGGCCGAGGAGTGGCTGGAGCCGGTCTTCGCGCTGCTGCCGGAGCCGGACCCGGAGCCGGAGCCGGTGGCGGTGGCGGTGCCGGCGGTGCCGGAGCCGGGGGACGTCGAGCCGCGGGTGGTGCACCAGAAGTCGGCCCCGTCGACGTCCGGTGCGCCGGAGCCCGTCGGCCCGGAGCCTTCCGAGGAGCCCGACGGGCCGGGGCTGAAGGCCGAGCTGGAGGCGGTCCTGATGGTCGTCGACGAGCCGGTCGGCGAGGAGCGGCTGGCCGCGGTGCTGGAGCGGCCGCGGGCCGAGGTGGCCGGGGCGCTGCGCGAGCTGGCCGCCGAGTACGCCGCCCAGGGGCGCGGTTTCGACCTGCGGCTGGTGGCCGGCGGCTGGCGGTTCTACAGCCGGGAGACCTGCTCCGGGGCCGTCGACCGCTTCCTGCTGGACGGCCAGCAGGCCCGGCTGACCCAGGCCGCGCTGGAGACCCTGGCGGTGGTCGCCTACCGGCAGCCGGTGTCCAGATCGCGGGTCTCCGCCGTCCGCGGTGTGAACTGTGACGGCGTGATGCGTACCCTGGTACAGCGAGGACTGGTGGAAGAGGCCGGATCCGAGCCCGAAACAGGTGCGATCCTGTATCGGACGACGAACTACTTCCTGGAACGGATGGGGCTCCGCGGCTTGGACGAGCTGCCGGAGCTCGCTCCCTTCCTGCCCGAGGTCGACGACGTGGAAGCGGAGTCCCTGGAGGGCACGATGATCGCGGAGGCGGTCGCCGCCGCTGCCGCGCAGGCCGCGGACGGCAGTGGCGAGGCCGACCGGGCAACGCCCGATCGGTAGGGGGAGGTGAGGTCGGCCGAAACGACCGCACATCCCAGACGGAACGACGTACGGACACTTTGATGCGTAGCAGTGGCAACGGCAGGAACAGCAGCGGCGGCGGCAGCGGGCGCGGCGGACAGGGCGGGGGCCGGGGCGGCTCCTACGGCGGTTCGGGCTCCGGCTCGCGCGGCGGCTCCTACGGCGGCGGCAGCGGCAGTGGCGGCGGCCGTGGCGGTTCGTACGGCGGCGGTTCGGGCTCCGGCTCGCGCGGTGGTTCGTACGGCGGCGGCAGCGGCAGTGGCGGCGGCCGCGGTGGTTCGTACGGCGGCGGCAGTGGCAGCGGTGGCGGTCGCGGCGGTTCGTACGGCGGCGGTTCGGGCTCCGGCTCGCGCGGCGGCTCCTACGGGCGGGACGGCGGTTCGTACGGCCGTGACGGCGGCCGCCGGGACGACCGGCGCGACGACCGCCGTTTCCCGGACCGCCCGCTGCGGCCCGAGGAGCGCAAGTACGACCGCCCCGAGTTCGGCGGCGGTCCGAACGCCACCCCGGCCCGCGGCGGCTTCGCCGGCCGGCGCCCCGGCCCGGCCCCGCGTCCGCGCCGGGAGGGCCAGGGTGCCCCGGGCGACCCGCGTCGCCAGCCGCAGCGTTCGCGCGAGCTGCAGGCCAAGATCGAGGACGCCGTGCTGGCCCGGCACGACAAGCCGGCCGTCAAGCTGCCCAAGACCTTCGGCGAGCCCGAGGGCGAGCGCCTGCAGAAGGTGCTGGCCCGGGCCGGCGTCGGCAGCCGGCGGGCCTGCGAGGAGCTGATCGAGCAGGGTCGGGTCTCGGTCAACGGCAAGCAGGTCACCGAGCAGGGCAAGCGGGTCGACCCGGAGAAGGACGAGATCAAGGTGGACGGCCTGACCGTCGCCACCCAGTCCTACCTGTTCTTCGCGCTCAACAAGCCGGCCGGCGTGGTCTCCACCATGGAGGACCCGGACGGGCGCCAGTGCCTGGGCGACTACGTGACCAACCGGGAGACCCGGCTGTTCCACGTCGGTCGGCTGGACACCGAGACCGAGGGCATCATCCTGCTCACCAACCACGGCGAGCTGGCCCACCGCCTCACCCACCCCAAGTACGGCGTGACCAAGACCTACCTGGCCGCCATCCAGGGCCCGATCCCGCGGGACCTGGGCAAGCAGCTGGCCCAGGGCGTGGAGCTGGAGGACGGCTACGCGCGCGCCGACAGCTTCAAGGTGATCTCCAACGTCGGCAAGAACTACCTGGTCGAGGTGACCCTGCACGAGGGTCGCAAGCACATCGTCCGCCGGATGCTGTCCGAGGTCGGCTTCCCGGTCGAGAAGCTGGTGCGCACCCACTTCGGTCCGATCGCGCTCGGCGACCAGAAGTCCGGCTGGCTGCGCCGGCTGACCAACCCCGAGGTCGGCCAGCTGATGCGTGAGGTCGGCCTGTAGGACCCGGGCCCGCACCGGTCGTTCGTCGGAGGGTCCCCCGCCCGTGGTGGCGGGGGGCCCTTCCGCGTGGGTGTGAGCCGGGACGCAACCGCTGGTCACGGCCTTGTCAGCGCCATGATCCGTGGCCGAGGATGGCCACCGGACCACCGCCCCGCCGGATGGCGGGACTGCGCCAGGACGGGCGCCGGAGGGGTGGTCCGCGGCGAACAGGGGGAGACGGCGTCGTGTCCGATGCAGCACTGGGGCGGTCCGCCGGACACGCGCTCGGCCCGTTGGGACTGGCCGAGCCGGACGGGCAGGTGTACGCGGCGCTGGTCGCCAGTCCGCAGTCCACCGCGCAGGAACTGGCGGAGAGCTGCGGCCTGACGTTCCAGCAGAGCGTGCGCGCGCTGGACCGGCTGGCGCAGCAGGGGATGGCCACCCGGGCGCCGGTGGACCGGGAGCGCTACCTGCCGGTCGCCCCGGACGTGGCGATCGGGACCCTGATCGGCCACCGGGAGTCCGAACTGCGGCACGCCCGGGCCGAGATGCACCGGCTGATGGACGCCTTCCGGGAGGCCTCGCGCTACACCGACCCGGCGCACTCGGTGGAGGTGCTGACCGGCGGCGAGGCGATCGCCCAGCGGCTGGAGCACATCACCGAGTCCAGCCAGTACCAGGTGCGCGGCTTCGACCGCCCGCCGTACATCCAGGACCCGGTGGCGGGGATGCCGCTGCAGCGGCGGCGGCTGCGGGAGGGGCTGAGGTTCCGGACCGTCTACGACCGGGAGGCGGTGGCCTGGCCGGGACGGCTGGAGAAGAACATCCTGGTCGGCGTGGCGGACGGCGAGGAGGCGCGGGTGAGGCCGACGCTGCCGATGAAGATGATCATCTCGGACGACCGGATGGCGATCATCCCGATCAGCGTCGGCGACAGCGTGCTGGACGCGGCCTACGTGATCCACCCCTCGGCGCTGCTCCAGGCGCTGGACACGCTGTTCGAGGCGGAGTGGGAACGGGCCGTGCAGCTGCAGGCCGCGATCGGCACCGGGGACGCGTCGCCGGAGCCGGAGGCCGACCACCGCAAGCTGCTCGGCCTGCTGGCGGCCGGGCTGACCGACGAGTCGATCGCCCGCTCGCTGGGCTGGAGCGCCCGGACCACCCAGCGGCGGCTGCAGGCCCTGATGCGCTCGCTGGGCGCCACCACCCGCTTCCAGGCCGGGATGGCGGCCCGGGAGCGGGGGTGGCTGTAGCGGGGACGGTTGCGGCCCGGACGGCTGTGGCGCGGGCGCTCAGCTCCAGGGGCTGAGCGAGACCCAGCGGCCGTCCGGGCCGCGCTCGACCTTCTCCAGGCCGACCACGGCGGTGCGGTTCAGCCGCCCGTAGATGTGCGGGAACAGCACGCCGGGGGTGGCGCCGGCCGGCGGGGCGCCGTGGGCGGCCTCCCACTTGACCATCGGCTCCACCAGTGACTCCTCGATCAGCAGCACCATCAGCGGGTCCGGAGTGTCGGCGAAGAAGGCGTTGGCCACCGCGAGCGCCGTCTGCTCGTCCGCGGAGCAGTGGATGAACCCGTCGGTGAGCAGCGACGCGGTGGCGTACGGGCGGCCCGGGTCGGCCAGCCAGTCGTCCAGGGGGGCGAGGTGGAGGATCATGTTCCTTTTGTACCCGCTTTCCGGTCCTGAGCGGTCGTCACGAGCCCTGCTGCGTCACAGCCCGGCCACCTTGGCCGAGGCGGCGACCTCGTACACCAGGGTGAGGCTGCGCCGGGCCCCCGGGCCGAGCGGCACGTCCCAGCGGACGATGCCCTCGGCGTCGAAGGAGTCCGGCGCCGGGGAGCACTGCTCCTTGCGCAGCCGCACCTCGACCGCCGCGACCTCGGAGACCGGCACCCGCTCGCGCACCGTGACCAGCTGCTCGTCCCGCTCCTCCGGGCCGGAGAAGCGGGACAGGTGCAGGCGGACGGTGCGGGTGGTGGTCTGCCGACCGCTCAGCGCGGCGGTGCTCCGCTGCTCCTCGGCCTCGCGGACCACCCGGTAGTCGTCCGTGCTGCCGAAGGACAGCTCGGCGTCGGCGCCCGCCGCGGTGAACCGCAGCTCGCCGCGGCCGGTGAAGCCGCTGCCGCGCACCAGCTCGACCGGGCCGGCCAGCAGCGGGTGCCCGGCCGTGTTGCGGAACCGGACCACCCGGGTGACCAGCGGGGACAGCTCGGGGGCGCAGGCGTACTCGCTGCTCGCCGGGCCGGTGAAGGCGCCCAGCGGGACCCGGTGCGCCCGGCCGTCGGACGGGACGGTGGCCGGGACGGGGGCGGACAGCACCCGCACCTCGCCGCCGTCGTCCAGGCCGGGGACGGCGGCGTCCGGGCCGAGGGTGCCGATCCGCTCCTCGCGCAGCTCGACCTCGACCGTGCGGCGTTCCTCGTCGGTGCGCTCGCGCAGGGTCAGCCGGTCCTCGGTGAGCGCGGGCGGGTCGGTGGCGAGGGCGGAGCGGGCGGTGGAGAAGGTCAGCCGGGTGCCGGTCCAGTCCTCGCCGGTGCGCTGCCAGACCACCGCCTCGGACTCCAGCCGCAGGCTGCCGCCGTCCAGGACGGCGCGGTAGGAGGGGCGCCACAGGGCGCAGGGCACCAGGTGGTGGACGGTCAGGCCGACCGGGCCGGGCCGCTCGGCCTCGACCGTGAGCTCCAGGTGGGCGAGCAGCTCGGCGGGCTCCTCCTCGGCCCGGTCCAGGGCCAGCAGGGCCTGGGAGCGCTCCTGCTCCAGGCGGTGCAGCCGGGAGTGGGCGGTGCGCAGCTCCTCGCCGTGGCGCTCGCGCTCGGCGTCCACCCGGTTCAGCTCGCGGGCCCAGCGGGTGCGCTCGATCTCGCCGACGCCGGCGCCCTCGCCGACCTCGCGGAGCAGGTCCGCGGAGAGCTGGGCGAGCAGGGCGAGGCGGGCCTCCAGCCGGGCCCGGGTCTGCTCCGTCAGGCGCGACTCGACCTCCAGGCCGTGCAGCCGGTGGCGCAGCGCGGAGTCCTCCGGGCCGGGCGGCAGCGGGGCGCGCGGGGCCCAGGTGCGCACCAGCCGGGCCTCCAGCACCCGGGTGCCGGGGGCGGTGGCCTCGGCGCGCAGGGTGCGGTCGACGGCCAGGGCGGTGAGCGGACCGAGCCGCAGCCGCTGGACGCCCGCGGCGAGTTCGACGGTCACCGTGCGTTCGACGTGGGCGCGGTCCTCCAGGCAGGTGACGGCGGTGACGGGGAGGGGGAGGGTCGTATCGGTCATCTGTCAGTTCCTCCGGTTTCCGCCGACGATGGCCTTTCCGGCCGGGATCTTGATCTGGAAGCCGCCGTCCAGCTCGGCCCGGCCGCCCGGCGGCAGTTCGACCCGCCAGAGCCGGGTGCCGGCGGGGTGCTCCGGGTGGGCCGGGCCGCCCGGGTGGGTCGGGCCTCCCGGGCCTTCCGGGCCGGTGGTGGCGGGGGCGTGCCAGTCGGCGTGTTCCTCGATCCGGATCTCGGCGTCGGAGGCGACCGGCACGCGCTCGCGGACCTCGACCGTGACGGCGCGGCCGAGCCGGTTCGCCAACCGGACGTGCACCCGGTGGTCGAGCACGGTGCTGTTGCCCTTCAGCATGCCGGTGGCGGACTCCCGCAGCTCGGTGCGGCGCGCCACCTCGACGCTCTCGGTGACGCCGATGCCCAGGCTCCGGGTGCCGCCCGGGGCGAGCGTCGGCAGGGCCGCGGTGAGCAGGAACTCGTCGTCCACGGTGACCTCGACCGGGCCGGCCAGCACGGCGCGGTCGGTGCGGTTGGCGAGCACCAGGGTCGCGTACACCTTCTCCTCGACGGCGGGGACGGTGACGTACTCGGGGCTGACGGCGAGCGGGACCTCGTCCACCGTGACGGTGTGCCAGGTGCCGTCGGAGGGGACGTCGGCGCGGGCGGCGGCGTCGAATCGGTGGTCGAAGGAGCCGGCCGACTCGCGGGGCGGGACGGCGTGGCGGGGGAGGGCGAGCCGGGCCAGGCGGGAGCCGTCGCCGCCGCCGGGCTGGAACCGCTGGTGTCCGTCGCGCTCGATCCGCTCGATCCGCTCGATCCGTTCGGGGCCGGGGCGCAGGGTGCCGCGGTGGCCGGTGGGGTCGTCGGGGCCGGCCAGCCGGAGGTCGGGGTAGTCGAGCAGGACGGCCTCGGGGACGGGGCCGGTGGTGGGCGGCGGGGGCGCGTGGTGGCCGCGGCGCAGGGCCCGGTGCGGCTCCTCCGGTGCGAAGCCGCCGAAGGCCTGCGGCATCGGGGCCGCCGCGGCGACGGGGGCCGGGGTGGGGGCGGGGGCGCCGGGCGCGAGGGGGGTGCCGTAGCCGGCGAAGCCGGGCGGCGGGGGTGTGGGGGACGGCCCGTGGACGCCCGGTTCGACGCTCGGCTCGTGGAGGTCGAGCGTGCCGCCGCCGTACGGGCCGGCGGGCGGTGCCTCGTCCGGGAGGAACTCGGGGCGGGCGCCCCTCGCTCTGGCCGCGAGACGGTGCGGGGCCTTCGGTGCCGGGGGCGGGACGGCGGCGCCGACGGGTACCGGGTGCCCGGGGTGACGGGGGGTGGGGCGGTCGGCGGCGGCCGTGTCGTAGGCCGTGTCGTAGCCGGTGAAGAGGTCGGCCAGACCGGCCGGGGGTTCGCGCCAGCCGGAGGGCGGCGGGGCGGGCTGGCTGCGGCCGATCCGCAGCGAGGCGAGCCGGGGCAGGTCGGTGCGGCGGTCGAGGTCGGCGGTGGACAGGGCGAGTCGTACGCCCGTCCAGTCCTCGCCGGTGTGCTGGGCGACGGCGGCGCGCAGGACCAGGTGGGCGGTGTCGGAGCCGGTGCGGTGGCTGAGGCGGTAGGTGGGCACCCAGCGGGCGGTGGGGACGCCGTACTCCAGCTCCAGCTCGACCTGTTCGGCCGGTTCGGTGTGGTCCTGGGCGCGGTGCTCGGCGTGGTCCCCGGTGTGGTTCTCGGTGTGGTCCTCGGTGGTCAGGGTGAGCAGGACGGTTTCGGTGGTCCCGACCGGCTCGGTCCGTCCGGCGGTGGACGCCCGGTCCAGCCGGTCGGCGGCCAACTCGCGCTCGTGGTCGGCGAGTTCGATCTCCCGGGTGAGCTGCTCGGCGCGCTCCTGGAGGTGGGACAGCCGTTCGTCGACGAAGTCGGCCAGCTCCAGCCAGGCGTCGGCCGGGGTGCGGCGCAGCGGCTCGTCGCGACGGCGCTGCGGCGGGACGGCGCGCAGCGCGGCGGTCTCGGCGATCGCCGACCGGACCAGCCGGTGGCGTTCGTTCAGCGCGCCCTGGCGCTCCATGGCCTCCTCCAACTCCCTTCGCAGCTCCGGGAGTTCATCGGGCTCGTGGAGTTCGACCAGGGTTTCCAGGCGGGCTTCGACGACCGCCGTCCCGGTCGGCCCGGAGAGCACCCGGGCGCGCAGCGAGTCGGCGCGCAGGGAGTCGGGCAGGCCGGTCAGCCGCAGCCGTCCGTCGGGCGGGAGCGGCACGGTGGCCCGGCGCCGGCACACCGCACCCTCGGCGTACACCACGACGGCGTCCAGGACCGACGGGTGGGCCGGTACGGCCGGTGGTTCGGTCGGCCCGGTGTGACCGTGGTGCCGGTCCGCCAGCTGATCGTCCATGCGCATCCCCTTCGTTCGCGTCCCGCTCGTTCGCGTCCGGCTTGTTCGTGTCCGGTGTGCCGCGGCTCGCCCCGCCGTCCGCCCGGGCGGCCAGTCTGCCCCGCCCGGGTGCGGGCGTCGCCGGATTTCCCGGGGCGCGGCGTGTGAACCACGGGCCGGGCGCGGCCCGTGCACTGTGGGGGACGGGAGGACGGGGCGCCGTGGTTGCCGGGGGGGTCCGGGCGGCCGGCCGGGGCCGGCGGGTGCCGGTGGGAGCCGCCGGGACGGCGGGGGCCGATGAGCTTGCCGGGGGCGGGGGTTTCGGGGGCCCGTCGGGTGGGAGGATGGGCGCGGGTGCTCCCGGTCGACTCCGGTACCCGTCGTGCTCCCGGCACCTGGCGCGACACCGGCACCTGTCGAGTACCGCCACCGGGACCCAGTGGGACCCGGTGGGACACCGTCCAGTCGAGAACCGTGATCGAGGAGAGCCACCCGCCATGCGCACTGCCGTCGTCGTCGGCACCGGACTGATCGGCACCTCCGCCGCCCTGGCCATGGCCGCCCGCGGGCTGACCGTCCATCTGGAGGACGCGGACCCGGACGCCGCCCGCACCGCCGAGTCGCTCGGGGCCGGCATCACCGAACCGGCCGAGGGCCCGGTCGACCTGGCGATCATCGCCGTCCCGCCGGCCCTGGTCGGCAAGGTGCTCGCGGACTGCCAGCGCCGCAACCTGGCGCACTGGTACACCGACGTGGCCAGTGTGAAGTCCGGTCCGGGCAGCGAGATCGCCGCGCTCGGCCTGGACACCGTGCACTACATCGGCAGTCACCCGATGGCGGGCCGCGAGCGGTCCGGGCCGCTGGCCGCCCGCGCCGACCTGTTCGAGGGCCGTCCCTGGGTGCTCACCCCGACCGCCGACACCGACACCGACACCCTCAACGCCGCGCTGGAGCTGGTCGCGCTGTGCGGGGCGGTGCCGATCGTGATGGACGCGGTCGCGCACGACCGGGCCGTGGCCCTGGTCTCGCACGCCCCGCAGCTGGTCTCCTCACTGGTCGCCGCCCGCCTGGAGCACGCCGACGAGACGGCCATAAGGCTCTCCGGCCAGGGTGTGCGCGACGTGACCCGGATCGCCGCCTCCAACCCCGGGATGTGGGTCGACATCCTGTCCGCCAACGCGGGCGCGGTCGCCGATGTGCTGGAGGACGTCGCCAACGACCTCGGCGACACCGTCACCGCGCTGCGCGCCTTGGCCGCGGAGGGCGAGGGCGAGCGCCGCTCCGGCGCCGAGGGCATCGAGGCGGTGATGCGGCGCGGCAACACCGGCCAGGCCCGGATCCCCGGCAAGCACGGCGCCCCGCCGACCCGGTACGAGACGGTCGCGGTGGTGCTCGGCGACCAGCCGGGCGAGCTGGGCCGGCTGTTCGGGGAGGTCGGCGAGGCCGGGGTCAACATCGAGGACGTCCTGATCGAGCACTCGGACGGGCAGCAGGTCGGCTTCGTCCAGCTGTCGGTGGCGCCGATGTCGGTCAAGCGGCTCACGGCGGCGCTGCGCGCGAGCGGGTGGAGCGTCCGGGACTGATCGCCCGGCGTCGGGGATTCACCGCTCGTCGGGCGGTGCCGGAGGGGGAGTGGGCGTGATCATCGAGTTGCCGCTGGGGGAGACCCGGCGCGGGGTCGAGGGTGAGCCGGTCGACCTCGGGAACGAGCGGTTCCTGCGGGCGGTGGTGGGCGGGGGGTTCCGGATCCGCCACCGCAGTGTGGCGGCGATGGTCGAGCGGCCACGGCCTGCCCGGTCGGATTTCGCCGGTGTCGGCGGTGTCGGCGGGGTCGATGATGCGGGCGGTGTCGGCGCGGACGTCGAGTCCGAGCCGAGCTGCAGCCTGCTGCTGCGCGGCGCCCACGCGGCCTTCGCCGACCACCTGCCGCTGAGCCTGTCGCCCGACGTGCTCTGGTACGCGGTCGTGCACGAGATCGCGGTGCACGTCCGGATGTACCCGCCGCGCTACCGGGCGCTGTTCGGCGGGGCGGACCGGTCGCGGACGCTGGTGGTGCGGGACGACTCGCTGGCGGGACCGGACCTTGCGTCGACGGGGCCGGACGTCGCGTGGGCCGGGCCGGACGTCGCGTGGGCGGGGCCGGACCCGACGGCTGCGGGGCCGGAGTGGGCCCCGGAGTGGGCCCCGGAGTGGGCTCCGGACTGGGCGCGGTCGATCCGGCTGATCCGGGGGCCGCTGACGGCGGCGCTGGGCCCGGAGCCGGTCGAGCTGTTCCGGCCCTCGTTCTCGACCACCACGGCGGACGACGAGGCCTCGGTGCTGGTCACGCTGATGGACGTGGTCAGCCCGTACTACGACTTCCGCTGGGAGACCCGCTGCGGCATCCCGCGGGTGCGGCTGGAGGGCACGGCCGCGGACTGGGCGCTGCTGGCGGACCGGGTCGGCGCGCTGGCCGAGCGCTTCGACTGGCTGGCGCCCTGGTTCGCCGAGCTGCGCCCCGTGCTGGCGGAGATCGCGGCGACCGCGGCGGGCGGGCCGGTGGACGAACGCTTCTGGCGCTCGCTGTACAAGTGGGAGTCGGTGTCCGGCGGCCCCCGGGTGACCGGCTGGCTGACCGCCTTCTTCGCCCACACCCAGACCCCGGACGGCCCCCGGCTGCGGCAGACCTTCGGCTGGCGGGAGGCGGCGGAGTCGGCGTACCACCGGGATGCCTTCGCGGTGAACGACTTCCCCTCGCACCTTTCCGTGGTGCCTTTCGTGTGGGATCGTCTGGGCTTCGAGCGGTCGATGATCTTCGTCGCCGGGGTGCTCGGGATCGAGCGGGACGGCGAGTTCCTGCGGCCCCGGCTCGGCCACGCGGTATTGGAGAACGGGGGTGGGCTGTGATCGTCGAGGTCGAGCTCGGGGACGGGCGGGAGCCGGGCGACGCGGCGGAGCTGGAGGTCGCCGGGAACGACGCCTTCCTGGCGGCGGTGGTCGGCGGGGAGTTCACCGTCCTCCACCGCAGTGCGGGGACGCTGCTGGTGGCCCCGAAGGAGTACGAGCCGCCGGTGGCGGAGGCGGAGCCGACCTGGAGCCTGCTGCTGCGCGCCGCGCACATCGCCTTCGCGCGGCACCTGCCGCTGAGCCTGTCGCCGGACGTGCTCTGGTACGCGGTCGTGCACGAGGTCGCGGTGCACGTGCGGCTTGACGCGGAGCGGTACGAGGGGCTGTTCAGCGCCACTCCCGGGCGGAAGCGGACCATCCAGGTCAGGGACGACAGCCTGCTGAGCGCCGACGCGGACTGGGCGCGGTCGATCCGGCTGGTCCGCGAACCGCTGGCGAAGGAGATCGGGCCGGAGCTGGTGGAGCTGTTCCAGCCCGCGTTCTCGACCACCACGCCGGACGACGTGTCCTCGGTGCTGGTGGCGCTGATGGACGTGGTCAGCCCGTACTACGAATTCCTCTGGATCACGATGTGCGGCATCCCGCGGGTCCGGCTGGAGGGCACGGCCGCGGACTGGGCGCTGCTGGCGGAGCGGGTCGGGGAACTGGCGGAGTGGTTCGAGCCGCTCGGGCCGTGGTTCGCCGCGCTGCGGACGGTGCTGGACGAGATCGCGGCGACGGCGGCGGGCGGGCCGGTGGACCAGGAGTTCTGGCGCTCGCTGTACAAGTGGGAGTCGGAGTCGGGCGGGGACTTCGTCTCCGGCTGGATCACCGCCTTCTTCGCCCATACCCAGACGCTCGCGGGGCCGGTGCCGCGGACGGACTTCCGGTGGCTGGACGGGCGGGCGCGGTTCACCGAGAACGCCTTCCCGTCGCACGTGTCGAAGGTGCCCTTCCAGTGGCGGACCCCGGCCGGGACCCGGTCGATGGCCTTCCTCGGCGGGGTGCTCGGGATCGAGCGGGACGGCGAGTACGTGCGGCCCCGGCTCGGGAACGCGGTGCTGGCGGTGGAGCGGGAGCCCGTGGGCCCGGAGGCCGAGCAGGCCGCACTGGCGGCGGAGCAACTGCCGCAGGGGTGGACGATCGAGCGGGTGCGGGAGGTCAGCGGGTCCCCGTGGGCCAAGCTGGTGCCGACGGACGGTGCCACCGTCCGGCAGGTGGCGGGCGGGCCCGCGGGCCGGGCCGTCGCGCTCATCCGCTTCGGCCTCTTCTGCCTGGTCCGCTGCGCGGGCGACGACGACTGGTACTTCGGCCTGCCGCTGTCGGACGGCACGGTGCAGCCGGAGGGCTCGCGCGGGCCGGACCTGGCGGGCGCATTGGCCGGGGCGGAGCACTGGTGACCCGGCCGGGGCGGGGTTCGGCGGCGGTCCATTAACCTTGAGGGAGACAATCCCCGGCCGTCCGCCCGCGCAGGCGTCCGGCTCCCATGCTCTCAGCATGCTCAGAGAGAGGTTCGCCCCCGTGGACACTGCCGACCGAGCGCACGCCCCGGTCGTCGTCGCCATCGACGGACCCTCCGGCTCCGGCAAGTCGACCGTCTCGCGGGCGGTCGCCGCCCGGCTGGGCCTGAGCTTCCTGGACACCGGCGCCATGTACCGGGCGATGACCTGGTGGATGCTGGCCAACGACGTGGACGTGGACGACCCGGAGGCGGTGGCCGTCGCGTGCGGCAAGCCCGTCATCGTGTCGGGTACGGACGCCGACGGGCCGACCATCACCGTGGACGGGCAGGACGTCTCCGGCCCGATCCGCGGCCCCGAGGTGACGGCGCAGGTCAGCGCCGTCTCCGCGGTGCCGGCGGTGCGGACCCGGCTGGTGGAGCTGCAGCGCGGCTGCGCCGAGGTCGCCGAGCGCGGCATCGTCGCCGAGGGCCGGGACATGGGGACCGTGGTGTTCCCGCGGGCCACCGTCAAGGTGTTCCTGACCGCCTCCGAGGCGGCCCGGGCCGAGCGCCGGGCGGCCGAGCTGCGGGCCAAGGGCGTGGACGAGGCGACCATCACCGCGATGGCCGCCGACCTCGCGCGCCGCGACGCCGCCGACTCCTCCCGGGAGACGGCGCCGCTGACCCAGGCCGCGGACGCGGTGCTGGTGGACACCAGTGAGCTCACCCTGGAGCAGGTGATCGACCGGATCACCGCCCTGGTGGAGGAGCGGGCCGGACTGTCCTCGGTCTGACCTTCCGGTCGGACCCCTCGGTCGGACCTTCCAGTCTGATCAACTGACCAATGCACGATCCGCGGGCCGTCGAGGCGTTGCGGAGGAAACCATCGCGCTGCCCCAGCGGGGCAGGTACGCACGGCACGCCCCTGGGAAGGGCCGGGCCGGGAAACGGAACAGACGAACATGACCGCAGAGCACTCCGCCACCGGCCCCGGTGAGCTGGACGCCGCCGACTACGCCGAGTACATGGCCCTCGCGGCCGAAGAGGGCTTCGACCTCGACGGCTTCGACGGCGAGGACGGCGCCGCGCACGTCCGACTGCCGGTGCTGGCCGTCGTCGGCCGCCCGAACGTCGGCAAGTCGACCCTGGTGAACCGCATCATCGGCCGCCGTGAGGCCGTCGTCGAGGACAAGCCCGGCGTCACCCGCGACCGGGTCACCTACGAGGCCAGCTGGAACGGCCGGCGCTTCAAGGTCGTCGACACCGGCGGCTGGGAGATCGACGTCCTCGGCATCGACGCCATGGTCGCCGCCCAGGCCGAGCTGGGCATCGAGCAGGCCGACGCGGTGCTGTTCGTGGTGGACGCCAAGGTCGGTGCCACCGACACCGACGAGGCCCTGATCAAGCTCATCCGCCGGGCGGGCAAGCCGACCGTCCTGTGCGCCAACAAGGTCGACGGCCCGGCCACCGAGGCCGAGGCCGCCTACCTGTGGTCGCTGGGCCTGGGCGAGCCGTTCCCGGTCTCCGCCCTGCACGGCCGCGGCTCCGGCGACCTGCTGGACGCCGTCATGGACGCGCTGCCCGAGGCCCCGCCGCAGACCTTCGGCGACGCCGCCCCCGGCGGCCCGCGCCGGATCGCGCTGATCGGCCGACCCAACGTCGGCAAGTCCAGCCTGCTGAACAAGGTCGCCGGCGAGGAGCGGGTGGTCGTCAACGAGCTGGCCGGCACCACCCGTGACCCGGTCGACGAGATGATCGAACTCGGCGGCAAGACCTGGAAGTTCGTGGACACCGCCGGTATCCGCCGCCGCGTCCACCTGACCGCCGGCGCCGACTTCTACGCCTCGCTGCGCACCTCCGCCGCCCTGGAGAAGGCCGAGGTCGCGGTCGTCCTGGTCGACGCCAGCGAGACCCTCGCCGAGCAGGACACCCGGATCATCTCGATGGCCGTCGAGGCCGGGCGCGCCGTCGTCATCGCCTACAACAAGTGGGACCAGCTCGACGAGGAGCGCCGCTACTACCTGGAGCGCGAGATCGAGCGCGACCTCGTCCAGGTGCAGTGGGCCCCGCGCGTCAACGTCTCGGCCAAGACCGGCCGGCACATGGAGAAGCTCGTCCCGGCGATCGAGACCGCGTTGGCTGGCTGGGAGACCCGCGTCACCACCGCGCGCCTGAACGCCTTCCTCGGTGAGCTGGTCGCCGCCCACCCGCACCCGATCCGGGGCGGCAAGCAGCCGCGCATCCTGTTCGGCACCCAGGCGGGCATCCGGCCGCCGCGCTTCGTGCTGTTCGCCTCGGGCTTCCTGGAGGCGGGCTACCGGCGCTTCATCGAGCGTCGGCTGCGCGAGGAGTTCGGCTTCACGGGGACGCCGATCTCGATCTCGGTGCGGGTCCGGGAGAAGCGGAAGAGGAAGTAGCGGTAGCGGTCGCGGTCGCGACGGCTGGGACCAGGTAGTACGAGCTGGAGGGCTCCGTCACGGTGGTGGCGGGGCCCTCGGGCGTTTCCGGGGGCGTGGGGGTGGCGCATGTGGGTCAGTGGCTGCCGGTGCGGCCTGGGGGGAGCGAGAGCATCTGGCGGTGCCGGCCACCGGTGGGCGGCGGGGCGGTGGCGAGGCCGGTGGCGGTGCCCAGCACGGGGGACGGGGCCGGCGGCGGTGCGGGCACCGCGTGCGGGGCGGCGCCGAGGTAGCCGGCGGCGACCCAGCCCTGGCCGTTGGTGAACTGGGGGGAGGGGGGTGCGGCCTGGTCGTGGCCGTGGCCGTCGCTGGCGGCGGCGGTGGGCTCGGGGTGGCCGGTGTGGTGGGCGGCGGCGTGGTGTCCGGTGGTGTGGTGGCCGCTGTGGTGGCCGGGCGGGGAGTGCTGCGACTGCGCCGGCATGAACTGGGGGAGGCCGGAGGGCTGGCCCCCGTAGGAGTGGAAGGCCTGGTGCTGCGGCGGGTACTGGCGCTGCTCGCCGAGCAGGGGGTAGCCACCGAGGATGCCGTCGCGAACGCCGTCCCGAAGGCCGTCGCGAACGCCGTCGCGGATCGCGAAGCCGGTGAACCTCAGGTCCTCCTCGCCCGAGCGGTCGCCGGGCAGGGCGCGGAACAGTCGTCGGTACTCGGAGTACAGCTCGTCGTAGATCGGGGTCGTCGAGTGCGGGTGCTCCGCGTCGTACGACGGGCGCATGCCCGGGATCGAGCGGGGGGCGGTGGCCGACCGTCCGGCGGGTGCGGAGACGTCGTAGCTGTACACGTAGGGGCCAACGAGTGAGAGGCGACGGGGATGCGGGGCGTTCGGGCGCGCAGGGCGCTCGCGCGTGCGCGGTGCTCGGGCACGGTGCTCAGGGGGGTGAGGCTCCTCGGCGGCCGACGCGCGGGGCGGCCGCGCACCGGACGGTGGCCGCTGCCCGGGGCGACAGCGGCCACCGCCCGGTGCGCCGGGGCGGCGGATCAGGTGCCGGCCAGCGGGAGGGAGGCGGCGACGACCTGGCCGAGGGCGACGGCCCGCTCCAGCGCCTGGCGCAGCAGGTCCTCGCGGGGCTGGCGGCCGACCATCCCGGCCGGGACCGCGTACATGGTCACCTCGGAGAGCTGGCTGGCCGCCATCCGCCAGGCGTCGGTGACCTGGAGCGGCTGGTGGGCCTGCCACCAGCCGGTGCTGCCGCCGGCCGCGGCCGGCTGCAGGATCGCGTGCAGCTTGCCCATCGCGACCAGGACCGACCAGCCGGGCAGCTGCTCCGGCGTCTCGTCGAGGTCGGCGACCGGCTGGAAGCCGGCGTCCTGGAGCAGGTCGAGGAACTCGTCCTCGCCGGAGGTGCTGCCGGGGCGGCCGACCGGCCCGGTGGGCTCGACCACCAGGGAGGCGTGTCCGACCTTGCCGTGCAGGACGAGCCCGCAGGTGATGCCGAGGATGGCGGCCTGGCCGGGGGCGGTGGGCTGGGCCGGCGCGTCGGCGGGGGAGGCCGGGGCGGGGAGGGTGAGGTTCGGGGCGGGAACGGTGGCGTCCGGGGCGGCGGGCCGGGTCTGGTTGATGCTGCGGACGGCGCCGACCAGCTGCTCCTCGGCGACCGGCACCACCTGGGACGGGATGCAGCGGGCGTGGGCGAAGGCCAGCACGGCGGTCTCGTCGCCGACGAACAGCACGGTGCTGGTGGGCTCCACGTGGGTGTCACCGGGGGTGCGGCAGGAGGTGCATTCGTAGCTGTCGGGGGCGCGGTCGCCGCCGAGCAGGCGGTCGGCCTCGTCGTCGCCGATCTCGGACCGGACCTCGTCGCTGACGTCGAGCATGCGCGGCACAGGGTCTCCTCGGATGGGTGCGGGTGGGTCATGGGGGCGGACTAGGGGAGGTCGGCATGCCCAACGGGCCCTTGTGTCAGGCGTCACGGGTGCCCGGCGAGGGTGACGGGAATTGCTCCGGATCCGACCGCGCAACGTGTTCTCGTGGTCGCAATCTGTCGATGTCGGTGCCGGGACTGCCGGATTGAAACTGTGGGGTGGGTCACGCCGCCGCGATGTTTGATCTAGGAATCGATGGTCAAATCAGACATTTCGGGCATGAATCCACGGCCATTACCGGCGGTAACCCCTCGCTGAGCTGGGCAGACCGGTGGAGTTTTGGTTTCACCGCCTACCGGCTCGTAGCTTCTTTGGCGGCGCAACGAGCGCCACCCGGGCTCACCCCCGACGCACCGCCCCCCGGCCCCGGCCGGACGCGGCAGGTGCCCGCCGACACGATCGCTCGAACAGGTCGTCGGCGAGCGGCTGGGTGGCCAGGGCGGCAAGCGGCACGTCCGACACGTGCACGGCCGTCCGACGGACGCGGCAAGCGAACGCGGCCCTCTTGAGGGTCTGGTTCCGCATGCCCGCCCGGGGCTGTCGAGAGGAACCCCATGACCTTCCGTAACGAGAACGCCGCTGCCACCACCACCGCCGCCACCAAGCGCAACCGCGTTCGGATGGCCGTCGTGGCGGGCGCCGCTGTCGCGGCCCTGCCGGTGGCCGGCCTCGTCACGGCCACCTCGGCCTCCGCCGCCCCGGTCTCCACCTGGGACTCCGTCGCCCAGTGCGAGAGCGGCGGCAACTGGGCCATCAACACCGGCAACGGTTTCTACGGCGGTCTGCAGTTCACCTCCAGCACCTGGGCCGCCTTCGGCGGCACCGCCTACGCCTCGCAGGCCAACCAGGCCACCAAGGCGCAGCAGATCGCCGTCGCCGAGAAGGTCCTCGCCTCCCAGGGCCCCGGCGCCTGGCCGGTCTGCTCCGTCAAGGCGGGCCTGACCAAGGGCGGCGCCCCGGCCGCCGTCGACACCTCGGCCGGCACCTCCGCCGCCAAGCCGGCGCAGACCCCCGCGCCGAAGACCGCCACCCCGAAGGCCGCCGCCCCCAAGGCCGCTGCCGCGCCGAAGGCTGACGCCGCGCCGAAGGCCGCCGCGCCCAAGGCTGACGCCGCGAAGCCCGACGCCGCGTCGAAGAAGGACGCCGCCAAGTCCTGGAACGGCGCCAAGTCCTGGACCGGCTCCAACGACGCCAAGCCGGCCAAGGGCAACTACACCGTCAAGTCCGGTGACACCCTGAGCTCCATCGCCGCCGCGCAGGGCCTGGACTGGCACGACCTGTACAAGAACAACGCCAAGGTCATCGGTGGCAACCCCGACCTGATCTTCCCGGGTCAGACCCTGAGCGTCTGAGCTCCTGCGTTCTTGAGCTCTTGAGCTCCTGAACAGCTGGGCGCCTGAGGCCCGATGAGCTGACCCCTGGTCGCTCGGGCCGGCGCCGCCGCTCCCCGGCCACGGCCGCTCCTCCGCCACGCGGGGGAGCGGCCGTCGGCGTTTCCGGTGTGTCGGGGGCGGAGCGGCCCGGTGGGGACCCGGAGTCCCTAGGGTCGGCTGCCGTGCCGTACCCGTATGACGAGCGGACAGGTCGGGTCGTGGCCCGGGCGGGTGTGGCCGTGGCGGTGGCGGTGCTGGCGGCGGCTGTGCCGGCCGTGGTCCCGGGTGGCGCGCGGGTCGGGGCGTCGGTGCGGGTCGCGGATCTCGTCTGGGACGAACTCGCCGACTGCGAGAGCGGCGGCGACTGGCGGGCCGACACCGGCAACGGCTACTACGGCGGCCTGCAGATCCACCCGACCACCTGGGCGGAGACCGGCGGCCTGCACTTCGCCGACCGGCCGGACCACGCGAGCCGGCGCGAGCAGACCACCGTCGGGGAGGAGATCCTGCGGCGGCAGGGCTGGGAGGCCTGGCCGTCCTGCGCGCGGGAGCTGGGGATGATCGGCCAGGACGCCGAGGACCGGCTCCCCGGCCCGTCGGCGGGGGCGGTGCGGGAGGGCGCGGTGGAGGAGCGCGCGGTACGGGAGGGCTCGGTGCGGGAGGATGGTGGGGTGATCCAGGGCGAGCTGTTCGACGACCTGCCCGGGGACCGGTCCGGCCGCGCCCGGGTGCGGACCGAGCCCGCTCCCGGCGCCGTCCTGCTGCCCGACTGGCTGGACCGGGCCGCGCAGCGGCGCCTGGTCGCGGCCTGCCGGGAGTGGGCCCTGCCACCGGCCGGGCTGCACAGCGTGCGGATGCCCACCGGCGGGGTGATGTCGGTGCGGATGGTGAGCCTCGGCTGGCACTGGTACCCGTACGGCTACGCGCGGGTCGCCGAGGACGGCGCCCCCGTCAAGCCGTTCCCGCCGCTGCTCGGGGAGCTCGCCCGGCGGGCGGTGGCGGACGCCTACGGGGAGCACGCCGGTGGGATCGCGGGTGCGGTCGGCTACGAACCGGACACCGCGATCGTGAACCACTACCCGCACGGCGCGAAGATGGGTCTGCACCAGGACCGCGACGAGCGCGTGGACGCGCCGGTGGTCTCGATCTCGTTGGGTGACGACTGCGTCTTCCGGCTCGGGAACACCGAGACCAGGACCCGGCCGTGGACCGACCTGGAACTGCGCAGCGGGGACCTCCTGGTGTTCGGCGGGCCGTCCCGGTTCGCGTACCACGGGGTGGTGCGGACACTGCCGGGGACGGCGGACCGGGCGTTCGAACCGGAGCTGGTGGGGCGGCTCAACATCACGGTGCGGCAGTCGGGGCTGGGGGCGTAGCGGGGGAGGGGCGGTCGGCCCGGTGAGGGGGAGGGGCGGTCGCCCCGGTGAGCGGGAATGTCCCGGGTCGCCGGAGAATTCGAGTGAGCTGGAGAACTCGACCGAAATCACGAGAACTCGACCGGGATCACGAGAACTCGATCGGAACCACGAGAGGGAGGCGCGCCCATGGGTACCCCCGTCGACGACCTCGTCGATCTGCTCGACCTGGAGCAGATCGAACTGAACATCTTCCGCGGGCGCAGTCCCGAGGAGGCGCTGCAGCGCACCTTCGGCGGCCAGGTCGCCGGGCAGGCGCTGGTCGCGGCGGGGCGCACGGTCGAGGGCGAGCGCCCCGTCCACTCGCTGCACGCGTACTTCCTGCGCCCCGGCGTCCCCGGCCTGCCGATCGTCTACCAGGTCGACCGGATCCGCGACGGCCGTTCCTTCACCACCCGCCGGGTGCTCGCCATCCAGGGCGGCCGGTCGATCTTCTCGCTCACCGCCGACTTCCACAGACCGGAGGAGGGCAGCATCGAGCACCAGTACCCGATGCCGGAGGTCCCGGCGCCCGAGGAACTGCCCAGTGCGTTGGACGAGGTCGGCTCCCGGCTCGGCGAACTGCCCCCGTTCATCAGCCGCCGCCAGCCCTTCGACATCCGCTACGTCGAGCGGCTGCGCTGGCACAAGCACGAGCTGGTCGACGTCGAGGCGCGCAGCGGCGTCTGGCTGCGCACCAACGGTCCGCTGCCGGACGATCCGCTGATCCACGTCTGCGCGCTCACCTACGCCAGCGACATGACGCTGCTGGACGCCGTGCGCGCCCCCGTCGAGCCGCTGTGGGGCCGCCGGCACTTCGACATGGCCTCGCTCGACCACGCGATGTGGTTCCACCGGCCGTTCCGCGCCGACGACTGGCTGCTCTACCAGCAGGAGTCGCCGATCGCCCACGGCGCGCGCGGCCTGGCCCGCGGGCAGATCTACGACCGGAGCGGGCAGCTGGTGGTGTCGGTGGTGCAGGAGGGCCTCTTCCGGCCGCTGCAGGACTGACCACCGCGTCCCGGTTGCGGTCCCGGCCGCCGTGTGTTGCCGCCGCATTGCAGTCTCCTTACGGGGGCGGCGGCTTGCCGGGGTCGGGGAATGATCCGTACCGACGGACGACGTTGTGCAGGATGACCGATACGGACGGCTCGAACGGCGGGCCGTCCGCGGGACCGGACCGGGAGGGTTGACCGATGACGGCGACGGCCGCGGAGGACTGGAAGCACTGGAGTGACGGGCGGGCGGCGTCGGTGAGCGCGCCGCACGGCCAGCTCGCACTCACCGGCACGCACTGGCTGGCGCCCGAGCCGGCCGAGGTCCCGGGCCTGCCCGGGCTCTGGTGGGCCGACCCCGAGGGCGTCCGGGTGCGGGCCGCCGCGGCCGACGGCATCACGGTCGACGGCGCCGACCGTGCCGACGGACCGGTGGACGGCGAGGTGCTGCTGCGCCCGGACACCGATCCGGCCGCCGACACCGCCACCCAGGGCGAGCTGCTGCTCGTCCCGATCGAGCGGGAGGGCGAGCTCGCCCTGCGGGTCTTCGACCCGGCCGCGCCCCGCCGGGTCGGCTTCGCGGGCATCTCCGCCTACCCGTACGCGCCGGAGTGGGCGGTGCCCGCCGTCTACACCCCCTTCGAGGAGGAGGGGCAGTCGGTCGTCGTCCCGAACGCGGACGGCAAGGACCGCCCGCTGGCCGTCACCGGACGGATCGAGTTCACGGTGGCCGGCGAGCACCGCACCCTGACCGTCGGCCGTTCCGGCCAGCGCCTCACCGGCGTCATCGCGGACGCCACCAGCGGTGTCGACACCTACCGTTTCCGCTTCATCACCCTGCCCGCACCGGACGCGGACGGCCGGACGGTCCTCGACCTCAACCGGGCCTACCTGCCGCCCTGCGCCTTCGCGGACCACTTCATCTGCCCGTTCCCGCCGCCGGGGAACCGGCTGGACTTCGCGGTGGAGGCGGGGGAGAAGCAGGTGCTCACCCGGTAGTCGGCGGGGCGTGCTGCACCGGCTGTCGGGGGCGACTCCGGCGGTCGGTGGGGGGCGGTGCGGGGCGGCGATGGATCGGTGGCGGTCGGTCGACGTTCGGTGGCCGTTCGGTGGCGGTTCGGTGGCGGTTCGGCGTGCGGGGGCCGGAGGGAGCCCCCCGGTGTCGGGGGCGGCGCGGGCCGGGGCAACCATGGACGGTTGTGACGACCAAGCAACCCCCTGATACCTCGACCGCCGCCACCCCCACCGCCACCCCCACCGGGGTCCCCGCCGCCGCGGACTCACCCGCGGCCTCCTCCGAGACCCCGGACCCTCCCGGGACGCCGGGCGGGATACCGGCCCTCCCCTGGTACCGCAGGGCCTTCGCCGACCTCAGCCCGCTGCGCGAGCACCCCGACTACCGCCGGGTCTGGTCCGGTCAGGCGGTGTCCTCGATCGGCCAGCAGATGACCGCCGTGGCCGTCTCCGTCCAGGTCTACGACCTGACCGGCTCCGCCTTCGCGACCGGCCTGGTGGGTCTGTTCTCCCTCGTCCCGCTGGTCGCCTTCGGCCTGTACGGCGGCGCCATCGCCGACACCGTGGACCGCCGAAAGCTCGGCCTGATCGGCTCGGCCGGCCTGGCCGCCGTCTCCGCCCTGCTCGCCGCCCAGGCCCTCGCCGGGTTCCACGCGGTGGCCGTCCTCTACGCCGCCGTCGCCGTCCAGGCGGGGTTCTTCGCACTCAGCTCGCCCGCCCGCTCGGCGATGATCCCCCGGCTGGTCCCCGCCCACCGGCTCCCGGCGGCGAACGCCCTGAACACCGTCAGCATGAACCTCGGCCTCACCGTCGGCCCGATGCTCGGCGGCGTCCTGATCGGCGCCTTCGGCGTCCAGTCCGCCTACCTGGTCGACACCGTCGCCTTCACCGCCACCCTGTACGCCATGTGGCGACTGCCCGCCATGCGGCCACTGGGCGAGCGCAAGGGCCGCGCCTCCGTCCTCGACGGCCTGCGTTTCCTGCGCGAGCAGCCCAACCTGCGCACCAGCTTCCTCGCCGACCTGGCCGCGATGATCTTCGGGATGCCCCGCGCCCTCTTCCCCGCGATCGCCGCCACCTTCTACGCCGGCGACGCCCGCACCGTCGGCCTGCTGGTCTCCGCCCCGGCCGTCGGCGCCCTGATCGGCGCGCTCTTCTCCGGCTGGGTCGGCCGGGTCCACCGCCAGGGCGTCGCGATCCTCGCCGCCGTCTCCGCCTGGGGCCTCGCCATCGCCGCCTTCGGCGCCCTCCACAACCTCTGGCTGGGCCTCCTGCTGCTCGCGGTGGCCGGCTGCGCGGACACCGTCAGCATGATCTTCCGCAACACGATGATGCAGGTCGCCGCCCCCGACGAGATGCGCGGCCGCCTCCAGGGGATCTTCATCGTCGTCGTGGCCGGCGGCCCCCGCCTCGGCGACTTCGAGTCCGGCGCCGTCGCCGCCCTCAGCAACCCCGCCACCTCCGTCATCACCGGCGGCCTCGCCTGCGTCGCCTGCGTCCTCCTCCTCGCCGCCCGCCGCCCCGCCTTCCTCCGCTACGACGCCCGCCACCCGACCCCCTGAACCCACCGACCCCACCCGCTCCCGGAATCTGGCAGCGAGCACCCCCCGACGTGCTGTATTGTTTTCCACGTCGCCGGGACACCGGAGACAAGGTCGAAAAGCCAACCGGCAAAGCCCCCCCAGGCCCCGCCGCACGGCACGAGACCACGGGACGTGGCGCAGCTTGGTAGCGCACTTGACTGGGGGTCAAGGGGTCGCAGGTTCAAATCCTGTCGTCCCGACAGTGATGTCGGAGCCCCGCTGACTGGACGGAAGTCCAGGCCAGCGGGGCTTTTGCCGTTTTTGAGGGTAGGTCAGCGCACTAGCCGCAGGTGGCGCCCGGGAGTCTCCGGCGGGGTCACTTCGGGACCAGGGGCCTCGCGCGGCCCGCGCAGGTGCGTGCTCAGGGCCTCGCCGGCCAGCTCGATCGAGCGCCGGTCGGGGTGGAGGTACCACTGCGTGGTCGTGGGCGAGCCGTGTCCGGCGATCTTCCGCAGGACGTGCAGCGGCACCCCGGCGTCGGCCATCCACGTCAGCCCGGTGTGCCGGAGGTCGTGGCGGCGCAGGTCCTCGAAGCCGAGCCCCACCACGACCTCGTCCCAGTGCGTCGCGTCGCGCAGGACGGCGATGGTGATCCGCCCGCCCCGCGGCCCGGTGAACAGTGCTGCGGGGCCGAAGGGGTCCTGTTCGAGGAGGTGGTCGGCGCCGGCGACCTGGACGGGGGAGGCGCCTTCGCGGCTGAGGAGGACGGCCTGGCGGGCGCGGCCGGCCGGTGAGGTCGCCGAGTTCGGCGTTCTCCACGGCGGCGAGCTCGATGGCGGTCTCGGCGGGGAAGGCGTCGGTGAGGTCCGCGCTGCCGATGGAGTGCAGGGCGCGGCCGGCGCGGTGAGCGGATTCGGCCAGGGGGCTGTAGTCGAGGTCGAGCATGCCGTCCTGGGGGAGGTTGGGCCGGGTGATGGCGCCGGGGACCTCGTTGAATGCCTTGCGTTCCTGCTCGCGGCGCCGGACAGAGATGCGGTTTCCAACGCGGCACCCCTGTCCCGACCGCGGGGGCGGTTGTTTCGCGCTTGGGGTCTTCAGTGCGGTCCGGCCCGCGCCGGTCCGTTCACGTGACGGGGGCGGCGCGGGTGAGGGTGCGACCGTTGTACTGCAGGACTACGGGGGAGTGCGGGCTGCGCAGGAAGCGGCCGACGAAGGGGGTGCTGTGACCTGGGGGCAGGGCGGAAAAGGTGAGGTCCGCGCGCGGGGTGGCGGGGTAGGCGGCGCCGCCCGGGAGGGCGAGGATGAGGTCGCCGGCGTCCAGGCGCGCGGTGATGCCGAGTTCCCCGTTGCGGTACTCGCCGAGGCAGGGGGTGAAGTCCTCGACCGGTGCCTCGGGCGGGAGTTGGGGGCGGTGGACGCCGACGGGCAGGCCCGCGTCGGCGAGTTCGCGCAGGACGGCGTCCCACAGCTGCTGGCCGGTGGTGGAGTTGGTGGTGAGCGCTACCACGGTGCCGGACGCGGAATCCAGACGCAGGTGGCAGGTGGTGCCGTCGTGGGTGCCGTCGTGGCCCCACCAGGCGGTGCCGGGCGTACCGAAGCGGCCGAGGCCCAGGCCCCAGCCGTCGGCGAGGCCGAACGGTTCGGCGCCGTCGACCGGGGTGGTCATCTCCTGCAGGACCTGCGGGTCGCAGAGGTCCGGCCCGTTCCCGAGGGCCAGCCGGGCCAGTGCGACCAGGTCGGTCGCGGTGCCGGCCAGGCCGCCGGCCGCGAGCGAGTCGGAGTCCGTGGTGCACGCGATGGCTGAGACGGTGCGGGCCTCGTGGCCGGTGGCCGGGGGCCGGATGTGGTGGCCGTGGACGGTCAGGGCCGGGGCGGTGCGCGGGCGCGGGCCCGGAAGAAAGCCGGCCCGGGTGTCGAGGGGGCTGAGCAGGTAGGTGTCGAGGGTCTCCGGCCAGCTCAGGCCGGTGGCATCGGCCACCAGCTGGGAGAGCAGGTGGTAGCCGACGTTGGAGTAGGAGAACGTGCCCGGGGCGGGCCAGGCGGTCCGGGCCGGGGGCGGCACGGCGGCGAGCAGGGCCCGTAGGCGGCGGGCCGGCGGATCGCCACCCGCATCGTGCGACTCGTGGTCGGACGGCAGGCCGGCGGTGTGGCTGAGCAGTTGCCGTACGGTCGCGTCCAGGGCCGGGTCGGCGCCGCCCACCCAGCGGCGGATCGGGTCATCCAGGGTCAGCAGGCCGTCGGAGACCAGCTGGAGCGCGCAGACGGCAGTGAAGGTCTTGGAGGTGGACCCGTACGCGAAGGCCGAACCGGAGTGGACCTCGGAGCCGCCGTCGACCTCGCGGCCGAACTCCCGGGTGTGCAGCGAACCGTGCGCGTGCACCGCGAGCTGGGCGCCCACCACCGCGCAGTCCCGGGCGAGTTGGCCGAAGCGCTCCAGCGCGGTGGCGAGCGTTGCTCTCGATGGTGCCGCCGATGTGCCGTCCACCTCAGGTCCCTTCCCGTCGAACGCTGCTCAAGGGAGAGTCTTCAAGGCCGGGCACGGCTACGGCAGATGGTTAAGTCGTGGCTGAAACATCCACGCTGGAGGGCCGGCTGACGCGGGCGGCCGCGCGGTCAGGCGCGCCTGGGGGGCAGCACCGCCACGGCGATCAGCAGCAGCAGGACACCGCCGTAGGCGTTCCACAGGCCGGTGTGCAGGTCGGTGATGTCGAAGGAGACCGGCGCCACCTCAAGGGCCTTCTGGACCGTCCACAGCACGCAGGTGGCCAGGGCGAGCAGCCCGGCCAGGAGCATCACCAGCCGAGAGCGCACCAGCAGGGCGAGGGCCGCGATCGCCGCGCCGGCGGCCAGCGGGATCATCATGGACGTGCCGGTCGTGGCGGTGCGGTCGGGGGAGAAGCCCTGGAAGAGGTCTGCGATCGGTACCGACCGAGGATCGCTCTTCTCGTACCAGGGCTGGAAGGCGCTGAGGACCAGCGCGGCCGCTCCGGCCAGGGCCAGCAGACTTGCTACGGCGACGCGACGCATCGGGTGGAGTTCCTCGTTTCTTTCTCTGCCTACTACTGCCTGCCCCTGCTGCCGGAACGGGTGTCACACGCGCCGTAGTTCGGCCGGATGCCGCCTACGCCGGAAGGAGCGGCCCGGCAGTAGGTAGCCGGCCAGCGTGGTGACTACGACGGTCGAGACGATCAACAGCACCTGCATTCCCGGCAGATAGGGCAGTGAACCGGCAAGTGACCAACTGAAGGCGGCCAAGGGAATGAGGGCCGCCAGGGCGCCGATCACCAGGCCGACCGTCATGACGATCAACGCCTCCACCTGGAGCATGCCACGGACCTGCCGCCGGCCGGCGCCGACCAGTCGCAGAAGGGCGAGTTCCGGCCGCCGTCCGGTGACGATCAGGGTCAGGGTGCTCAGCACCGCGATCACGGTGAAGCTGCCGATCGCGGTCACGGCGACCGTGGTGATCACCTGGCCGACGCCGCGGTCCTCCTCGCGCAGGTGCTCGGGGGACGGCTGGTCGGTCACTGTGGCACCGGGCGCTGCGCCGGCCAACTCCCGCTCCACGGCGGCCCGCACGGCCCGGTGGTCGGAGCCCGGGGCGACCGCCAGCAGCGCCCGCCCGTTCGCCGGGGCGGCGGTGTGCGCGGCCAGTTCGTCGTGGGCGAAGAGGAACTCGCCGAGCGCCAGCTGCCGCTCGTAGAGCGCGACCACGCGCAGCGGCACGGCCGCGCCGTCGCCGTAGCGGATCGTCACTGTGGAGCCGACCGACAGGCTCAGATCGCGGGCGCGCTCGGTGCCGACCGCGACCGTGCCGCGGCCGAGCATGCCGAGGTCACCGGCGGTCACCTTGGGGTCGAGGGTGGCGGGCAGGGCCTGCGGGGTGATGCCGAGCACCGGGAACCGGTCGAGCTTGGGATCGCCGACCTCGCGGTGCGCCAGCACGACGGTGCTGTACAGCACGCCGGTGGCCGCGCTCACGCCGTTCGTCCGGGCGAGCCGCTGCACCACCTCCTCGGGGATGCCCGCGCCACCGGCGGTGACCGACAGGTCGGCCCGCATGGCGCTGCCGGCCTGCCGGCCGCCCTCGCGGTCCAGCGTGGCGCCGGCCGAGAGCTGGACCCCGACGAAGGCCACCACCAGCACGATCGGGGTGATCGCCGCGCCCAGGCGCCGGGAGTTCGCCCGGGTGGCGGCGTCGGCGAGGTAGCCGCCGGCCCCACCGAGGCGGCGAACCGTGCCGCCGACGAGATGGATCGCGAGCCGGGCGATCCACGGGCCGAGCAGCGCGCACGCGATGACCAGGGCCATCGCGGCCGAACTGGCGGCCGCGGCGGCGGTCTCGCCGCGCTGCAGCGAGGCCGTGCCAGCCGCGCTGACCCCGGTGAAGAGCAGGATGACGCCGGTGATCGTGCGTCCTTTGCCGGGCTGCTCGGGCTCGGTCTGGGCCTCGCCCATCGCTGCGGCCGGCTTCAGCTTGGCCGTCCGCCCGCAGGCGAGCGCGGCCGCGACCCGGGCCACCAGCAGGGTCAGCGCCCCGGTGAGGACCACCGAGGCCAGCATCATCGGCGGGATGGACAGGTCGAGGCCGACGGGGATCGCGCCGCGCCGTTCCAGCATGGCGACGAGTTCCAGGTAGACGGGGACGGCGCCGGCCGCGCCCAGCAGGGCGGCGGTGACGGCGACCATCGCGGCCTCGTGCCCCACGGTGACCCGCAACTGGCGGGGGGTCGCCCCGACTGCCCGGAGCAGCGCGAACTCCCGGGCCCGCTGGTGGACGGCCTGCGCCACGGTGCTGGAGACCACCAACACGGCGATCATGGTGACCACCACGCAGACCGTGGCCAGCAGCATCAGCAGCCCGATCCGGCTGGGCGCGGCTTGGAGGAACTCCGCGTTCCCGCGGGCGTTGCCGGTCAGCACCCGCAGGGCCGAGGAGTCCTGCGGCGCCCGCTCGCCGACGGCGTCGCGGACCGCGGTGCCGCCGTCCAGGGCGGCGCGCAGCGCCGGGTAGAGGGTGTGGACGGTTGTGCCGTCCTCCGCGAGGACGCCGATCGCGTCCACCTGGCCGGGGTGGCCCGCCAGGTCGCGGGCCTTCTGGTCGCTGAGGAAGACCGTGCCCTGGTGGGCCAGGCCGGTGCCGTCGCCACCGCCCTGGGGTGCGGCGATGCCCGCCACCCGGTAGCGCACGGGCAGGCCGACCGGCGACTGGAGGCCGACCTCGTCGCCGACCTTGGCCCCGGCACGGGCGGCCAGGGCGCCGTCCAGGACCACTTCCTGCGGGCCGTTCGGTTGGTGGCCCGAGCGCAGCGTGAAGGGAGCCAACGCGGCGGTGGCCCAGCCGTGCGCGTAGACGGGGGAGACCCCGGACTCCGAGTCCGGCCCCGGGACGGCGGTGGTGCCGTCGGCCGCGGTCAGGGTGATCGGGACAACGCTGTCCGGGATCGCCGCCGCGACGCCGGGGACGGCGGAGAGCCGGGCGACGGCCGACTCCGGGACGCGCACCCGCTCGGTGAGCGCGGCCGTGACGGACTTCGGCTTGCTGGCGAACGGGGTGGCCTCGTAGGTGGTGGTCTGATTGCCGCCGACGACCGCGACGGTCGCCGCGTAGCGCTCCACCCGGGCGTGCCCGGCGAAGGCGGACAGCGTGGCCAGGGCGAACGAGCCGAGCAGCAGGGAGGTCAGCAGCAGCGCGGCGAAGACCGCGCTCCACGCCTTGAGGTGCATCCGGACCGCGCGGACGGCCAGGAAGTGCGCCGTGCGGGCGGTCGCCTGGCCCTCGCCGCGGCTCGGGCCGTACGGGCTCCGCAGGGCCCGGGCCGCGGCGCGGGGGACGGTGCGGGTCGCGGACATGGTCAGCAGCCCCCGAGCTCGGCCATGACCTGGACGACGTCGGCGGTCTGCGGCCGGACCATGTTGGTGACGATCCGTCCCTTCGCCAGGAAGACCGCCTCGTCGGCCCAGCTCGCGGCGACCGGGTCGTGGGTGACCATCACCACGGTGTGCCCGGTGTCGTCCACGGCCCGGCGCAGCAGCGTGAAGACGTCGTTGGCGGTGGAGGGGTCGAGTGCCCCGGTCGGCTCGTCGGCGAAGATCACCGCCGGGTCGGTGACCAGGGCGCGGGCGATGGCGACCCGCTGCTGCTGGCCGCCGGACAGGTGCAGCGGGGAGTCGTCCGCGCGGTCTGCCAGCCCGACCGACTCCAGGACGCGCATCGCCCGCTCCACGGCCTGCGGGCTGTCCGGCCGCTCGCCGCCCAGCAGCAGCGGCAGCGTGACGTTCTCCCGCACGGTCAGCGACGGCACCAGGTTGAGCGACTGGAACACGAAGCCGATCCGGTCCCGGCGCAGCCGGGTCAGCGCCGCCTCGCTCAGCGAGCCGAGGTCGGTGTTCCCGATCCGCACGGTGCCGGAGGTCGGCCGGTCCAGGCCGGCGGCGCACTGCAGGAAGGTCGTCTTGCCGGACCCGGAGCGGCCCATCACGGCGACGAACCGCCCCTGGGGGATCTCCAGGCTCACGTCGTCCAGGGCGTTCACCGGCTGGCCGCCGCGAAGGTAACGACGGGTCACCGACCGCATGGTCAGGGCGACCGGGCCGATCGGGTGGCCCTGCTCCTGCTCGACGGCTGAATCCGCCGCGTCCGTCCGTCCGATGCGCTGCCTGATCACCGGTGAACCCTCCCGGGCGTGCTTCCTGGCCGGCCCGGCCGACACTGCGGTGGGCCGGCGTGGCCGCGGGTCACCCGCGGCCACGCAACTGACCCTAGGGTTTCCGCCGAGGGCGCCGCGATGACCCTTCCACCCGTCTCGGGGTTCAGCCAGCACACCCATGTGCTGGGGTGACAGAGACACCGCACGGTGCGCTTCCGGTTCGTTACGGTGGGACGCGACGCCGTGGTGCGGCGGTCGCCGCAGTGCAACGCCGACCCCAGGAGGCCCTACCGGTGCCAGAGTTCGAGCCTCAGCCGGACACCGAGGAGGACACGTCGAGACTCGGCGCGGCCGTCCGCGACGCCCGGGACGCCAGCGCCTTCCTGTACATGGGCCTGCCGATGGCAGTGGTCTGCTTCTTCGGCTGCTTCGTCGTCCCGGCCTCGCTGTTCTTCACCGTGTTCCTGATCGGCGCCCCCGCCTGGCCGGAGGTGGTGCGGGCGCTGCGCCGCCTGGCGGGGCACGAACGGGTACGCGCGGGCGCCTTCCTGGGCACCACGGTGCCGGAGCAGTACCTGCCGCTGGACGGCTCGCTCTCGGACCGGTTCCGGCTGGCGATGACCGACCCCGGCACCTGGCGCGACGCCCTGTGGTTGCCGGTGCAGACCCTGAGCGTGATGCTGCTCAGCCTGCTGACCCTGCTGCTGTGGCTGGTCGGCCTGCCGCTGGACGGCGTACGACTGGGCGTCGCCGACGCGGTGGCCCGGCGCCGAGGCGTCCCGTCGCGGGCCGAGCCGCTGGTGCTCAACCTGCAGAGGTTCCTGGCGGAGCGTCAGGCGAGCTGGACGGTGAACCTGTTGCGCCCGTCCGAGTCGTCCCGGCTGGCCGAGCGGGTGGCGGAGCTGTCGGAGAGCCGGGCCGGCGCCGTCGAGGCGCACAGCGCCGAACTGCGTCGCATCGAACGGGACCTCCACGACGGCGTCCAGGCGCAGCTGGTCGCCCTGTCGCTGCGGATCGGGCTGGCCAAGCAGCAGTTGGCGAAGGACCCGGAGGCGACCAGAGCGCGGCTGGACGAGGCGCAGGAGGGCATCGAGCGGGTCCTGGCCGACCTGCGCCACGTCGTACGGACGGTCTACCCGCCGGTGCTGACGGACCGTGGACTCGCCGGTGCCGTCCGGGCGTTGGCAGCCGGCTCGTCGATTCCGGTGGACCTGCAGGTGAGCGTGGTCGAGAGCGGCCACCGGCTGCCCGCGTCGGTGGAGGCGGCGGCCTACTTCGTGATCGCCGAGGGGCTGACCAACATCAGGAAGCACAGCCGGGCGACCAAGTCCTCGGTACGCTTCCAGCGCAGCGACGGACAGCTGACCATCACGGTCACCGACGACGGACGCGGGGGTGCCGACGAACACGCCGGCTCCGGTCTGGTCGGCATCCGCCGCCGGGTGGCCGCGCTGGACGGTACGGCGACCCTCACCAGCCCTGTCGGAGGGCCTACGGAGCTGAAAGTGGAGCTGCCATGCGGATCGTGATCGCGGAGGACAACGCCCTGCTACGGGAGGGGATGGTCCTGCTGCTCAGCAGCAACGGCCACTCGGTGGAGGCGTCGGTCGGCGCGGGACCGGAGATTCTGCCCGCGCTGCGCAACCACCGGCCCGACCTGGCGGTCCTCGACGTCCGGCTGCCGCCGTCATTCCGGGACGAGGGGCTGCGGGCGGCGCTCGCCGCCCGGCGCGAACTGCCGGACCTGCCGGTCCTGGTGCTCTCCCAGTACGTTGAGGAGACGTACGCGGCCGAGCTGCTGGCGCACGGGGCTAAGGGGGTGGGCTACCTGCTGAAGGACCGGGTGGGGCGGGTGGACCAGTTCCTGGAGGCGCTGGAGACGGTCGCCGGCGGCGGTACCGTGCTCGACCCGGAGGTGGTCACCCAACTGCTCAGCCGGCAGGTCGCGGCCAGGCCGATGCGCAATCTGAGTCCGCGCGAGCAGGAGGTGCTGGAGCTGATGGCGCAGGGCAAGGCCAACAACGCGATCTCGGAACAACTGGTGATCACCGAGCGGGCGGTGAGCAAGCACATCCGGAACATCTTCGACAAGTTCAACCTGCCGCCGGAGGGCGGCAGTGTGCACCGCCGGGTGCTGGCTGTGCTGACCTATCTGGGGCACGACATCCAGGAGTCCTAGCAGGAATCGGCGTTTGTCGCGGGCCCGGAAACGGAAAGCACCGGGTGCCCGGGGCGGGGGGCCCCGGGCACCCGGTGAGGGAGGTCGGAGTGAGCAGGCGGGGGTCCCGCCACCCGCGGCCTCCGGTCCATGGGTGGCGGTGCGTCAGCCCGCCATGTCACCGGCGCTGGTGCAGGTGGAGCGCAGCGACTCAAGCCGCTTGTTCTGGCCCGTGACATACACGGAGACGCTGCCGGGGTCGCGGTCCTTGAGCTTGGTGCTGCGCAGCTCGTTGGCGGTGTCGCTGGCGGCCTTCTTCAGGTTGTCGTCCTTGGCCTTCTTCGCCAGCTCGTCGATCTTGTCCGCGCGGTCGTTGACGTCCTTGACCGCGGCGTCGGCGTCCACGGGGTGCGGGTTGAACAGCGCCAGGTCGGTGATCTTCAGGCACATGTCGGCCCGATCGAGCACCTGCTGGGGCGAGTTGCAGGCGGCGAGGCCGAAGACGGCCCCGATCGCGATGGTGGCGGCGACCGCCCGCAGGCCCAGGCTCCGCTGGTAGGCGCGGGCGGTCCGCCGGGCCGGGTCGGCCGGGATCGGTGTGGTCATGGTCGGGTGCTCCTGGTCGCAGGACGGGACGGCCGGGTCACGGTCAAGGGGTCACTCACCGTTGCTCGCCTTGCGCCAGCGGGCGACGCCCCAGACCAGGGCGATCGCGTCCAGGACGAACCCGCCGATCATGACGGTGGTGTGGGTGCTGCCCGTCACGCCGTGGGAGACCACGGAGGTGAGCATGGCACCGATGAAGAACAGCACCAGCGGAAGGACCACCCAGCCCGATCCGGGCTTTCCGGCAGAACCGGCCATGAGAAGACTCCTCGAAACCCTTGTGAGACGCGGCCTCAACCGCGCCGCTGTACGTTTCCAAGTCTGTCCGCCCGGAGCGTTCCGGTAAGTACACCGCACACCCGAAGGGGGGTGTTGCCTGCACTACTCTTTCGAGTTCCGGGCGGCGCCGGCGCGATCCGATCGGACGTTCGACCAGCGTTGTTCCGTCCTCGCTTAAAGATCTCCCGGTTGCGGTGGGCCGGTGGCAGCATGCGCAGGTCGGAACAGGGCGGGCGGAGGGATCTCAGGGTGCCGGACGTCGAACAGTCGCAGATTCCAAGGCCATTGGCGCGCAACCGCAACTACAACGTGGTGCTGATCAGTCAGCTGTTCTCCGAAATCGGTGGCCAGGTATCGCTGTTCGCGATCCCGCTGGTAGTGCTCGCGCTGACCGGATCCGCCGTCACCGCGGGCGCGGCCGGCACCGTGAACGCGATGGCCCGGCTGCTGGTGCTGATCCCGGCCGGCGCGCTGGTGGACCGGTGGAACCGCAAGCGGGTGCTGATCGCCTGTGAGCTGGTGCGCATCCCCGCCCTCGCCGCGCTCGTGCTGGCGCTGTGGCGGGGGGACGAGGGCCTGGGCCCGGTGTTCCTGGTGGCCGCCGTGGACGGCGCGGCGGCGGCGCTGTTCACCCCGGCGGAGGAGGCGTTGCTGCCCCAGCTCGTCCACCCGAGCCAGCTGCCGGAGGCGGTCTCGCGCAACGCGGCCCGCAGCTACCTGGCGACGCTGGTCGGCCCGGGGCTCGGCGGTCTGCTGCTGGCCGCGCACGAGTGGCTGCCGTTCGCCGTCAACGCGGTCACCTTCGCCGCCTCCTTCGTGCTGCTGCTGTTCCTGCGGCTGCCGGCCGCCGTCGCGGCCCCCGCCCGGCAGGGCGGCTCGCTGGCCGGGGACCTCAAGGTCGGCGTGCGCTTCATCCGGGAGCGCCCGGTGCTGCGCAGCGCCCTGCTGGTGGCGGTGGCGGTGAGCATCGCGTTCAACGCGCTCTACCTGCTGGTGGTGACCCTCGCGAAGCGGTCGGGGGTGCCGGCCGACGAGATCGGCGTGATCGGGGCCATGACGGGCGTCGGAGGCCTGCTCGGCGCCGTGGTGGCGCCGGTGCTGCAGCGGCTCATCGCGCCGCGGGTCGCGATCTCCGGCCTCGGCCTGGTCGGCGCCGCGGTCACCCCGCTGCTCGCGCTCGGCACCAGCGCCTACCTCTTCGGAGCCGTGCTCGCGGCGATCGCCTTCTGCGCGCCGACCGTGCACGCCACCGTGGTGGTGTACCAGATGAGAGTCACCCCGGACGGCCTGCGCGGCCGGGTCGGGGCGGCGATGGCGCTCACCGGCGGCGTCGCGGGGGTGGCCGGCCCGCTGTTCGGCGGCGTGCTCGCCGATACGGCCGGGCGCGGGACGGCGGTCGCGGTCTTCGTCGGCCTCCTGCTGCTCGCCGCGGTGGCAGCCGGCCTCAGCCGTACGCTGCGGGCGTTTCCGGATGTCCGCAGCGCCCTGCCCGCTGCCGGTTCCACCCCCGAACCCACCAGGTCGGCCGAACCCGCCGAGAACATCGGCGACCCCGTGCCCTGACCGTGTCCGCTCCGCCTCCTGCCCCCGGAGGCCCCGGGTGGCGTCCCCTTCGGAAAGCTCCGGAAAGGCAGTCCTGTGGAACCCACCAAGTCCCGTAGCCCGCGCTGGGTGGTCACCCGGCCCCAGCGCCCGGCGGCCAGGGTGCGGCTGTTCTGCTTCCCGTACGCGGGTGGCGGCACCAGCGTGTTCCGGTCCTGGCACGAGTTCCTGGACCCGTCCGTCGAGGTGTGCCCGGTGCTGCTGCCCGGCCGGGAGGAGCGGATCAGCGAGCCGCCGGTGACCGTGATGGCGGACCTGGTGGTGCGGCTGGCCGAGCACCTGGAGCCGTGGACGGACAAGCCGTTCGCCTTCTTCGGGCACAGCATGGGCGGTCAGATCGCCTTCGCGCTGACCCGGCTGCTGGCCGAGCGCGGGGCGCGGACACCGACCTGGCTGTTCCTGGGCGGCTGCGTGCCGCAGCGCACCGCGATGCGCCGGCACCTGCTGCCGGACGCCGAACTGACCGAGGAGATCCGGCAGATGAACGGGATGCCGACCGCGGTGCTGAACGCCCCGGAGATCCTCGCGCTGCTGTTGCCGGTCCTGCGGGCCGATTTCGCGCTCACCGAGACGTACCTGACCGAACCGGGCGTCACCGTGCCCGTCCCGATGACGACCTTCGCCGGGGTGGACGACGCGGAGGCGCGGCCCGCCGACATGAAGGAGTGGGCCCGGCACTGCGCGGGCCCGAGCGAATCCCTGGAACTGCCCGGCGACCACTTCTTCCTCAACGAGCCCGGGGCGCTGCTCGATCTGGTCAATCGCAGGCTGCGGACTGTTGCCGCTCGATCCTGAGCAGGCACTCGGCGAGCTCGGCCGGGTCGGCGCCGGCCACCGCGTCGACGACCTGCCCGCGGTGGAGGAAGACCGTGGCGCTGGCGAGCGCGGCGGCGACCGGGTCTCGTACGGCCATCACGGTCGCGACGTCGAACCGCGCGCTCGCGCGCCGCAGGACGGTGGCCCGGGCGCGTTCGGCGCCGGATCGGGCGTCCGGGCCGGGCTCGTCGGCCAGCAGCAGTCGCGGGGCCCGGGCCAGCGCCCGGGCGACCGCCAGGCGTTGGCGGCTGGAGGCGGACAGCTCCCGGACCGGCCGCTCCGGGCTGCGGCCCAGCAGGGTCGCCCGGAGGACCCGGTCCAGGTCGACCCGGCCGACCGGGCCCGCCGACCGGACGGACTCGGCCACCGAGCCGGCCGGGTGGTCCGGCTGCCGCTCGTCCAGGGACGGTTCCTCCAGGAGCAGTTCGACGGGGACCGGCTGGGCCGGGTCCGGCCCCGGGGCCCACCTCGTCGAACCGGACGTCGGAGGGACGAGCCCGGCCAGGCAGCGCAGCAGCGTGGTCTTTCCGGCGCCTGCCGGGCCCATCACGGCCAGAAAGCAACCGGAGCGGATTCCGAGGTTCACGTCTTTCAGCGCGAAACGCGGCCCAGCGGCACTCGGGAGTGCGACGGAAACCGCGTTGAGCGAGGCCACCACCTCGCCGGGCCGGGCCGGCGGTGGAACGGTTCGATATCGCCGCATTGACGCCCCTGTGACTGCCTGTGGGTGTGTGACTTCCCACCCCGTTTGACCGATGGTCCGCACCATACCGAGACATGGTGGCGACGCACTATGCCGTCCGCAGGATGGATTCGGGTTCAGCTGGCACTCCCCCCGGGGGTGGGGTGCGGTAGATGCCCACGTGGAGTGGTGGCTGACTCCCTGTGGTACCGCCTCCGGAGTGGGTGTTTGCGACAGGGCTAAAACTCCTGTTCGAGCAAATTCCGACGTTGAAGAATGTTTCCCGAGGCATCGCTGTGCAGTCGGGGTGGCGGGCCGGACCGACGCGTTCCGATACGTCGTCGGCCCCGGGGGCAATTCGGATCGAACCCGGGGAAGAACATCGGGCCGCATCGACGGAAACACGCTCCGGCCGGGGCGGATGACGAGCCGTGCGCTCGACGGTCACAGGCGTTCACGAACAATTCCTCAGCGATTTGGGATACCGGCATGAAGTCTGGCATGTACTCGTCGTTCAACCGGTCGGCCGTCGCCGGCACCACGCTCCACGGGCTGTTCGAGGCACAGGCCGCCCGCCGGCCGGGCCACCCCGCGGTGGAGCAGGCCGGCGTCAGCCTCTCCTACGGTGAGGTCGACCGGCGGGCCAACCTGCTGGCCCGCCGACTGGTGGCCGAGGGAGTGCGGCCCGAGAGCAGGGTCGGCGTCTTCGTCGAACGCGGCCCGCACCTGATCACCGGACTGCTCGCCGTCCTCAAGGCCGGCGGCGCCTACGTCCCGCTCGACCCCAAGTACCCGGCCGAGCGCCTCGCCTTCATGGTCGCCGACTCCGACATCAACCTCGTCCTCACCGGGGACCCCGGCGAACACGTTTTCGGCGCCACCGCCCGGACCCTGCGGATCGACCGGCCCGACCAGGACGGCCCGGACACCGCCCCCGACGTGCCGGTGCTGCTGGACAACACCGCGTACGTCATCTACACCTCGGGCTCCACCGGCACCCCCAAGGGCGTGGCCGTCACCCACCGCGGCGTCGAGGCCCTCGGCGCCGCCCACGTCGACGCCCTCGCCATCGACCAGGACAGCCGCGTCCTCCAACTGGTCTCGCCCAACTTCGACGTCGCCATCGCCGACCTCGTCCAGACCTGGTACGCCGGGGCCACCCTGATCCTGCCCTCCGCCGACACCCAGACCGTCGGCGAGGGCATCGCCGAACTCCTGTCCACCACCTCCGTCACCCACGCGATGATCCCGCCGTCGGTGCTCGCCACCATCCCCCCGGTGGAACTGCCCGACCTGCGCAGCCTCGCCACCGGCGGCGAGCCCTGCCCGCCCGACCTGGTCGCCCGCTGGGCCCGCAACCGGCGCATGTTCAACGCCTACGGCCCCACCGAGGCCACCGTCACCACCACCGTCAACGGCCCCCTGCCCCCCGAACTCGGCGAGGTCCCCGGCATCGGCCGTGCCGTGCCCGGCGTCCGGGTCATGGTGCTCGACGACAGCCTGCGCCCCGTGCCCGAGGGCGGCGTCGGCGAACTGTGCATCGCCGGCGACGCACTGGCCCGCGGCTACGTCAACCGGGCCTCGCTCACCGCCGAGCGCTTCGTCGCCGACCCCAACGCCGACGACGGCTCCCGGATGTACCGCACCGGCGACCGGGTACGCCGACTCGGCGGCGAGCAGTACGAGTTCGTCGGCCGCACCGACCACCAGGTGAAGATCCGCGGACTGCGCGTCGAACTCGGCGAGATCGAGGCCGCCCTCAGCGAGTACGAGGGCGTGCTCCAGTGCGTCGTCGTCGCCCAGGGCGCCGAGCCGCGCCGCCTCGTCGCCCATGTCGTCCCCCGCCTGCCCGAGGCCGTCCCCTCCGCCGCCGAACTGCGCGACCACCTCGCCGGACGACTCCCCGCCCACATGGTGCCCACCGCCTTCGGCTTCCTGGACAGCTTCCCCCTCACCCCCAACGGCAAGGTCGACCGCGCCGCCCTGCCCGCACCCGGCCACACCGCCGGACCCGCCCACACCCCGCCGCGCACCGAACTGGAGCGCCGCCTCGCCGAGATCTGGACCGAGGTCCTCGGCGTCGAGCGGATCGGCGCCGACGACGACTTCTTCGCCCGCGGCGGAGACTCCATCGCCGGCCTGCGGATGGCCTTCCAGGTGGAACGCCGCCTCGGCCACCGCCCCGCCCCCGCTGACCTGTTCGACCACTCCACCCTGGCCCGGTACGCCGCCCGCCTGGAGCACCTGGAACAGCGCCCCGCCCAGACCGCCGCCGAACCGATCCCCGCCCTGGAGCGCGGCCGGCCACTGGGACTCTCCCCGGCGCAGCGCCGGCTGTGGTTCCTCGACCAGCACGAACCCGGCGGCTCCGCCTACAACTGCGCCACCGGACTGCACCTCACCGGCCACCTCGACCACCCGGCGCTGCAGCGCGCCCTGGCCGCCCTCGTCGCCCGCCACGAGCCGCTGCGCACCGCCTTCACCGACGTCGACGGCGCACCCGTCCAGGTGATCGGCAAACCCGCCGCCCTGCCACTGCCGGTGGCCGAACCGGCCGTCCTCGCCGGCCCCGCCCGGGACGCCGCCGTCCAGGAACTGCTGCGGGCCGAGGTGTCCGCCCCCTTCGACCTGCGCTCCGGACGCCCCCTGCGGGCACTCCTGGTGCGCACCGCGCCCCAGGACCACCTGCTGGTCCTCACCGCGCACCACATCGTCGCCGACGCCTGGTCGATGGACGTCATCGCCCACGACCTCGGCCTGCTCTACCGCGCGGCACTGACCACCACCGACCCGGACACCACCGCCGAGACACTGACCCGCCAGGCCGGGCTCGAACCCCTCGCCCTCCAGCACGCCGACGTCGCCGACTGGCAGCAGAACCAGGCGGACAACCCCCGCATCGCCGGCCAACTCGCCTACTGGCAGCGGAAACTCGACGGCGTCACCGCCCTCGAACTGCCCACCGACAGGCCCCGCCCGGCCCTGCGCAGCTCCGCCGGCGCCCGCCACCTGTTCACCCTCGCACCGAACACCGTCGAACGGCTCACCGCCCTCGGCCGCGAACACGGCACCACCCTGTTCACCACCCTCGCCGCCGGCACCCAACTCCTGCTCTCCCGCTGGTCCGGACGCCGCGACATCGCGCTCGGCACCGTGGACACCGGCCGCGACCGCCTCGAACTCGCCGAACTGGTCGGCTTCTTCGTCAACACCCTGGTGCTGCGCGCGGACGTCGACGAGACCCTCAGCTTCGCCGACTTCGTCGACCGCACCCGCTCCGACATCCTGGACGCACTGGCCAACGACGACGTGCCCTTCGACCGCGTGGTCGACGCAGTGGTGGCCGAACGTGACCCCAGCCGCCCCCCGCTGGTCCAGGCCATGCTCGTGCTGCAGAACGCCCCGGTCCGCCTGCCCGAACTGCCCGGACTCACCGTCACCGAGACCGTACTGCCACGCGAGGCCGCACTCTTCGACGTCACCCTGGAGTTCTGGCAGAACCTCGACGGCGGCCTCACCGGCTCCCTGGAGTACAGCACCGACCTCTTCGACGAGCACACCGCGATGCGCCTCGCCGACCAGCTCGGCGTCCTGCTCACCGGCCTCGCCGCCCGGCCGCAGCGCCCGATGGCCGAGGCACCGCTGCTCACCGGCGCCGAGACCGAGCGCCTCCTGCACACCTGGAACGACACCGCGCGCAGTGCCACCGCGGGCACGCTGCCCGAGCTGTTCGCCGCCCAGGTGGCACGCACCCCCGAGGCCGTCGCCCTGCGCGCCGAAGGCGTCCGCCTGGACTACGCCGGACTGGACAGGTGCTCCAACCGGCTCGCCCACCATCTGATCGCCCTCGGCGTCAAGCCCGGCGATCGGATCGGCATCCACCTGGAACGCGGCGCCGAACTGATCACCGCCGTGCTCGCCGTGGTCAAGGCCGGCGCCGTCTACGTGCCGCTCGACCCGTCCTACCCGCACAGCCGGCTGGACTTCATGGTCGAGGATGCCGGCCTCTCCCTGCTGCTCACCGACGAGGCCGCCGCCGCCCGCTGGACCCCGGACGGGCCGGGGCTGGTCCTCCTCGACCGGGACCGCGCGGCCGTCATGGCCTGCCCGGCCGAGTGCCCGCAGGTGGCGCTCACCCCGGGCAGCGCCGCGTACGTCGTCTACACCTCCGGCTCGACCGGCCGCCCCAAGGGCGTCGAGGCCACGCACCGCGGCGTCGAGCGGGTCGTCCGGGACAACGGCTACCTCGAACTCGGCGGCCAGGACGTGGTCGCGCAGCTGGCCTCGGTCTCCTTCGACGCGGCCACCTTCGAGATCTGGGGCGCGCTGCTGAACGGTGCCACCCTGGCCGTCCCCGCGCCCGGCGTGCTGGACACCCGCGAGCTGGGTGCCTTCGTGGCCGAGTACGGGGTGACGACGCTCTGGCTGACCGCCGGCCTGTTCCACGAGGTCGTCGACTCCGGCATCGAGGCGCTCGGCGGGGTGCGCCGGCTGCTCGCCGGCGGCGACACGCTGTCGCCGCGGCACTGCCGGGCTGTACTGGAGCGCTTCCCCTCGCTCACCCTGCTGAACGGCTACGGGCCCACCGAGACCACCACCTTCGCCGCGGTCTGCCGGATCACCCCGGCCCACCTCGACGGCGACACGGTGCCGATCGGTCGGCCGACCGGCGACACCCGGGTGTACGTGCTGGACGGCTGGCTGCGGCCGGTGCCGCCTGGTGTGGTGGGTGAGCTGTACGTCGCCGGCGCGGGGCTCGCGCAGGGCTACGTGGGTCGGCCGGGTTTGACGGCGGAGCGGTTCGTCGCGGACCCGTTCGGTTCGGGTGGTCGGTTGTACCGCACCGGTGACGCGGTGCGCTGGACGGCCGGTGGTGAGCTGGAGTTCGTCGGCCGGGTCGACGACCAGGTGAAGGTGCGCGGCCACCGGGTGGAGCTCGGTGAGGTGGAGTCGGTGCTGGCGTCGGCTCCGGGGGTGTCGCAGGCCGTGGTCGTGGCACCGGTCGGTCCGACGGGCGGTCGCCGGCTGGTTGCCTACGTGGTGGCCGAAGGGATCGGCGGGTTGCGGGAGTTCATGGCCGGGGTGTTGCCGGACTACCTGGTGCCGTCGGTGTTCGTGGCGCTGGAGGCGTTGCCGTTGACGCCGAACGGGAAGGTGGACCGGCGGGCTCTGCCGGAGCCCGAAGTGGTCGGTTCCGGTGAGGAGTTCACCGCGCCGGTGGGCGCGGTGGAGGAGGTGCTGGCCGGGGTCTGGTCGCAGGTGCTGGGTGTCGGGCGGGTCGGGGTCGAGGACAATTTCTTCGACCTGGGCGGCGACTCGATCCTCAGCATCCAGGTCGTCGCCCGCGCCCGCAAGGCCGGACTCACCCTCACCTCGCGGGACATCTTCCAGCACCAGACGGTCGCCTCGCTCGCCGCCGCCCTCGGCGGCCCCGCGGCCTCCGCCGCCCCCGTCCGGGACCAGCCGCCTGTGGAGGGCCCCGTGGTGCTCACCCCCATCCAGCGGTGGTTCTTCCGCACCCACCGCACGGCCCCGCAGCACTTCAACATGGCCGTCCAGCTGGAACTCGCCCAGGCCGTCGACCACACCGCGCTCACCCGGGCGGTGGCGGCCCTGGTCGCCCACCACGACGGCCTGCGGCTGCGCTTCGAGCGCACCGGTGCGGGCTGGCGCCAGCGCAACCTCGCCGAGGACCGGCCCGTACCGGTCGAGCACCACGACCTGTCCGCGCTCGCCGAGGACGAGCGGCAGAGCGCACTCGACACCATCACCGACGAGATGCAGCACGGCTTCGACCTCGCCGACGGCCCGCTGATCCGCTTCGCCCTGATCGATCTCGGTGCGGGTGGGGTGCGGTTGGTGGTGGTGGCGCACCACCTGGTGGTGGACGGGGTGTCGTGGCGGGTGCTGCTGGAGGATCTGGCGGTGGCGTACGGGCAGGTGGTGTCCGGTGTCGCGGTGGATCTGGGCGTGAAGTCGGCGTCGTTCCAGGAGTGGGCGTATCGGCTGCGGGAGTTGGTGGAGTCGGGTGGTTTCGACTCCGAGTTGGCGTACTGGTCCGGTGTGGGCCAGGGGGTTGAGCCGGGTTTGCCGGTGGAGGGTGTGGCGGCGCGGCCCGGTGGTTTGCGGGTGGTGTCGGGCGGGTTGTCGGTGGAGGCGACGCGGGCGTTGTTGCAGCGGGTGCCGGGGGTGTACCGGACCCGTGTGAACGAGGTGCTGTTGGCGGTGCTGGCCCGGGTGCTGGGGGAGTGGACCGGTCGGGACCGGGTGCTGGTGGATGTCGAGGGCCACGGCCGTGAGGAGTTGTTCGCGGGCGTGGACGTCTCGCGGACGGTGGGCTGGTTCACCTCGGTGTTCCCGCTGGAACTGCCGGCCGGCGGTGACTGGGACGTGCTGGTCAAGGCGGTCAAGGAGCGGATCCGTACGGTGCCGGGCCGCGGGGTCGGCCACGGTGCCCTGCGCTACCTCGGCGATCAGGATTCCGCGGCCGGGGAACTGGGCGCGATCCGCCCGCAGGTGAGCTTCAACTACCTCGGCCAGTTCGACGGCCTGACCGGAGACGGCGACTTCTACCGGGCCATGCTGCCCAGCCCCGCCGGCGAGCACAGCCCGCTGGACCCCCGCTCCCACGTCCTGGACGTGGTGGGCCGGGTGGTGGAGGGCCGGTTGTTGGTGGAGTGGGGCTGGCAGGAGGGTGTGTTCTCGGCTGCGGTGGTCGAGGGGTTGTCGGCGGGTTTCGTTGCCGCGTTGGAGGAGTTCGTGGCGCACTGCGAGGTGCCGGGGGTGGGTGGGTCGACGCCGTCGGACTTCCCGTTGTCGGGGCTGGACCAGGCGGGTGTGGACCTGGTGGTCGGAGACGGCCGGGGGGTGGAGGAGGTGCTGCCGTTGTCGCCGATGCAGAGCGGCATGCTGTTCCACTCGCTGGTGGAGGCCGATTCTCCCGCGTATTTCGAGCAGTTGATGTTCACCGCCGATGGTGTGTCGGACGTGGGTGGGTTCGCCGCGTCGTGGCAGCGGGTGGTGGACGAGGTGCAGGCGCTGCGGGTGGGTGTCGTGTGGGAGGGCGT